>NZ_JBEOYR010000001.1:328234-637439 GCF_040297165.1 Streptomyces sp. NPDC001851 | reverse complement strand
CCCCGACGGACGCCGCCCTGGCCGCCGACCTCGCGCTGCCGATCGAGGAGCTGGAGCTCACGGTCCGCTCCTACAACTGCCTCAAGCGTGAGGGCATCCACTCCGTGGGTGAGCTCGTCGCCCGCTCCGAGGCCGACCTGCTGGACATCCGCAACTTCGGTGCGAAGTCCATCGACGAGGTCAAGGCGAAGCTGGCCGGCATGGGCCTGGCCCTGAAGGACAGCCCGCCCGGATTCGACCCCACGGCCGCTGCCGACGCCTTCGGCGCCGACGACGACGCGGACGCGGGTTTCGTGGAGACCGAGCAGTACTGATCGGTCGTAGCCGGTGAGCATCCGCTCATCGGGTTCCTGACCCCGGTACCTGACACGGCCGGGGCAGACACACAGGAGAAGAACAATGCCGAAGCCCACCAAGGGTGCCCGTCTGGGCGGCAGCGCCGCGCACGAGAAGCTGCTCCTCGCGAACCTCGCGAAGTCGCTGTTCGAGCACGGCCGTATCACCACCACCGAGGCGAAGGCCCGCCGCCTGCGCCCGTACGCCGAGCGTCTGATCACCAAGGCGAAGAAGGGCGACCTTCACAACCGCCGTCAGGTGCTCCAGGTCATCACGGACAAGGGCGTCGTCCACACGCTCTTCACCGAGATCGGCCCGCGGTACGAGAACCGTCCCGGTGGCTACACCCGCATCACCAAGATCGGTAACCGCCGTGGCGACAACGCGCCCATGGCCGTCATCGAGCTGGTCGAGGCGCTGACGGTGCAGCAGAACGCCGTGGGTGAGGCCGAGGCCGCCACCAAGCGTGCGGTCAAGGAGGCCGAGGAGGCCAAGGCTGCGGAGACCACCGAGGCTCCGGCCGAGGAGGCCGCTGCCGAGGAGTCGAAGGACGCCTGAGGCTCTGCCTGACGCGGGAAGCGGGTCCGCCCTTCGGGGCGGGCCCGCTTTCGTGTCTTTTCACCAGGCACCGCCCTGAGAGGATTTCCGTGTGAGCGATGAAGTACAGCCCGGTTACGTCCGTGTCCGCCTCGACATCTCCTACGACGGCGGCGACTTCCACGGCTGGGCCAAGCAGGCCGGCGGCAGGCGGACCGTGCAGGGTGAGATCGAGGACGCCCTGCGGACGGTGACGCGGTCACGGGAGACGTACGAGCTGACCGTCGCCGGGCGGACCGACGCCGGGGTGCACGCGCGCGGGCAGGTGGCGCACGTGGACCTGCCCGAGGGGGTCTGGCGGGAGCACAACCAGAAGCTGCTCAAGCGGCTCGCCGGGCGGCTGCCGAGGGACGTGCGGGTGTGGGCGCTCCGGCCGGCGCCGAGCGGCTTCAACGCCCGTTTCTCCGCCGTCTGGCGCCGGTATGCCTACCGGGTCACCGACAACCCCGGGGGAGTGGACCCCCTGCTGCGGGGCCACGTCCTGTGGCACGACTGGCCGCTCGACGTGGCCGCGATGAACGAGGCCGCGCAGGCGCTGCTCGGTGAGCACGACTTCGCGGCGTACTGCAAGAAGAGGGAAGGGGCGACCACGATTCGCACCCTCCAGGAGCTGAGCCTCGAAAAGGGCGCCGACGGGATCATCACCGCCACCGTGCGCGCCGACGCGTTCTGCCACAACATGGTGCGCTCGCTGATCGGCGCGCTGCTGTTCGTCGGGGACGGGCACCGCGGGCCGGAGTGGCCCGGGAAGGTGCTGGCCGCGGGGGTGCGGGACTCCGCCGTGCATGTCGTACGACCGCACGGGCTGACCCTGGAGGAGGTGGGCTACCCCGCCGACGAGCTGCTGGCCGCGCGCAGCAGGGAGGCGCGGAACAAGCGCTCGCTTCCGTCGGCGGGGTGCTGCTGAGCCTGGGGCCTGCCCCGCGGATCCAGTCGCGGACGCGGGGGCATCGTCGCTTTCGGCCTGATCCGCCGGACGGGCCCTACCGGTTCGCCGCCGCGGACGCCTGGGCCTGGCCGCGGCGGTAGATCTGGTCGAAGACGAACTGCTGCAGGTCGTTGCCGACGGAGAAGACCTGCGTGTCCGACTTGGCGACGTTCTTGCCGTCGAGGAAGCCGACGGTCGTGAAGTAGGCGTAGCGGCCGACGGCGTTCGTCGTCGTCAGGCAGACCGCGGCGTTGCAGAAGTTCTTGACGCCCTTGCCGGGCAGGGAGCGCACCATGGCGTTCTTCTTGGCCTGCTTCTTGACCTGCTCGGCGTGCGCCTGGTCGGCGAAGACGGCGACGCCGACGGTGCCCGCGACGCCGCCCTTGCTGTAGGTCACGCGGATCAGGCGGGTGCAGCCGTTGGCGGTGAGGATCTTCGGCAGGTTGGCGCCGGCGGCGGAGGCGCAGTTGGTGGTGTCGGCCGTGGCGCCCTTCTTGTACACCGTGTCGCCCATGGTCAGCTGGGTGCCGGGGAAGAGCGTGCCGGCGCTGAGCGGGGCGGTGTCCTTCTTGGCGGTGGCGATGAAGTCCTTCGGGTCCAGCGGCGGCGGGGCGCTGGTGGGCGCGAAGGACGGCGTGGCCGAGCCGCTGGGCAGGGAGGCGCTGGCGGGCAGGTTGCTGGGGCCGGCCTGCGGTCCGTCGCCGCCGTTCGCGGAGACGACGGCCATGGCGACCGCGGTGCCTATCGCGAGGGTGGCGACCGCGCCGCCGCCTATGAACAGCAGCTTGCGGCGCTTGTTGCGGCTCTCCGAGGCCTCGGCGAGTGCCGCCCAGTCCGGGGTTCCGTCGTCACCGCCGTTGCTCCAGGGCTGCTGGGAATTCGGTTTCCAGGGATCCCACTGAGACTGGGGTCCCCCCTGCCCGTAACTCATGGGGCGCATCTTAGACGGGGTACGCAAGGTGCCGGGCCCGGTGCGACGGCATGCCGTGTTTGTCCGCCGACATGAGGGGGAAGGGCCTCGTTTTGACCCATCCGGGGCCCTGCAGGTAACCTGCTTCTTCGTTGTGTATTGGCTTGCTCATTCTCACGGGACGGGCCCTTACACCGGTCCACCGGGCCGATGACCAGCGACCAGCACGCGGTTTGCGTCACCGCGGTGCGGTCAAGGCTGTCGTGATCGTTTCGGTGACCTGTTCAGGACCATTCACTCGAAGCGAAGGCTACGAACCGTGCGTACGTACAGCCCCAAGCCCGGCGATGTGACGCGCCAGTGGCACGTCATCGACGCTCAGGACGTTGTCCTGGGCCGTCTCGCCACCACCGCAGCGACCCTCCTCCGGGGCAAGCACAAGCCGATCTACGCGCCGCACGTCGACGCTGGTGACTTCGTCATCATCATCAACGCCGACAAGGTGCACCTGTCCGGCAACAAGCGGACCCAGAAGATGGCCTACCGCCACTCCGGCTACCCGGGCGGTCTGCGCTCCGTCCGCTACGACGAGCTGCTGGACAAGAACCCGGAGAAGGCCATCGAGAAGGCCGTCAAGGGCATGCTCCCCAAGAACTCCCTGGGCCGTCAGATGCTCTCGAAGCTGAAGGTCTACAAGGGTGACCAGCACCCGCACGCTGCCCAGCAGCCGGTGCCGTTCGAGATCACCCAGGTCGCGCAGTAAGTCCGGCCACCCCCTAAGACTGAAGAGAATCTGAGGAGAATCGTGGCCGAGACCACTGCCGAGCAGCCGCTCGAAGAGCTTGACATCGACAGCTACACCACCGAGTCCGAGGTTCCGGTGGAGGGTGAGTACACCTCCGAGTCCCTCGCCTCGCGCTTCGGTGAGCCCCAGCCCGCCGCGGGCCTGGGCCGCCGCAAGAACGCCATCGCCCGCGTCCGGATCATCCCGGGCACCGGCAAGTGGAAGATCAACGGTCGCACCCTCGAGGACTACTTCCCGAACAAGGTGCACCAGCAGGAAGTCAACGAGCCCTTCAAGGTGCTCGAACTGGACGGCCGTTACGACGTCGTCGCCCGCATCGCCGGCGGCGGTGTCTCCGGCCAGGCCGGTGCGCTGCGCCTCGGTGTCGCCCGCGCCCTGAACGAGGCGGACGTCGACAACAACCGCGGCCCGCTGAAGAAGGCCGGCTTCCTCAAGCGCGACGACCGTGCGGTCGAGCGCAAGAAGGCCGGTCTCAAGAAGGCCCGCAAGGCTCCGCAGTACAGCAAGCGCTAACCAGCAGCTGCCTGCTCGTACTCCGAACGCCCCGGCGGCACGCCACATGTGCCGTCGGGGCGTTCGTTTATCCCGGCCAAGGGCGTATAACGACACAAGACGTTCTAAGGCTGGTGTGATCGGATGACCCGGCGTCTGCCACCATGCATGGCAGCAAGGACGCTTCCTCAGGAGGACAAGTGGGACGACTCTTCGGCACGGACGGCGTGCGCGGTGTCGCCAACGCGGACCTGACCGCCGAGATGGCGCTCGGCCTGTCCGTAGCGGCGGCGCACGTGCTGGCCGAGGCGGGCACCTTCGCGGGCCACAAGCCGACGGCGGTGGTCGGACGGGATCCGCGCGCGTCCGGGGAGTTCCTGGAGGCCGCCGTGGTCGCCGGTCTGGCGAGCGCGGGCGTCGACGTCCTGCTGGTCGGCGTGCTGCCGACGCCCGCGGTGGCGTTTCTCACCGGTGCGCTCGGCGCCGACCTCGGCGTGATGCTCTCCGCCAGCCACAACGCCATGCCGGACAACGGCGTCAAGTTCTTCGCCCGCGGCGGTCACAAACTCGCCGACGAGCTGGAGGACCGGATCGAGGCGGTCTACGAGTCGCACCGGCACGGCGAGCCGTGGGAGCGGCCGACCGGCGCCGGGGTCGGACGGGTGCGCTCGTACGACGAGGGTTTCGAGCAGTACGTCGGCCATCTGCTGTCGGTGCTGCCCAACCGGCTCGACGGCCTGAAGATCGTCCTGGACGAAGCGCACGGCGCGGCCTCGGGGGTCTCGCCGGAGGCGTTCTCCCGGGCGGGTGCCGAGATCGTCACGATCGGTGCGGAGCCGGACGGGCTCAACATCAACGACGGCTGCGGCTCGACCCACCTCGGCAGGCTGAAGGCCGCGGTGCTGGAGCACCGGGCGGACTTCGGTATCGCGCACGACGGTGACGCGGACCGGTGCCTGGCCGTGGACCACACCGGCGAGGAGGTCGACGGCGACCAGATCCTCTCCGTGCTGGCGCTGGCGATGCGGGAGCACTCCGCGCTGCGATCCGACACGGTGGTCGCCACGGTGATGTCCAACCTGGGCTTCAAGCTCGCGATGGAGAAGGCCGGGATCCGGCTCGTGCAGACGGCCGTGGGCGACCGCTATGTGCTGGAGGAGATGAAGGAGCACGGCTACGCCCTCGGGGGCGAGCAGTCCGGGCACGTGATCATCCTCGACCACGCGACGACCGGCGACGGCACGCTGACCGGGCTGCTGCTGGCGGCGCGGGTCGCCGAGACCGGGCGCAGCCTGCGCGAGCTGGCCGCCGTGATGGAGCGGTTGCCGCAGGTGCTGATCAATGTGCCGGACGTGGACAAGTCGCGGGTGCGGACCTCCGCGGACCTGGCCGCCGCGGTGGCCGAGGCCGAGCGGGAACTCGGCGAGACCGGGCGGGTGTTGCTGCGCCCGTCGGGTACCGAGCCGCTGGTGCGGGTGATGGTCGAGGCGGCCGACATCGACCAGGCGCGGTCGGTGGCCGGGCGGCTGGCCGACGCGGTGAAGTCGGCCCTGGGGTGATCCCGCAGGCGTAGCAAAAAGTGCACGATCTATCACGGACTGTTTCTCTGACGTCGAGGCCGCCGAGAGCGGCGTCCCCCTCGACGAAAGAGAAACCAGCATGAAGATCGTGAGCAGCACTCTGAAGCGAGCGGTCGGTCCGGCCGTGGTGGCGGGTCTTCTCGTCGCCTCGGCCGCCACGCCGGCCGCCGCCCAGGCACCGGGCTCCACGGCGTTCCGCATCTTCGGCGGCCTCGTGGGGCTCCAGGCGCGCGCCGGTGTGGACAACACGGTCACGGCCACCGTCAGCGCCGGCAGCCATCTGATTCTCACCGACACCAAGGGCATCGCGATCGGCCCGGGCTGCACCCGGGTGGACGCCGACCCCAACAGCGCCGACTGCGGCCCCGTGGCCACGGTGTCCCGGCTCGCCATCGCGCTGGGCGACGGGAACGACTCCTTCGACGGTTCCGCGGTCCACGTCAACACCACGGTCGACGCCGGTACGGGCACCGACACCGTGACCACCAACGGCGGCAATGACACGATCGGCGTCCAGGACAACGCCGGTGGGGACACGGTGAACTGCGGCGACGGCACCGACACGGTGTTCGCCGACCCCGGGGACACCGTCAACGGGAACTGCGAAAGGCGGTTCTAGAAGCCGCCAGCCTTCACCGTACGCTCGCGCTGTCTGGCCCACAGCCACTTCTGGGCCAGCAGCGTCAGGGTGCCGGCCAGGACCGCGACGACGAGGAGAGCCCCAACCGCCTCAGGCCGCCGATGAGTTCGTCGCCGGCCTCCCGGGCCACGTCGGCGGCATGGCGCCCATGCAACAGGCCGGGCTACAGCTTGCGCAGCCGCAGCCGCTGCACCTTGTGGTCCGGGCCCTTGCGGATGACGAGGGTGGCGCGTCCCCGGGTGGGGGCGATGTTCTCGACCAGGTTGGGCTTGTTGATCGTCCGCCACAGGGTGCGCGCGTAGTCGAGGGCCTCCTCCTCGGAGACCTGGGTGTACTTGCGGAAGTACGAGTTCGGGTTCTGGAAGGCGGTCTGGCGCAGCTTCCTGAAGCGGTTGAGGTACCAGCGCTCGATGTCCTCGGCGCCGGCGTCGACGTACACGCTGAAGTCGAAGTAGTCGGCGAGACCGACCCGGGTGCGGCCGTCCTTGCCGGGGAGGGCGGGCTGCAGGACGTTCAGGCCCTCGACGATCAGGATGTCGGGCCGGCGGACCGTGAGCCGCTGGCCCGGGACGATGTCGTAGATGAGGTGGGAGTAGACGGGGGCCGTGACCTCGTCCTTGCCCGCCTTGATGTCGGCGACGAACCGGGTGAGGGCCCGGCGGTCGTAGGACTCGGGGAATCCCTTCCGCGACATCAGGCCGCGGGCCTGGAGCTCCTTGGTGGGCAGCAGGAAGCCGTCGGTGGTGACCAGCTCGACGCGCGGGTGCTCGGGCCAGCGGGACAGGAGGGCCTGCAGGAGCCGGGAGACGGTGGACTTGCCGCAGGCCACGGAGCCGGCGACGCCTATGACGAAGGGGGTGCCGGACTGGGAACCCTGCTCCCCGAGGAAGGTGTTCAGGGCGCCTCGGAGTCCGTCGGTGGCACCCACGTACAGATTGAGGAGCCGGGACAGCGGGAGGTAGATGTCCCGCACCTCGTCCAGGTCGATCACATCGCCCAGACCGCGCAGCTTCTCCACCTCCTCGGCGGTGAGCGGCAGCGGCGTCTTGTCGCGCAGCGCGCTCCACTCGGCGCGGGTGAGGTCGACGTAGGGAGTCGCCTCCGGCCTGTGCCGGTGGGCGCTCCGGGGCATCGGGGAGACCGGTGAGATCACAGTCCATTGTTAACGGAGTTTGAACGGGACGGTGGGTGGGGTCCGTCACGCCCGTGGCCCGACGAGCGGTTCGTATGGCTGCGGGAATTTCCGAATCCGGGCAGACGGAAGCGGTTTCTGGCGCCGGACGGGCCGTAGGCTGCGGCTCATGTGCGGAATCGTGGGATACGTAGGGTCACAGTCAGCGCTCGACGTCGTGATGGCCGGGCTGAAGCGGCTGGAGTACCGGGGGTACGACTCGGCCGGTGTCGCCGTGCTGGCGGACGGCGGACTGGCCGCGGCGAAGAAGGCGGGGAAGCTGGTCAACCTGGAGAAGGAGCTGGTCGAACGGCCGCTGCCGACGGGCGCGACGGGCATCGGGCACACGCGCTGGGCCACGCACGGCGGCCCCACGGACGCCAACGCCCATCCGCATCTGGACAACGCGGGCCGGGTCGCCGTCGTCCACAACGGGATCATCGAGAACTTCGCGGTGCTGCGGGCCGAGTTGGCCGAGCGCGGCCACGAGCTGAACTCCGAGACGGACACCGAGGTGGTCGCCCACCTGCTGGCCGAGGAGTTCTCCTCCTGCGCCGACCTCGCGGAGGCCATGCGGCTGGTGTGTCGGCGGCTGGAGGGCGCGTTCACGCTGGTCGCGGTGCACGCCGACGACCCGGACGTGGTCGTGGGCGCGCGGCGGAACTCCCCGCTGGTGGTGGGCGTTGGAGAGGGTGAGGCGTTCCTGGCCTCCGACGTCGCCGCGTTCATCGCCCACACGCGCTCGGCGGTCGAGCTGGGCCAGGACCAGGTGGTGGAGCTGCGCCGCGACGGCGTCACGGTCACGGGCTTCGACGGCCGCCCGGCCGAGGTCCGCTCCTACCACGTGGACTGGGACGCCTCCGCCGCGGAAAAGGGGGGTTATGACTACTTCATGCTCAAGGAGATCGCCGAGCAGCCCAAGGCGGTCGCCGATACGCTGCTCGGCCGGATCGACCCGTCGGGTTCGCTGACGCTGGACGAGGTCCGTATCTCGCCCTCAGAGCTGCGCGAGATCGACAAGGTCGTCATCGTCGCCTGCGGTACGGCCTTCCACGCCGGTCTGATCGCCAAGTACGCCATCGAGCACTGGACGCGGATCCCGTGCGAGGTGGAGCTGGCCAGCGAGTTCCGCTACCGGGACCCGATCCTGGACGGCCGCTCCCTGGTCATCGCCATCTCCCAGTCCGGCGAGACCATGGACACCCTGATGGCCCTGCGGCACGCCCGCGAGCAGGGCTCCAAGGTGCTGGCGATCTGCAACACCAACGGCTCGACGATCCCGCGCGAGTCGGACGCGGTGCTGTACACGCACGCGGGTCCGGAGGTCGCGGTCGCCTCCACGAAGGCGTTCCTGACCCAGCTGGTGGCCTGCTACCTGGTCGCCCTGTACCTGGGCCAGGTGCGCGGCACCAAGTGGGGCGACGAGGTCCAGGCGGTGATCAGGGACCTCTCCGGGATCTCGGAGGACGTCGAGCGGGTCCTGGGGACCATGGAGCCGGTGCGGGCGCTCGCCCGGACCCTGGCGCAGAAGAGCACGGTCCTGTTCCTCGGCCGGCACGTGGGCTACCCGGTGGCCCTCGAAGGCGCCCTCAAGCTCAAGGAACTGGCCTACATGCACGCCGAGGGCTTCGCGGCGGGCGAGCTGAAGCACGGCCCGATCGCGCTGATCGAGGAGGACCTGCCGGTGGTCGTGGTGGTCCCCTCCCCGCGTGGCCGCTCGGTCCTGCACGACAAGATCGTCTCCAACATCCAGGAGATCCGGGCCCGCGGGGCGCGCACGATCGTGATCGCGGAGGAGGGCGACGAGGCGGTGGTCCCCTACGCCGACCACCTGATCCGCATCCCGGCCACCCCGACCCTGCTGCAGCCCCTGGTCGCCACGGTCCCCCTGCAGGTCTTCGCGTGCGAGCTGGCCGCCGCCCGCGGCAACGAGGTGGACCAGCCGCGCAATCTGGCGAAGTCGGTGACGGTGGAGTAGGCCCGAGGCTCGGTGCACCGATGGCTCAGTGCACCGACAGGCCGCCGTCCACGAAGATCGACTGGCCGGTGACGTAGGCGGAGGCGCGGCCGGCGAGGAAGACGGCCGCGCCTTCGAAGTCCTCGGCGAGACCGTTGCGGCCGGTCATCGTGCGCGCGGCCAGCTCCGCCACCTTCTGCGGGTCGGAGGACAACCGCCGGTTCAGCGGTGTCATCACGAACCCCGGCACCAGGGTGTTGACGGTGACGCCGTACGGCGACCAGGCCTCGGCCTGCGAGCGGGCCAGCGACTCCAGCGCGCCCTTCGAGACGCCGTACGCCCCGCTCTGCACGAAGGCGCGGTGGGCCTGCTGGGAGGTGACGTGGATGATCCGGCCGAAGCCCCGCTCCGCCATGCCGGGCCCGAACCGCTGCCCCAGCAGGAAGGGCGCCTCCAGGTTCACGGCCATGGTGGCGTCCCACACGTCCTCGCCCAGCTCGCTCATGGGCGGCCGCAGGTTGATCCCGGCCGAGTTGACGAGGATGTCGGGCTCGCCGAAGGCACCGGCCGCCTCCTCGGCCGCCGCGCGCACGCCGTCCCGGGTGCCCAGATCGGCCGCGACCCAGGCCGCCCGGCAGCCGCCGGCCGTCAACTCGTCTGTGGTGGCCCGCAGTCGTTCCTCGCCGCGGGCCACGACCACCACGCTCGCGCCGGCCCGGGCCAGCGCCCCGGTGATGGCCCGGCCGATGCCGGAACTGCCCCCGGTCACGACGGCGACACGGCCGTCCAGCGAGAACAGGTCGGAAAGATAGTTCTGGGACGTCATGCACGGAGGGTAGACGGGTCCGTCCGCCGGTGTGCTCGTAGGGTTCTCGGCATGAGCATCATCGGAGTGGGGATCGACGTCGCCGAGATCGACCGGTTCCGTGCCTCGCTGGAGCGGACCCCTGGCCTGGCCGACCGGCTGTTCGTGGAGCGGGAGTTGCTGCTGCCCAGCGGGGAGCGGCGCGGGATCGCCTCGCTCGCGGTCCGGTTCGCCGCCAAGGAGGCGCTGGCGAAGGCGCTCGGCGCGCCGCCCGGGCTGCACTGGACCGATGCCGAGGTGTACGTCGAGGACAGCGGGCAGCCCCGGCTGCGGGTGACGGGGACCGTGGCGGCGCGGGCCGCGGAACTGGGCGTGCGGTCCTGGCATGTGTCGCTCAGCCATGACGCGGGGGTCGCCTCGGCGGTGGTGATCGCCGAGGGCTAGGGGCTGTCGTCACATTCCCGTCGTTGCCCGAAGGGCGGCCTGGCGGCGTCAGGTGCGTGCTCTCGGCGTGCCGGGCGTGGACCCGCGTACTGGACGTACTCGGGTCCGCGCCCGGTGCGGCGAGAGTGCGTGCATGGCGCCGCCAGGCAGACGGGAATTTGACGACAGCCCCTAGGCGCCCCGGGTGTGGGCGGCCGTGGTTCCGGGGCAGACTCGGTGCCATGCGTACTGCGTACAGCGTGGAGACGGTAAGGGCGGCCGAGCGCGCACTGATGGCGCGGCTGCCGGAGGGTGCGCTGATGCAGCGGGCCGCCGCGGGGCTGGCCGCCGCCTGCGCCGAGTTGCTCGGGCGGGTGTACGGCAGCCGGGTGGTGCTGCTCGTGGGCAGCGGCGACAACGGCGGGGACGCCTTGTACGCGGGGGCCCGGCTGGCCCGGCGGGGAGCCGGGGTGACGGCCGTACTGCTCTCGCCCGAACGGGCGCACGCCGGGGGGCTCACCGCTCTGCGCCGGGCCGGGGGAACCGTCGCCGCGTCCGGTGCCGCCGACGAACTGATCGAGCGGGCGGACCTGGTCGTCGACGGGATCGTGGGCATCGGCGGCAAGGGCGGGTTGCGGCCCGACGCCGAGAAGCTCGCGCGACGGGTGGAGCGGTCCCGGGCCGCCGTGGTGGCCGTGGACCTGCCCAGCGGGGTCGAGGCCGACACCGGGGAAGTGCGGGGGGCCGCGATCCGGGCCGACCTCACCGTCACCTTCGGCACCTGCAAACCCGGACTGCTGATCGATCCGGCGCGGCAGTACGCCGGGGTCGTACGGCTCGTCGACATCGGGCTGGAACTGCCGGGCGAGGCCGAGCTGGAGGCCCTGCAGCACGCCGAGGTGGCGCGGCTGCTGCCGGTGCCCGGCGCGGAGAGCGACAAGTACCGGCGGGGAGTCGTGGGCATCGCCGCCGGGTCCGCGCGGTATCCGGGGGCCGCCGTGCTCGCCGTGTCCGGGGCGCTGCGGGGCGGGGCGGGCGCCGTACGGTACGTCGGGCCCGCGGGCGACGCGGTCATCGCGCGCTTCCCGGAGACCCTCGTGTCCGACACCGGGCCGGCCAGGGCCGGGCGGGTACAGGCCTGGGTGGTCGGACCCGGGGCGGGCGACGACGCGGCGACCGTGGCCGAGGTGCTGCGCGCGGACGTGCCGGTGCTGGTCGACGCGGACGGGCTGCGGCTGGCCGAGCGGGACGCGGTGCGCGGGCGTAGGGCGCCGACCCTGATGACCCCGCACGCGGGAGAGGCCGCCGCGCTGCTGGGGGTGCGGCGGGAGGAGGTCGAGGGGGCCCGGCTGGCCGCGGTGCGCGAGCTGGCGGCGGTGTACCGGGCGACCGTGCTGCTGAAGGGCTCGACGACACTGGTGGCGGACTCGGCGGGCGGGGCCGTGCGGGTGAACGCCACGGGGACCTCGTGGCTGGCCACGGCGGGCAGTGGTGACGTCTTGTCAGGCCTTGCCGGGTCGCTGCTGGCGGCGGGGCTGCCGGCGCTGGACGCGGGGAGCGCGGCGGCGTATCTGCACGGGCTGGCCGGCCGGTTCGCCTCGGACGGGGCACCGGTGGGGGCGCATGACGTCGCCGCGTGGATCCCGGAGGCGTGGCGGGACGTCCGGGACTGATCCGGGCGTGGCCGCCCGGGGCCGCGGTGTGCCCTCACCCCTTCAAGTACGCCAGCACCGCCAGCACCCGCCGGTTGGAGTCCGGTGACTGCTCCAGCCGCAGCTTGGCGAAGACGGACGCGATGTGTTTGGCCACCGCGCTCTCGCTGATGTGCAGGGCGTGGGCGATGGCCGTGTTGGAGTGGCCCTCGGCCATACGGGCGAGGACCTCGTGCTCACGGGGCGTCAGGTCGTCGATGCGGCCCCGTTTCCCGCTGCGCGTCAGGAGCTTGGCGATGACCTGCGGGTCCATCACCGTGCCGCCGGAGGCGACGGTGCGCAGGGCGTCGAGGAACTGGGCGGTGTGGGTGACCCGGTCCTTGAGGAGATAGCCGACCGCGCCCTCGCCGGAGGCGAGGAGTTCGTGGGCGTAGAGCTGGTCGACGTACTGGGAGAGGATCAGGACCGGAAGGCCTGGACGGGCGCGGCGCGCCGCCAGCGCCGCTTTGAGGCCCTCGTCCGTGTGCGTCGGGGGAAGGCGGATGTCGATCACCGCCACGTCGAGTTCCGTGTCGGTCAGCGCCCTGGCCAGCGCGGGCCCGTTGTCGACGGAGGCGACGACCTCGCAGCCGTGTTCGCGCAGCGTGCGGGTCAGCCCGTCGCGGAGGAGGAAGAGGTCTTCGGCGAGGACGACGCGCACGGGATCTCCAGGGATGCGGTGGTCGGTCCGCCCGGCGGGCTGTGCAGGGCGAGCGTGCCGTCGAAGGTATCCAAACGGCGCCGGACACCGAGCAGTCCGGTGCCGGCGGCCGGGTCGGCGCCGCCGTGGCCGTTGTCCGTGACCGTGATGCGCAGACCCGTGCCGTCGTGGGCCAGGACGATGTCCGCCCTCGTCGCCCCGGCGTGCTTCGCCGCGTTGGTGAGGAGCTCCGACACCGCGAAGTAGGCCGCCGACGCGACGGGGGCCGGCAGCCGCGGCGGGAGCGGGCTCGCGGTCACCTCGACGTCCAGGTGGCTGTCCAGGGCCAGGGAGCGCACGGCGTCGGTGAGGCCCCGGTCGGCGAGGACCGGCGGATGGATGCCGTGGACCAGGTCGCGCAGGTCCTGGAGCGCCCGTTCGGCGGTGACCCGGACGTCCAGGAGCAGGGCGCGGGCGGTGTCCGGGGCGGTGTCGAGCAGCCCGGTCGCCCGGTCCAGGGTGAGGCCGAGGGCCACCAGCCGGGCCTGTGCGCCGTCGTGCAGATCCCGTTCGATACGGGTGAGCTCGGCCGCGTGCGCGTCCAGGGCGCTGGCCCGGCTGTCGGTCAGCCGGGCCACCCTGCGGGCCAGCCGGGTGCTGAGGGGGGCCGCGAGCAGCCGGTGGCCGAGGCGGGCGTGCAGAGCCAGCACGGGAGCGGCCAGGCGCAGGCCCGCCGCCATGAAGGCGAGGCCGAGCAGCAGCGCCGCCAGCATCGTCGGCGTGGAGGTGACCGGCACGAAGGCGTACCAGTTGCCGTCGCCGAGCAGGCGCCAGACGAACGGCTGGACCAGGGCGCCGAACGCCCCGTAGGCGAACAGCGCCGAGGGTACCGACGCGAGCGGGCCGCCCGTCAGCGGCTCCAGCCACGCCCAGCGCAGCTCGCGCCAGAAGCCGGCGTCGCCGAGGATCGCGGCGCCGGTGCGGTGCGCCGACGCAGCGCGGGGGAGGGGCTCGGGCGGGCCGAGGGGGCGGCCGAGCCGGTGGGCGGCGTGCGTGCGGTACCGGTCGCCCACGCGCCGCAGGAGCGCCGCGGCGGGCGGCAGCAGCCGGAAGCCGAGCCCGAGGGGCAGCAGGAGCAGGGCGAGGCCGGCCAGGGATCCGGCCCCGAGGACCAGGAAGCCCGAGAGCCCCACCGTCTGGCACCGGCCGAGCGCGACCCAGTCGGCCCCCGTGACACGCCGCGCCACACAGCCCCCCGTCGTCACACCGCGTCCGGTCCCGCGTTCCCGCCCACTCCGGTCGCCGGGATCGTAACCCCGCGTCCCCGCCCGGCCCATGCTCCCGCGACCACCGCGCACGCCAGCCCGAACAGCACCATCGGCAGGGCCGCTCCCGTCTCCTCGTCCATGAACAGCAGCATCCCCAGGTTGACCAGGGTGTGGAAACCGCCCGCGAGGAGCAGCCGGACCCGGCCGCCCGTCTGCTCCAGGGCCAGGCCCAGCACGACCGACATCGCGATCGTGGCCAGCAGGAAGCCGGCCGTGTACGCCGGGGCCTGGGCCAGCACCTGGACGTGCCACAGACCCCATACCGCCCCGACCGCCACCGAAGCGGTGAGCGGCCGGAACCGGGTGCGCAGCAGCGGCTGCAGGAAGCAGCGCCAGCCGATCTCCTCGCCGCACGCGCCGGCCAGTTGGGCCACTGCGATGAGCGGGAACGGGTGGTGCAGGCTGCGTGGGTCGGTGAGGTGGGGGGAGCCGCTGAGCAGGGCGTACGGGCCTGCCGACAGCGCGATGATGAGGAACGGGGTGGCGAGCAGGGGCCACCGGGAGTCGCTGCGGGCTCCCGTCCCGCCGAGCAGCCCGCGTGTCCGGGCAGGCCACAGCAGTGCCGCTGTCGCCACGCCCAACGCCGGGCCGAACTGGGTGAGCTGGACCACCTCGCCCGGAACCCCGGTCGCCGGTTGTACGGCCCCCAGCGCGCCCGCCGCCAGGAAGGCCACCGTCAGATAGACCCCGGCCGGGGCCGCCCAGCGCCCGCCCGGCCGTGTCGTCGGTCTCGTCCGTGTTGTCCGCATGGCCTCGACGATGCCCGGCACGCGGCCCGCGCGGACTGCACCTGGATACCGAACCGGGTGTACCCAGGTGCACTCCTCGGGTGACTCCGCCGCGCGGCGTCACCGATCCGCGAGGGCACCACGTTTGGCTGATCGCATGATCAGCAGACGAATCCGGTCCCGAGGTGCCGCCGTGCTGCTCGCCACCGCGGCCGCCCTCACGACCGCACCCCGCGCGGCCGGAGCCCCCGTACCCCCCGCCCCCGCCCCGGCTCCGGCCCCCGCCCTCGAACTGGTCCCCGGAATCGCCCCCGGGCCCGCCCAGCCCTGGCAGATCGACACGCCCGACCAGGCGCTGCCGCCGACGGTGTACACGCCGACCGCGGCCGAGGACGCCGTCGAGCCCAAGGCCGCGGCGCCGGGGACGTACGACCTCATCGAGTACGTGCCGCTCGCCGACGCCGTCGGCAAGGTGACGTGCAGCAAGCAGGCCGGCCCCTACCAGAAGCAGGTGGAGCGGTGGCTGAAGCGGAAGGCGGACGGGAAGCAGTCCGCCGCCGACTGCAGGGCCATCCGCGCCTTCCAGGCCAAGCACGGGATCAAGCCGGCCATCGGGTTCGCCGGGCCCGTCACCTGGTCGACGATGATGCTCCTCTCGGCGAAGAAGAACCCCAACGCCGCCAAGAAGTGCCCCGTCCGGTCGTACAAGGTCGCCTGCGTCGATCTGGACCGGCAGCTCACCTGGGTGCAGAAGGGCTCCAAGGTGGTGTTCGGGCCGGTGCCGATGCGCAGCGGACGCAAGGGCCACATCACCCGCAAGGGCTGGCACACCGTCTACTGGCGGCACAAGAACCACGTGTCGACGCTGTACCACGAGCCCATGCCGTACGCCCAGTTCTTCGACGGCGGCGAGGCCTTCCACGCCGTCTACGGCAGCATCTACACCACCGTCGGCTCCTGGGGCTGCGTCAACCTGAAGCTCGGTGACGCGCGCAAGCTGTGGGGCGTGCTGAAGAAGGGGGACCACGTCTACGTATGGGGGCGGCGGCCGGGTACCTGACACTGCACGGCGGGGCCCGTACGGCCCTCTGAGAGACTGGGGGCGCGATGAGTGAGACTGCGACTGTGCCGACCGCCCCCCTGCGCGCCCGCGCCGAGATCGACCTGGGCGCCCTGCGGGCCAATGTGCGCGCCCTGCGTGCCCGGGCGAAGGGCGCGGCCCTGATGGCCGTCGTCAAGTCCGACGGCTACGGCCACGGGGCGGTGCCGTGTGCCCGCGCGGCCCTCGCGGCGGGCGCGACCTGGCTGGGTACGGCCACGCCCGAGGAGGCCCTCGCGCTGCGCGCGGCCGGGCTGCCGGGCCGGATCCTGTGCTGGCTGTGGGTGCCGGGCGGCCCCTGGCGGCAGGCGGTCGAGGCCGGCATCGACGTGTCCCTGAGCGGGATGTGGGCGCTGCGGGAGGTGGTGGCGGCGGCCCGCGAGGCCGGACGCACCGCCCGCGTGCAGCTCAAGGCCGACACCGGGCTCGGCCGCAACGGCTGCCAGCCCGGCGCGGACTGGGCCGAGCTGGTCGGCGAGGCGCTGCGCGCCGAGGCCGAGGGGCTGGTGAAGGTCACCGGCCTGTGGTCGCACTTCGCCTGCGCCGACGAGCCCGGGCATCCGTCCATCGCCGCCCAACTGGACCGCTTCCGGGAGATGCTGGCGTACGCCGAGGGGCAGGGCGTGCGGCCCGAGGTGCGGCACATCGCCAACTCGCCCGCCACGCTCACCCTCCCGGAGACCCACTTCGACCTGGTCCGCACGGGCATCGCCCTGTACGGCATCTCGCCCAGCCCCGAGCTGGGCACCCCCGCGGACTTCGGGCTGCGCCCGGTCATGACGCTCAGCGCCTCGCTGGCCCTGGTCAAGCACGTGCCCGGCGGGCACGGCATCAGCTACGGCCACCACTACGTCACCCCCGGTGAGACCACCCTCGGCCTGGTGCCGGTGGGCTACGCGGACGGCATCCCGCGGCACGCCTCCGGCACCGGTCCGGTGCTGGTCGACGGCAAGTGGCGGACGATCGCCGGGCGGGTCGCCATGGACCAGTTCGTGGTGGACCTCGGCGGGGACGAGCCGGAGCCGGGCGCGGAGGCGGTCCTCTTCGGGCCCGGCGACCGCGGTGAGCCCACCGCCGAGGACTGGGCGCAGGCCTGCGGCACGATCGCGTACGAAATCGTCACGCGCATCGGAATCCGGGTTCCCCGCGTCTATGTGAACGGGGAAGAACTCGGGTAACCGGTCCCTGAGGGCCCAGTCACTCCGGAAACACCAGGGATCCTGCATCACAGCAGCACCACAGGTTTCATTGCTTTCACCCACCCAGGCGAACTGCAGTACGGCGAAGAGGAGCGGTACGTGAGCGAGAGCAGTGCGGAGGCCGTGGCGGACGTCGTCGCCTCGGCGGCCGCCGCCTCCGCCGCGGGGGCGGCCGGGAGCTGGCGCAGGGCGACCGGCATCGCCGGTGCCGCGATAGGCGTGCTCGCCGCGGGCGCGGCGGCCGGCGTCGCCATCGAGCGGATGACGGTGGGCCGGGGCATGCGCAGGAAGGCCCGGCTGGCGCTGGACTCCGCGGGCCCCTACGGCACCCTGCGCGGCACCCCCGGCAAGGCGCACGCCGACGACGGCACCGAGCTGTACTACGAGGTCGACGAGGTCGAGCCCGACCCCGGGCCGAACGTCTCCCCGCGCCGGCGCCGCCTCTTCGGCCGCAAGGCCCCCGCGCCCGTGACCGTCGTCTTCTGCCACGGCTACTGCCTCAGCCAGGACTCCTGGCACTTCCAGCGGGCGGCCCTGCGCGGGGTCGTACGGACCGTGCACTGGGACCAGCGCAGCCACGGCCGCTCCGGGCGGGGCGTGGCCCAGACCCGGGACCGGATGCCGGTCACCATCGACCAGCTCGGCCGCGATCTGAAGGCCGTCCTCGACGCCGCCGTACCGGAGGGGCCGATCGTGCTGGTCGGCCACTCGATGGGCGGCATGACCATGATGGCCCTCGCCGCCCAGTACCCCGAGCTGATCCGGGAGCGGGTCGTCGCCACCGCCTTCGTCGGCACGTCGTCCGGGCGGCTCGGGGAGGTCAACTTCGGGCTGCCCCTCGCCGGCGTCAACGCGGTGCGCCGCATCCTCCCCGGGGTGCTGAAGGCGCTCGGGCAGCAGGCGGAGCTGGTGGAGAAGGGGCGCCGGGCCACCGCCGATCTGTTCGCCGGGATCATCAAGCGGTACTCGTTCGCGGGACGGGACGTCGACCCGGCCGTCGAGCGGTTCGCGGAGCGGATGATCGAGTCCACGCCGATCGACGTGGTCGCCGAGTTCTACCCGGCCTTCACCGACCACGACAAGACCGAGGCACTCGCCCGCTTCCAGGACATGCCGGTGCTGGTGCTGGCCGGCGTCCAGGACCTGGTCACGCCCAGCGAGCACAGCGAGGCCATAGCCGACCTGCTGCCCGACGCCGAGCTGGTCCTCGTCCCGGACGCCGGGCACCTGGTGATGCTGGAGCACCCGGAAGTGGTCACCGACCGCCTCGCCGACCTGCTCACCCGTGCGGGTGCGGTTCCCGCAGGGGCTACCGTTACTGGCTATGGAAGCACCAGCAGCACCGCACAACCCCGCTGAGACCCGGCTGACGATCACCGCGCCCGAGCAGATGCGGGAGCTGGGGCGCCGGCTGGCCAAGCTGCTGCGCGCGGGTGACCTGGTCATGCTCAGCGGCGAGCTGGGCGCGGGCAAGACCACGCTGACCCGTGGGCTCGGCGAGGGGCTCGGCGTGCGCGGCGCGGTCACCTCACCGACCTTCGTGATCGCCCGTGTGCACCCCTCCCTCGGCGGCGGCCCGCCGCTCGTCCACGTGGACGCCTACCGGCTCGGCGGCGGCCTGGACGAGATGGAGGACCTGGACCTCGACGTGTCGCTGCCCGACTCGGTGATCGTCGTCGAGTGGGGCGAGGGCAAGGTCGAGGAACTGACCGAGGACCGCCTCCAGGTCGTCATCCACCGCGCCGTCGGTGACACGAGCGACGAGGTGCGGCACGTGACGCTGACGGGGCTGGGCGAGCGCTGGGCGGACGCGGGTCTGGAGACGCTCACGGCCTGACCGGCGGTGGCTTTCCGACAAGCCGTCGGCAACATATTGCGCAGGGCGTCACGGGCGTGGTCACATGGTACCCAGCCCGTGGTTAGGCGTACCTAACTACACCCGCCCCCGCACGTCAGGAGGCGCCATGCCCGAACCCCGTTCCGCGGCAGCCGCGGGGGTGTCCATGCGTGACCTGCTGGCGTCCTGTGCGGCGGCGAAGACGGTCTCCACACCGCCCCGGGCGGCGGAGGCGCGCCCCGAAGGGCCGCGGGGCCCGGTGGAACACGCGGCGACCGCCGCGCGGGCGCGACCGGTCCTGACGGCGCCTCGGTCACCCGACGGCACCACCCGGCACTGCGCCTAGTGCCCCAACAGGCGGCACTAGCGAATCACCACGACCCGCACCCCGATGGTGGCGAAGTCCCACATCGCATCGCCGTCCGCCCGTGTCTCCCGGATCCCGCCGGTCCTCGCACCCGGGTCGGCCGCCGCCCGCGGAGCGGTCGCCGCGCTGAACCCGATCGCCAGCCCCGCCACGCTGGTGAACCGCACGACGTGCTCGACGGGAACGCCGTCGGAGCCGGTGACCGCGCTCGAACGGGACGTGACCCAGTACGTGCCGACCGGCGGGTCGATGCTGCCCGGGTTCACCCGGAACGTGCGCTGCACCCGGTTCGTCTCGCCGACCAGCCAGACCCGGTCGTCGTCCAGCGAGTACACGACCCGTTCGCCCAGGCCCGAACCGCGTGGCAGGGCGGTCGGGTCGCGGCGGTCGCGGGGCGCCTTGCCGGCCGCCGTCAGGGGCGGTGCGCCCGCCGCGGGCCGGACGCCCAGGTTCGCCGGCGCCGTCGCGTGGGCCTGGTAGGCGAGGAAGCCGACGGCTCCGAGGGCCGCCGCGGTGAGGGCGGCCACGATCCCCGAGCTGGTCCCTGCCACGTGCGCCCACCTCCACCTCGGGTCATATGTCGTACTTCGTACAGGCAGACCGTAGCAGCCGGTGGCCGTCCGACCCGGACGGCCATGCGGGAGCCGTGGGCGCCGTAGGCTGTTTGCGTGCTCTTGCTCGCTCTGGATACCGCAACGCCCGCCGTCACCGTCGCGCTGCACGACGGCACGGACGTCATCGCCTCGTCGAGTCAGGTGGACGCGCGCCGGCACGGTGAGCTGCTGCTGCCGGCCGTCGACCGTGTACTCGCCGAGGCCGGACTCAAGCTGGACGCCGTCACCGGCGTCGTCGTCGGCACCGGGCCCGGCCCCTACACCGGTCTGCGCGTCGGTCTGATGACCGCCGACACCTTCGGCCTCGCCCTCGGCGTCCCGGTGCACGGCGTGTGCACGCTGGACGGCCTCGCCTACGCCGCCGACATCGAGAAGGGCCCCTTCGTCGTGGCGACCGACGCCCGGCGCAAGGAGGTCTACTGGGCGATGTACGCCGACTCCCGGACCCGGCTGACCGACCCGGCCGTGGACCGGCCGGCCGACATCGCCGAGCGGGTCGCCGGTCTCCCGGCGGTCGGCGCCGGTGCGCTGCTCTACCCGGACACGTTCCCGAGCGCCCACGAGCCCGAGCACGTCTCCGCCGCCGCCCTCGCCTCGCTCGCGGCCGAGAGGCTGGCCGCCGGAGAGGAACTGCCGGCCCCCCGCCCGCTGTACCTGCGCCGCCCGGACGCGCAGGTCCCCAAGAACTACAAGGTGGTCACCCCGAAGTGACCGTACGACTGCGCGAGATGCGCTGGTGGGACATCGACCCGGTCCTGGAGCTGGAGAAGGACCTGTTCCCCGAGGACACCTGGTCCCGGGGCATGTTCTGGTCCGAGCTGGCCCACTCCCGGGGGCCGGAGGCGACCCGGCGTTACCTCGTCGCCGAGACCGACGGCCGTATCGTCGGCTACGCGGGTCTGGTCGCCGCCGGTGAGCAGGGCGACGTCCAGACCATCGCCGTGGCCCGCGACCTCCAGGGCACCGGTCTCGGCGCCCGCCTGCTGGCCGAACTGCTGCGCGCGGCGACCGCGTTCGAGTGCCAGGAGGTGATGCTCGAATGCCGGGTCGACAACGTCCGCGCCCAGAAGCTCTACGAGCGCTTCGGCTTCGAGCCGATCGGCTTCCGGCGCGGCTACTACCAGCCGGGCAACGTGGACGCCCTGGTCATGCGCCTGACCGACCCCTCCTCATCAGTACAAGGAACCGAGACCAATGGCTGACGAACCTCTCGTCCTCGGCATCGAGACCTCCTGCGACGAGACCGGCGTCGGCGTCGTCCGCGGCACCACCCTGCTGGCGGACGCCGTCGCCTCCAGCGTGGACGAGCACGCCCGCTTCGGCGGTGTCGTACCGGAGGTGGCGTCCCGCGCGCACCTGGAGGCGATGGTGCCGACCATCGACCGCGCCCTGAAGGAGGCGGGGATCAGTGCCAGGGACCTGGACGGCATCGCGGTGACCGCCGGTCCCGGTCTCGCGGGCGCCCTGCTCGTCGGCGTCTCGGCGGCCAAGGCGTACGCCTACGCCCTGGGCAAGCCCCTGTACGGCGTCAACCACCTGGCCTCGCACATCTGCGTCGACCAGCTGGAGCACGGCCCGCTGCCGGAGCCGACGATGGCCCTGCTGGTCAGTGGCGGGCACTCGTCGCTGCTGCTGTCCGAGGACATCACCTCGGACGTCCGGCCCATGGGCTCGACCATCGACGACGCGGCCGGCGAGGCCTTCGACAAGATCGCCCGCGTGCTGAACCTGGGCTTCCCCGGCGGCCCGGTCATCGACCGGTACGCGCGCGAGGGCGACCCGGAGGCGATCGCCTTCCCGCGCGGCCTGACCGGCCCGCGCGACCCCGCGTACGACTTCTCCTTCTCCGGCCTGAAGACCGCCGTGGCCCGCTGGATCGAGGCCAAGCGCGCGGCCGGCGAGGAGGTCCCGGTCCGTGATGTGGCGGCGTCCTTCCAGGAGGCCGTCGTCGACGTGCTGACCCGCAAGGCCGTCCGCGCCTGCAAGGACGAGGGCGTCGACCACCTGATGATCGGCGGAGGTGTGGCCGCCAACTCCCGGCTGCGCGCCCTGGCCCAGGAGCGCTGCGAGGCGGCCGGTATCCGGCTGCGCGTCCCGCGCCCCAAGCTGTGCACGGACAACGGCGCGATGGTCGCCGCGCTCGGCGCCGAGATGGTCGCCCGGAACCGGGCCGCCTCCAGCTGGGACCTGTCGGCCGACTCCTCCCTGCCGGTCACGGACCCGCACGTGCCGGGCAACCACGACCATGTGCACGAGGTCAGCAAGGAGAACCTCTACTCATGACCGTCGCCCTGATGTGGGAGGCCCGGGCGGCCGACGGGCGGGGCGCGGAACTGCTCGCCTGGGCGCGGGAACAGCGCCTGGCGGAGGAGCCGCTCAGGCGCGAGACCTTCCGGGCGCCGCAGGACCGGGTGCTGGTCATCACGTGGTGGGACGCGTCCTACGACGCCGGACTGCCCGAACTGCCCGAACCGGCACCGGAGTTGGTGTCCCGGCCCGTGCACCGCTGGCGGTTCGAGTCGGTGGCGGACGGCTGAGGTTGGCGGTCCCGGCCGGACTGCGCTATGATCATCACACAGCGAACGGCCGGAACGCCGAAATCGAGACATCGAGATCGGAACTCCGCCCCGGACGCAGTGCGTTGGTGGTCCAAGGAAAGACGTCCCGCTTCCTGCGGGGAGATGCAGGTGCAAGGCCTGCCCGGCGCTCCATCCGAAACCCGCCCCCGGTGCTCCGGGGGCGGGTTTCGCCGTTACGGCCGGCCTGCCCGCTGCGGCTGCACCGGCTCCGTCGGCGGGTGGGCGAGCTCCACCGCCGCCCGCCGCTCCTTGCGCTGCGCATATGCCATCAGTCCGAAGAGCACCGCCAGGAGCACGGCCGACGAGCCGGGCGTCCCCAGGTCCAGGCCGCCCTTGGCGACCGGCTTGGTGAGGAAGTCACCGGCCGTCGCGCCCAGCGGGCGGGTCAGGACGAACGCGATCCAGAACAGCAGGACGTTCGGCACCGCCGGGACCTTCATCAGCGCCACCAGCACCAGCAGCGCGCCGGTCACCAGGGCCGCACCGCCCAGGTAGCCGAGTCCCGAGCTGTCGGACAGGAAGTCGCCCATCGAGGTGCCCAGGGTGTTGGAGACCAGGATCGCCGACCAGAACAGGGCCTCGCCCCGGAAGGTGACGATCTCGGTGATCTGGAAGGTCATCCCGCTCAGCTTCCAGCCGAGGAAGATCAGCAGCAGGATGGAGACCAGGATCGCGGCGCCCTCCGGGTAGCCGAGGCCGAGACCCTGCGGGCCCCAGCCCAGCTTCGTCGCGCCGTTCGAAAGGTACTTGGCGCTGGCGTCCCGGTTCATGAAGTCGGACATGGTGGTGCCGGCCATGGAGGTCGACAGGATCACGGTCCAGTAGAAGAACGGGTTGTAGCGCGCGGAGCGCAGCTGGACCACCAGCGTCACCACGAAGACCAGGAACAGGGCGATGGTGGTGAGGAAGTAGCCCAGCTTGAGCGTCTGGGCGAACAGGTCGCCCGCGGTCTCGCCCAGGGTCGTCGCCGCGATCTTCATGATCCAGAACGCGAGCGTCACCTCGGGCAGCTTCTTCATCACGGATTTCGTCTCGGATGCGGTCGGCAAAGGTGCTCCTGTGAGGGGGTGTCAGATGATCGACGACCCTGCCAGGGGCAACCTGAAACCATCCTGAACGCCCGTGTCAGGGGTCTTGCGGAAGGGCGGCGGCTGTGCTGTTGCCGCCGCTTCCGCCGTGACTCCATACGTTCCACCCGGCCCCTGGGGTTCAATCGCTCCCCTGGGACACCTCCACCTCGCACCGCAGGCGCCGCCCGGCCCCCACCACCCGGGCCGGTCCCGTCAGCCGCAGCCGCGCCCGGTGCCGTACCTCCCCGCTGGACGCCGCCAGCCGCAGCTCCAGCGCGCCCGGTTCCACCACCCGCGCCCCCGTGCGGTCGGTGAAGGAGGAAAGGTCGGCGTGGAAGCGGAAGGTGATCCGGCGGGACTCGCCGGGCAGCAGCCCAACACGCTGGTAGCCGATCAGACGGACGTCCGGGCGGGTCACCGAGGCCACCGGATCGTGCAGATACAGCTGTACGACCTCCGCGCCGGCCCGGTCGCCCGTGTTGCGGACGCTGACGGAGAGGTCGTACGAACCGTCCGTCGGGACCTCGGCCTCGGGAGCCCGCACGTCCTCCCAGGCGAACGTCGTGTACGAGAGGCCGTGGCCGAACGGGTACAGCGGGGTCGGATCCAGGCTGCTCACCTCCCCGGCCAGGCCCAGCGGGGGCTGGAGATACGTCCAGGGCTGGCCGCCGGGCAGCCGGGGCACGCTCACCGGGAGGCGCCCGGAGGGGTTTACCCGGCCGGACAGCACCCCGGCCACCGCCGGGCCGCCCTCCTCGCCGGGGAAGAAGGCCTGTACGACCGCGCCGAGCCGGCCCTGCCAGCGGCCCAGCGCGTACGGGCGGCCGGTCAGCAGCACGAGGACCACCGGCACGCCGGTCGCCACCAGCGCGTCCAGCAACTCCGCCTGCACACCCGGCAGGCGCAGGTCCGCCACGTCGCAGCCCTCGCCGGAGGTGCCCCGGCCGAACAGGCCGGCTTGGTCGCCGAGCACCGCCACGCACACCTCCGCCTCCGCCGCCCGGGCCACCGCCTCCTCGAAGCCGGCGTCGTCCGGGTCCGTCACGCCGCAGCCTTCGGCGAACGTGACCTTGGCGTCCGGCAGTTCGGCGCGCAGCGAGTCCAGCAGGGTGGGGATCTCGATGCCGAGCGGGACATCCGGGTGGTGGGTGAGGACGTGGGAGGGGAAGGAGTAGCAGCCGAGCATGGCGAGCGGGTCCGCCGCGCGCGGGCCCACGACCGCGATCCGCGCGCCGGGGGCCAGCGGCAGCACGCCCCCGGGGTTGTCCAGCAGCACCACCGACTCCTCCGCGAGGCGCCGGGCCAGGGCGCGGTTCTCCGCCGAGTCCAGCTCGACCGCATCCTCCGGCTCCGGCCGCCAGTCCGCGTCCAGCAGGCCCAGCTCGCACTTCTGCCTGAGGACGCGCCGGGCCGCCCGGTCCACCAGGGCCTGGGGGATGCGGCCCTCGCCTACGGCCGTGACGAGTGGCGCGCCGTAGCACCTCAGGGTCGGCAGCTCGACGTCGATGCCCGCGGCCAGCGCCAGCCGCGCGGCCTCCGCCTCGTCCGCCGCGACCCGGTGCAGGGTCTTCAGGAAGCCGATGCCGAAGTAGTCGGCGACCACCGTGCCGGTGAAACCCCACTCCTCGCGCAGCAGTTCGGTCAGCAGACGCGGATCGGCGGAGGCGGGCACCCCGTCGGTCTCGGTGTAGGCCGCCATCACCGAGCGGGCCCCGCCCTCGCGCAGCGCCATCTCGAACGGCGGCAGCGTGATGTCCGCGAACTCCCGTACCCCCGCCCTCACCGGCGCCAGGTTCCGGGCACCGGCCGAGGACGCGTACCCGGCGAAGTGCTTGAGCGTGGCGATCACCCCGGCCGACTCCAGACCGCGCACATAGGCCGTGCCGATGGTGCCGACCAGGTACGGGTCCTCGCCGATCGTCTCCTCGACCCGCCCCCAGCGCGGGTCGCGGACCACGTCCAGGACGGGGGCCAGGCCCTGGTGGACGCCGGCCGCGCGCAGGTCCCGGCCGATGCGCCGGCCCATCTCCTCGACCAGCGCCGGGTCGAAGGCCGCGCCCCAGGCCAGCGGCACCGGGTACGCCGTCGCGCGCCAGGCGGTGAAACCGGCCAGGCACTCCTCGTGCGCGACGGCCGGGATGCCGAAGCGGCCCGCCGCGGCGATCCGGCGCTGGGCGCGGGCCAGGGCGCGGGCGGCGAGCGCCGGTTCCACGGGCGCGGTGCCGAAGGAGCGGGTCAGCTGGCCGAGGCCGAGGGTGATCAGCTCGTCCCAGTCGTGGTCGGCGGCCATCTCGCGCTGCAGCGGGGCGACCCCGTCGCCGTCCGTGGCGGCGCCCACCCACACGCCGTACAGCTGGGCGGCCTTCTCCTCCAGGGTCATCCGGGCGAGCAGGTCGGCCACGCGGGCGTCGGCGGGCAGGGCGGGGTCGCGCCAAGGAGCGGTGGTCATGGAACTCCCGTCACTCTGGCTGTCGCTCTCACAGAAGGGCAGTCTCGGATTTTTCGAATGTTTCGGAGTGAGTGCCGAATGTTCCGGAAAGCTATGGCGCACAGAGGCCTTCGTCAAGAGGTCCGGCGCGGATACGATCGCTGCCATGAAGCCTTCGAAGCCCGCAGAAACACAGACGGCGACCCTCGCCGAAATCGCCCGTGAGGCCGGGGTGTCGGCTCCGACTGTTTCGAAGGTCCTCAACGGCCGCGCCGATGTCGCCCCGGCCACCCGCACCCGGGTGGAGGAGCTGCTGCGCGCCCACGGCTACCGCCGCCGCCGCGCCGAGGCCTCCCGGTCACCCCTGCTCGACCTGGTCTTCCACGAGCTGGAGAGCGCCTGGGCGCTGGAGGTCATCCGGGGCGTGGAGAAGGTGGCCCGGGACGCCGGGCTCAGCGTCGTGCTGTCCGAGTCGGCCGGCCGGCTCACCCCGGGCCGGACCTGGGCCGACCAGGTGGCCGCGCGCCGCCCGCACGGCGTGGTGCTGGTGCTGTCCGGGCTCGACGAGTCCCAGCGGGCGCTGCTGACCAGCCGGTCCATCCCGTTCGTGGTGATGGACCCGGCCGGCGACCCGGGTCCGGACGTGCCCTCCATCGGCGCCACCAACTGGCAGGGCGGCCTCGCCGCCACCCGCCATCTGGTCGAGCTCGGCCACACCCGGATCGGCGCGATCAGCGGCCCGTCCCGGATGATGTGCAGCCGGGCCCGCCTCGACGGCTACCGCGCCGCCCTGGAGACGGCAGGCCTGCCCGTCGACCCCTCGCTGATCGCGGCCGGCGACTTCCACCACGACTCCGGCTACCGCCTGGGGCTGGAGCTGCTGCGCCGCCCCGACCGGCCGACGGCCGTCTTCGCGGGCAACGACCTGCAGGCGCTCGGGCTGTACGAGGCCGCGCGCGAACTGGGTCTGCGCATCCCGGAGGACCTCAGCGTGGTCGGCTTCGACGATCTGCCGGTGGCCCGCTGGGTCGGCCCGCCGCTGACGACCGTACGACAGCCGCTGACCGAGATGGCCGAGGCGGCGGCCCGGCTGGTGCTGGAGCTGGGGCGCGCGCAGGAGGAGCGGGCGGCGACGCGGGTCGAGCTGGCGACGAGCCTGGTGGTGCGGTCGAGCACGGCGCCGGTACCCCGTTCGGCCCGCTGACTCCCGGCACGCCATGAGGCGGAGGGGGCCCTCGGTGAAAAAAATCCTCGGCGAGTGTGTCGATCCGGGTGTCTCCCGTTCGACGCATGGGTGAGCGGCGGAGACAGGCTGCGCCGCCCGACCGAAGGAGCCACCATGCCCCGCTATCTCTCGCTCGTACGCGTCGACGAGTCCACCGCGCCCCCCGAGGGCCCCAGCCCCGAGCTGATGCAGCGGATGGGCGAGCTGATCGAGGAGATCACCAAGGCCGGCGTCATGCTCGACACCGCCGGGCTCACCCCGCACAGCCAGGGCAAGCGGGTCCGCTGGGAGGGCGGCAGGCTCTCCGTCACGGACGGGCCGTTCACCGAGTCCAAGGAGGTCGTCGGCGGCTATGCGCTCATGCAGTGCAAGGACATGGCCGAGGCGATCGAGTGGACCAAGCGGTTCCTGCAGACCCACGAGGAGTACTGGACCGTGACCTGTGAGGTCCGGGAGATCGCCGAGGGCTGAGCCGTCGCTGGCCCCGGGGCGCCCGGGGGTGTTGCATGGGGGGCTGTGGAACCACAGCCCCCCGAACCCCGGCCCCCCGGGCCTCAGCCCATCGAGCCACGGCCCACGGGGCTCCAGCCCATCGGGCGTGCCGAGTCGCGGCCCGCCGGGCTACGGCTTACCGGGTCTCAGCCCACTGAGTCGCGGCCAACCGGGCTCCAGCCCTTCCAGTCGCGGCCCACCGGCCTTCAGCCCACCGGGTCTCAGCCCACCGGGTCTCAGCCCCCCGGGCCACGGCCCACGGGGTCTCAGCCCACGGGGTCTCAGCCCACCACGCCTCAGCCCACGGGGCTCCAGCCCATCGGGCCTGCCGAGTCGCGGCCCACCGAGTCGCAGCCCATCCAGCCACGGCCCACCGGGCTCCAGCCCGCCCAGCCACGCCCCGCCGGCCCCGGCGCCGCGTATGCCATCGAGACCGTCTTCCGTCTGGAGTCGCCCCGCGTCATCGCCGGCGTGGCACGGATCGTCCGGGACGTCGGCATCGCCGAGGAACTGGCGCAGGACGCGCTGGTCGCCGCGCTGGAGCAGTGGCCCCGCGACGGTGTGCCCGACAATCCCGGCGCCTGGCTCATGGCCACCGCCCGGCACCGCGCCGTCGACCTGGTCCGGCGCCGCGAGACCTACGCCCGCAAGCTGCAGGAGATCGGCAGGGACCGCACGCTGTCGTCCCCGGCGCCGTACGACGAGCCCGCCGACCCGGACGGCATCGACGACGACCTGCTCCGGCTCGTCTTCACCACCTGCCACCCGGTGCTGTCCCCCGAGGCCCGCACCGCCCTCACCCTGCGCCTCCTCGGCGGCCTGAGCACCGCCGAGATCGCCCGCGCCCACCTCGTCCCGGAGCCGACGATCGCCCAGCGCATCGTGCGGGCGAAGCGGACCCTCGCCGCGAGGAACGTGGCCTTCGAGGTGCCCTGCGGCCCCGACCGCGAGGCCCGCCTCGACTCCGTCCTGGACGTCATCTACCTGGTCTTCAACGAGGGGTACGCGGCGACCGCCGGCGAGGACCTGCTCCGCCCCGGCCTGTGCGAGGACGCGCTGCGCCTGGCCCGCGTCCTGTCCGCGCTGATGCCCAAGGAGCCGGAGGTGCACGGCCTGGCCGCGCTGCTGGAGTTCCAGGCGTCCCGCACGGCCGCCCGCACGGGTCCGGACGGCGGGCCCGTGCTGCTCAAGGACCAGAACCGCCGCCGCTGGAACCGCATGCTCATCGCCCGCGGTGTCCAGGCCCTCGACCGGGCCCGCGCCACGGCGACCGGTGCCCCGGGCCGCTACGCCCTCCAGGCGGCCATCGCCGCGTGCCACGCCCACGCGTACACCTACGAGGAGACCGACTGGCGGACCATCGCCACCCTGTACGGCCTGCTGGCCGCCCGTGCCCCGTCCCCGGTGGTCGAGCTGAACCGCGCGGTCGCCGTGTCGATGGCCGACGGCCCTGCCGAGGGCCTGAAGCTGGTGGACGCCCTGGCCGCCGAACCCGCCCTGCGCGACTACCACCTGCTGCCCAGCGTCCGCGGCGACCTGCTGGCCCGGCTCGGCCGTACGGCTCAGGCCCGCGCGGAGTTCGAGCGGGCGGCCGCCCTGGCACGCAACGGAAGGGAACGGGAACTGCTGCTGCGCCGGGCCGACGAGGTGCCGTCCTAGGACCCTCGGGGCCGGGGGGCGGGGCCGCCCACGAGCATGGTGGGCGCCCCGGCGACCCTGGTGAGGAACACGGTCGCCGCGTTCGGCCCCTGCGGCTTGACCTTCCTGCGCAGTTCCTCCGGCTCGACCGCCGAACCCCGCTTCTTCACGGTCAGCGTGCCGACCTCGCGCTCACGCAGCAGGGCCTTCAGCTTCTTGACGTTGAAGGGCAGTTGATCGGTGATCTCGTAGGCCGAGGCGTACGGCGTGTGCCGCAGCCCGTCGGCGGTGACGTAGGCGATCGTCGGGTCGATCAGCCCGCCGTCCAGGTGTTCGGCCACCTCGGCGACCAGATGGGCGCGGATCACGGCACCGTCCGGCTCGTACAGGTACCGCCCCACCGGGCGCACCCCGGGATCGGGCAGGCCGCGGCCGAGCAGCGTGCGCGGGCCGGGCAGCAGCGTGGCGCGGACCGCCCCCGGCGTCCCCGTCCCGAACCACAGCACCGCCTCCTTCACATCGCCGCCGTCGGAGATCCACTCCGCCTCGGCCTCGGCGGGCACCGCCTCGTGGGGGATGCCCGGGGCGATCTTCAGCGCGGCCGTCCCGGCGGCCGAGGCGGCTGTCACCGCCCAGGACAGCGGTGGTGAGTAGGCCTCCGGGTCGAAGATCCGGCCGCGACCGCCCCGGCGCGCCGGATCCACGAAGACCGCGTCGTACCCGGCGGTGTCCACCTCCGTGACGTCCGCCTCGCGCACCTCGATCAGTTCCGCCAGCCCCAGCGCCTCGGCGTTCGCCCGCGCCACGGCGGCCGTCACCGGGTCCCGGTCCACGGCGAGCACCCGGATCCCCGCCCGGGCGAACGCGATGGCGTCCCCGCCGATCCCGCAGCACAGGTCGGCCACGGAGGTCACTCCGAGCCCCCTGAGCCGCTCGGCGCGGTATGTCGCCACACTCGTCCGCGTCGACTGCTCGACCCCGTTCGGCGTGAAGAACATCCGCCCGGCGTCCGCCGCCCCGAACTTCGCCGCCGCCCGCTGCCGCAGCCGGGCCTGGCCGAGCGCGGCCGACACCAGTTCGGCGGGATGGCCGCGGCGCAGCCGGGTGGCGACGGCGAGTTCGTCCGCCGGGGCGGTGTCGCGGACCTCGTCGAGGAGGGCACGGCCTTCGGGGGTGAGGAGCAGAGCGAGGTCGTTCACCGGGTCATTGTGGGCCAGTCGGTGGATCGTGCGCCTCCGGCGGCGGTGTCGGCCCGGGATCCGGGGGGTGGCCTGGGAGGATCCGGCACCATGCGACTAATCGTACAAAACGATAAAAACCAGAATCGGGTCGGGTGTTCGGTCCTCGCCCGCGGAGCCACCGCCCTGGCCTGCGCCGCCCTCCTCGCCGGCTGTGCCGGCCCCGGCGTGACCCGCCCCGCGTCCGGGCAGGGCGGCCCCGCGCACACCCTGAGTCCCCAGGCCCGCCGGGCCGCCGAACACGCCCGCCTGGTCGCCGCCGCCCGGCGCTGGGGACTGGACGAGGTCCCGCTGGCGCCGCCGCCCCCGCCCGCGAAGAAGCCGCACATCACCGCCCGGGCCGGCTTCGAGGTCGACCACCAGGAGGACTGGGAGCTGCCCCCCGTCTTCACCACGATCCCCACCCGGCAGAAGATCGTCTTCCTCACGATCGACGACGGTTCGGAGAAGGACCCGGAGTTCCTGCGGATGATGCGGGACCTGAAGATCCCGTACACCGCCTTCCTCAGCAACTACCTGGTCGAGGACGACTACGGCTACTTCCGCCGGATGCAGTCCTACGGCCACACCCTCAACAACCACACCCTGCACCACCCCTACCTGCCGGGGCTTTCCTACGAGGAGCAGCGGGACGAGATCTGCGGCATGCAGGACATCATGGAGAGGGAGTTCGGCAAGCGGCCGACGGTCTTCCGTCCGCCCTACGGCGACTACAACCAGGACACCCTGCGCGCCGCCAAGGCCTGCGGCATCCGCTACGCGCCGATCTGGAACGAGGAGGTCTTCGTCGACCACTGGGAGTACCGCGAGGACGACCAGAAGATGCGCCGCGGCGACATCGTCCTCACCCACTTCCGCGGCCGGTCCGACTGGAACGGCACGATGGTCGACGACATGCGCCGCTTCCTGAACAAGGTCACCCGCGAGGGCTACGCCGTGGCCCGCCTGGAGGACTACCTGTGAGCCACGGAGGCGGCGGCGCCCCGCGGCCGGCACCCGGAACGGCGGTCTCCCACACCGTGCGGGCACGGCTCTTCGGCGGTTTACGGCCCGGCGGAACGCGGGCTGTCCCGGGTGACGGGAAGCGGCACGTACCGCACCTCCGCACCAGGAGAACCAGCCCGCGCGCCGCCCGGCCCCCACTCGCCGAGGCCGGCCCGCGGGGGCCGCGGGCGGGGCGCGCGGGGGCCGGCTTCGGTGGCCGGCGGGCGGGTTCCGGGTGGCGTGCCGGGCGGAGGCCGGCCGCGCTGCTCGCCTCGGCGCTCCTCCTCACCGGCTGCGCCCAGTCCGTCGACCCCATCGAACGCCTCGGCATGAAGGCGGCCGAGGGCGTACACCCGCCCGGCCCCGCCCCCGACCGGACCTACCTCCGGTGGGGCCTGACCGAGCCCCTCGCCCGCCCACCGCGCCCCACCGCCCGCACGCTCGCCCTCACCCCGCACACCGCCGGCCGTGCCCTGCCCCGCGTCATGGACCATGTCCCCACCCACGACCCGGTCGTCTTCCTCACCTACGACGACGGCGCCGACAAGGACCCCCGCTTCGTCGACATGGTCCGCGAACTACGGCTCCCCGTCAGCATGTTCCTCACCGACAGCATCGCCGGCCCCGGCTACGGCCACTTCGCCCGCCTGCACCGGCTGGGCGCCGGCATCCAGAACCACACCCTCGACCACCGCGCGCTGTCCGGACTGCCCTACGCCGGCCAGCGGGCCGAGATCTGCGGACAGCAGGACCGGCTCGGCGCCCGTCTCGGCCTGCGCCCCCGCCTCTTCCGTCCGCCGTACGGCTCGTACGACGCCACCACCCTGCGCGCGGCGTCCGACTGCGGTATCTCCACGCTCGTCCTGTGGCGCGCCGCCATGACCCCCACCGACCTCGTCTACACCCACGGCGCGCACCACCTCCGCCCCGGCGACATCATCCTGATCGGCCCGGACGAGACAACGGGCCCCGGCCTGCGCGACCGCACCGCCCGGGCGCTCCGCAGGGTCCAGCAGCGGGGGCTGACGGTAGGCCGGCTGGAGGACTACCTCCCATGAGTCCGGCCGGGGGTCCGGGGGCGGCGACCCCCGGGGCGGCGGGGCGGACACCGGGCACCCGCACACTCCGCGCGCCCCCCTCTTCCGCCGACGCGCCGCACGGCATTGGCACTCCGCTTGACCGAGTGCTAACCGCAGTCATAGTCTCGGCTCTGGCACTCCCCACTGGAGAGTGCCAACTACGCGACGGGCAGGTCCGGCACCCGCGACGACGGATCGACCTGGTCGCCACCTCAGACAGTTAACCCCGTGAGATCTCCGAAGGGGGAGGTCGGATCGTGACGACCACCAGCTCCAAGGTTGCCATCAAGCCGCTTGAGGACCGCATCGTGGTCCAGCCGCTCGACGCCGAGCAGACCACCGCCTCTGGCCTGGTCATCCCGGACACCGCGAAGGAGAAGCCCCAGGAGGGCGCCGTCCTCGCCGTGGGTCCGGGCCGCTTCGAGAACGGCGAGCGCCTTCCGCTCGACGTCAAGGTCGGCGACGTCGTCCTGTACAGCAAGTACGGCGGCACCGAGGTGAAGTACAACGGCGAGGAGTACCTCGTCCTCTCGGCTCGCGACGTGCTCGCGATCATCGAGAAGTAGTCACCCCGAGCACATTTTGCTCTTGAGCTGCGCCCCTGGCCCCCGCGACCGATAACGAAGCCGGGCGCCCGGGGCGCAGTTGTCTTTCCACCCTAGATTTCGAGAGGGCTCCCGCTGTCATGGCGAAGATCCTGAAGTTCGACGAGGACGCCCGTCGCGCCCTCGAGCGCGGCGTCAACAAGCTGGCCGACACGGTGAAGGTGACGATCGGCCCCAAGGGCCGCAACGTCGTCATCGACAAGAAGTTCGGTGCCCCCACCATCACCAACGACGGTGTCACGATCGCCCGTGAGGTCGAGATCGAGGACCCGTACGAGAACCTCGGCGCTCAGCTGGTGAAGGAGGTGGCGACCAAGACCAACGACATCGCGGGTGACGGCACCACCACCGCCACCGTGCTCGCCCAGGCGCTCGTCCGCGAGGGCCTGAAGAACGTCGCCGCCGGCGCCTCCCCGGCCGCCCTGAAGAAGGGCATCGACGCCGCCGTCAAGGCCGTCTCCGACGACCTGCTGGCCACGGCCCGCCCGATCGACGAGAAGTCCGACATCGCCGCCGTCGCCGCGCTGTCCGCCCAGGACCAGCAGGTCGGCGAGCTGATCGCCGAGGCGATGGACAAGGTCGGCAAGGACGGTGTCATCACCGTCGAGGAGTCCAACACCTTCGGTCTGGAGCTGGACTTCACCGAGGGCATGGCCTTCGACAAGGGCTACCTGTCGCCGTACTTCGTGACGGACCAGGAGCGCATGGAGGCCGTCCTCGACGAGCCGCACATCCTCATCAACCAGGGCAAGATCAGCTCCATCCAGGACCTGCTGCCGCTGCTGGAGAAGGTCATCCAGGCCGGCGCCTCCAAGCCGCTGCTGATCATCGCCGAGGACGTCGAGGGCGAGGCCCTGTCGACCCTGGTCGTCAACAAGATCCGCGGCACCTTCAACGCCGTCGCGGTGAAGGCCCCCGGCTTCGGCGACCGCCGCAAGGCGATGCTGCAGGACATGGCCACCCTCACCGGTGCCACCGTCATCTCCGAGGAGGTCGGCCTCAAGCTCGACCAGGTCGGCCTCGACGTGCTCGGCTCCGCCCGCCGCGTCACCGTCACCAAGGACGACACCACGATCGTCGACGGCGCCGGCAAGTCCGAGGACGTCCAGGGCCGCGTCGCGCAGATCAAGGCCGAGATCGAGAACACCGACTCCGACTGGGACCGCGAGAAGCTCCAGGAGCGCCTCGCGAAGCTGGCCGGCGGCGTGTGCGTGATCAAGGTCGGCGCCGCCACCGAGGTGGAGCTGAAGGAGAAGAAGCACCGTCTGGAGGACGCCATCTCCGCGACCCGCGCCGCGGTCGAGGAGGGCATCGTCTCCGGTGGTGGCTCCGCCCTGGTCCACTCCTCCAAGGTCCTTGAGGGCAACCTCGGCAAGACCGGCGACGAGGCCACCGGTGTCGCGGTCGTCCGCAACGCCGTCGTCGAGCCGCTGCGCTGGATCGGCGAGAACGCCGGCCAGGAGGGCTACGTCATCGTCTCCAAGGTCAAGGACCTGGAGAAGGGGCAGGGCTACAACGCCGCCACCGGCGAGTACGGCGACCTGGTCAAGGCCGGCGTCATCGACCCGGTGAAGGTCACCCGCTCCGCCCTGGAGAACGCCGCCTCCATCGCCTCCCTGCTGCTCACGACCGAGACCCTGGTCGTCGAGAAGAAGGAAGAGGAAGAGCCGGCCGCCGCGGGCCACGGCCACGGCCACGCCCACTGAGCCGAGCGCTCCCGCGCGAAGGCCCGGCACCGTCACGGTGCCGGGCCTTCGCCCTGTCCGGACGGGCAGAGGAAGTCCTCCTACTGCTCCAACTCGTCCAGCGCGCCCAGCTGTTGCATCAGCCCGAGCTGGTCGTGCTGCCACCACAGCTCGGCGATCTTGCCGTGGTCCGCGAACCGGAACAGCGTCATTCCGGTCATGGTGACCTCCCGGCCGGTCGGCCCGATCCCGAGGAAGTCACCCTTGTGCGTGCCGTTCCAGGTCCACCGCGCGCAGGCCCGGTCGCCCTGGGCGAGCACGTCCTCCACCGTGAACCCGAAATCGAAGGCCGCGCGCCACATCCGGTACTCGGCGCGGGCGTTGTCCAGCCCGATGGTGTCCTGGGGGTTCATCGGATCGTGGCTGTGGATGTCCTCGTCCAGCAGGTCGTTGAGCGGCGGCAACTCGCCCGCGGTGGCCAGCGCGGCGAAGAACCGCCGCACCGTGTCCTCGGCCAGCAGCTCGTCCCGCACGACGTCCAGATCGATGAACGTCGGCATCTCGTCGCACAGGGAGACCATCCCCTGGAAGATCCTGTCGGTCTCCGGCAGGTTCGAGTTCCGCATCGCGTCCTCGTACGACGGGAACTCCACCACCTCGACGATGTGCGCCGCGTCCGAGCGGTCCTTGCCGACCAGCGCGTGCGTCGCCGTCCGCTTCCCCTTGGTCTGCTCGACCCAGTCGTCCATCAGCCGGTTCATCTCGTCCAGCCGGCTCGTCCTGCACTCGATGAGCTGTACGAAGGTCATGACGCCGCCTCCCGGCCCCCCTGGCCCGGTTGTGCCACGCTCATTTTCGCACCGGGACGGCGGCGCCACCCGCCCGCTACTGAGGACCGTACTTGCGTCCCGTCCGGGAGGAGATCCCGCCCATCAGCCCGCGCGGGGCGACCTTCACCAGGCCCATCAGCGCCTTGTAGCGGGGGTCCGGGATCGACAGCGACTTGCCGCGGGCCAGGTCGGCCAGGGCCGCCGCGACCAGCTTGTCGGCGTCCAGCCACATCCACCCCGGGATGTTGTCCGTGCCCATCCCGGCCCGCTGGTGGAACTCGGTGCGCACGAAGCCGGGGCACAGGGCCATCAGGCGCACGCCGCTGCCGGCCAGGTCCTTGGCCGCGCCCTGCGTGAACTGCACGACCCACGCCTTGGAGGCGCCGTAGGTGCCCCGCGGCACGAAGGCGGCCACGGAGGCGACGTTGACGATCCCGCCCCGCCCGCGCTCCCGCATCGCCTCGGCCGCCGCGGACGTCAGCCGGAGCACCGCCTCGCAGTGCACCTTGAGCATCCGCAGCTCGTCGGCCATGGACACTTCCAGATAGCGGCCCTTGTTGCCGAAGCCGGCGTTGTTGACCAGCAGGTCGACCGGGTTCTTCCGGCTGCCGAGGCGGTCGGCCACCGACTCGATGCCCTTGTCCTCGGACAGGTCGGCGGTCAGCACCTCCACCTCGATGCCGTGCCGGTCGTGCAGTTCGGTCGCCTGTTCGCGCAGCCGTTTGGTGTCCCGGGCCACCAGGACGAGGTCGTGCCCGTCAGCCGCCAGCCGCCGCGCGAACGCGGCGCCGATCCCCGCGGTCGATCCCGTAATCAGAGCCGTTGTCATGGCCCAAGGGTAGTGACCCGGAGCGCGCGCGTCCGCTGGCGCGGGACCCGGACGGCGGTCCGGCCGACGCTCGTTCAGCCCTGCAGCGCCACGTACTTGCGCGCCGCGGCCAGCGTCTCCGCGTGCAGCGCGTCGCCCGCCGCGAGCACCCGCGGCAGCAGGTGCCGCTCGGTGGTGACCGCGCGGAACTGCATCGCCGCCGTCACCCCGTGGTCCGGCAGGTGCACGATCTCGACGGGGTCGCCCGCCCGTATCTCGCCCGGCTCGATCACCCGGAGGTAGGCACCGGTTGCGCCCTTCTGTGTGAACCTCTTGACCCAGCCGCGCTCGCCCAGATGGCCCTGGAACGTGCGGCACGGGATCCGGCCCGAGGTCACCTCCAGAACCGGCCCGCCACCGATCCGCCAGCGCTCGCCGATCAGCGCCCCGGAGACGTCCAGGCCGTCGGTCGTCAGGTTCTCCCCGAAGCAGCCGTTGGCCAGCGGCCGGCCCAGTTCGCGCTCCCAGCCGTCGAGATCCTCGCGCGCGTACGCGTACACCGCCTGGTCATCTCCGCCGTGATGGCGCAGTTCGCACACCGCGTCCCCGGCCAGCCCGCTGCCGCCGACCCCCTTGGGACCCGGGGCCGTCACCCGCACCGGCCCGTCGGCCGGCTTCTTGTCGATGCCCGTCACGCCCTCCGGCTGGTCCGTGTACGGCACCGGCTGCGGGCGGCCCAGATTGACCGTGAGAACCCTCATGTACCGCACGGTACGTGACCGCACCTCAAAGCGTCGAGCCAGTATTGCGCGCGATCTCCAAGTCGCCCTTATGCTTGAAGGGTGATCGAGGCCCGTCATCTCCGCGTCCTGCGCGCCGTCGCCACCACCGGTTCGTTCTCGGCGGCGGGGCGCGAACTGGGCTGCACCCAGCCCGCCGTCAGCCAGCAGATGAAGGCCCTGGAGACCTCGGTCGGCACCCCGCTGCTGGTCCGCAGCGGCCGCGAGATGCGGCTGACCCAGGCCGGGGAAGCCCTGGTCAGGCACGCCTCCGGCATCCTCGCCGGGCTCACCGCGGCGGAGGAGGAGGTCGCCGCCATCGCGGGCCTGCGGGCCGGCCGGGTCCGGCTGGTCTCCTTCCCGAGCGGCACCTCCACCCTGGTCCCCACCGCCCTCGCCGCCCTGCGCGCCGCCCACCCCGGCACCCGCGTCTCCCTGGAGGAGGCCGAGCCCCCGGCCTCCGTCGAGCTGCTGCGCGAGGGCGACTGCGACCTCGCGCTGGCCTTCCGCTACGAGGGGGCGGCGGTCGCCGAGGACTGGGACGACCTGGTGGTACGGCCGCTGCTGACGGACCGTCTGGTCGCTCTGGTCCCGGAGCGGCACCGCCTGGCGCGCGCGCAGTCCGTCGCCATCGGCGAGCTGGCCCAGGAGCCGTGGATCGCGGGCTGCCCGCGCTGCCGCGGCCAGCTGGTCGAGGTCTGTGAGGGGGCCGGTTTCACCCCCCGCATCGACTTCGCCACGGACGACTACCCGGCGGTGGCCGGCCTGGTCGGAGCCGGCCTGGGGGTCGCCGTACTGCCGCAACTGGCGGTGGAGTCGGTACGGCCCAGGGGGGTGCGCACGATTCGGCTGGAGCCGGCGGTGCGGCGCGAGATCGTCGCCCTCACCCTGCCCGACCTGGCACAGGTGCCGGCCGTGGCGGCGACGCTGGAACAGCTGGCACGGGCGGCCGGGCGCGCCTAGGAAGCCCCAGCAGAAATCAAGGGCACGCGCGGGGCGTGCCCTGGTGGAAGAGGGAAGAGGGCACCCGGAGGGCTATGGGTGCAGAAACGTTCCTTCAGTGGTGTGGGGCCGTGTCCCCGCCGACGGCCGAGGCCGTCACCAGACGGTTGCGCGCACGCCCCATCAGCTCCTCACGCTCATCCTCGGTCAGGCCGCCCCACACGCCGTACGGCTCGCGCACCGCCAGCGCATGCGCTGCGCACTCCGCGCGCACGGGGCACCTCATGCAGACCTCCTTGGCCGAGTTCTCGCGAGCGCTCCGAGCCGCCCCGCGCTCGCCCTCAGGGTGGAAGAAGAGCGAGCTGTCCACGCCGCGGCAGGCAGCCAGCAGCTGCCAGTCCCACAGGTCCGCGTTCGGTCCGGGAAGGCGGGAGAAATCTGCCATTACGTGACCCCTTGTAGCCGTTCTGAGCGGATACGGTGCCAACGACCGTACATCTCCGGTCTAAGGAGATGAAAATATGACTCATTGAGAATCTAGCCTCGGACACCATGAAACGGGAAGAAAAGAGGCCAAATGGGGCATAGTTGTGATGAAAAGTTGAGGGTCTTTCGTCCGTGTCTGCTCTGTGTCGGGGCCCTCACGTAGAGTGCCGAAGACGGCACGCGGCCCCGTAACTCTTTCGAGTGACCGTCGTTGAGAGTGCGGAGGCGGTTGAAAACACAAGCGCTCGGGCAGGCGTCCGAGACGGTCGACCGCACAGGTGACGATTCCGTACCAGCCTGGAGGCTCAAGGTGACGCGCATCAGCTGCGGAGGGCGGTCATGACATCCGTCCTCGTCTGCGACGACTCCCCGCTTGCCCGAGAAGCGCTCCGCCGCGCGGTCGCGACCGTGCCCGGCGTCGAGCGCGTGACGACGGCGGCCAACGGCGAGGAAGTCCTCCGCCGCTGGGGCGCCGACCGCTCCGACCTCATTCTGATGGACGTGCGCATGCCCGGCCTGGGCGGCGTGGAGACCGTGCGCCGTCTGCTGTCGGCCGACCCCGGCGCGCGCATCATCATGCTCACCGTCGCCGAGGACCTCGACGGTGTGGCCCTCGCGGTCGCCGCCGGCGCCCGGGGCTACCTGCACAAGGACGCCTCGCGCGCGGAGCTGCGGGCCACGGTGACGCAGGCCCTCGCGGACCCGACCTGGCGACTGGCCCCGCGCCGGCTCCGCTCGGCCGAGATGGGTGCCGCGCCCACGCTCACCGCACGTGAGATCCAGGTCCTGGAAGGCATGAGCCACGGCCGCTCCAACGCCGAGATCGGGCGCGAGCTGTTCCTCTCCGAGGACACCGTCAAGACGCACGCGCGGCGCCTGTTCAAGAAGCTCGGCGCCTCGGACCGGGCCCACGCCGTGGCGCTCGGCTTCCGCTGGGGACTGGTCCGGTAGGCAGTGCCCAGCCCTGCGGGGCAGGCGGGGCCGACCGCCACCGGGGCACCGCCCCCGGAGCCGGAAGCGTGTCCGCCTCCCCTGGCAGCAGCCGGGCGCCCCACCGCAACCGCAACCGCCTGGGAGAGGGCACCCGGCACGCTTCCGGGGACGCCTGGGCGTTCTGCGGACTGGCGGGTGTCCGGGCCGTGCGGTGACTTCGGGGTGTCCGGGCGTCCTGCGGGCCTCTCTTGGTGTGGGCTGTGCGGCGGCTTCGGGGTGCCGGGGTGGTGTGCCTGCTTCCGGGGGTCCGGGTTGTGTGCCTGCTTCCGGGTGTCGGGGTGGTGTGCCGGCCTGCGGGTGTCCGGGTGGTGTGGCGGTTCCGGGGCGTCCGGGCGTTCTGCGGGGTTCCGCGGGTGCGGGCTGTGCGGGGGCTTCGGGGTGTCGCGGTGGCGTGTCGGCCTGCGGGTGTCCGGGTCGCGTGACCGGTTCCGGGTGTCCGGGTGTGCTGCCGAGTTCCGCGAGTCCGGACTGCGCTGCGATTTCCGGGGCTCCCGGCCGTGCGGGGATTTCGGGGGCCTTCGGGCCGTATGCCGGCATCGGGGTGGCCCGGCCGTTCGCCGGGCCGGGACCGAACCGCGCCGCGACGCCCTCATGGCTGCGCGTCGGGTTCCGGGCGTGCGTGCTGCCACGTGGCTCTTGGTCGCGGGGTGTGCTGCCGTGTCCGGGCCGTCGGTGGAAGTGGACCTGCGTGGCCCGGATGTGCCGTGGGGCGGTGAGACGCCTTGGCCGGTGTGCCGGCGAGGGGTGGACCCGGTCACACCCGAGGAGGTGCGCGGCGTGCGGGCCGGGTGGGGGGTCGTACGCGGGAACGGAGATCCGCTCCGTGAACACCCGTGGTCGGCGCCGCTGGACGAGGATCGCGGCACCCGCCGTCGGGCTGTTCGCGCCCTGGGCGCACGACTCCGTAGGACACCTCGGCGGGTGCTGCGCAAGGAGACCCGCCGGACGCGCGCTGCTCGTTTCGGCGCGGATGCCGCATCCTTGAGATGTGGAGTCTCTCGGGGACGAGTCGGTCGAGCGGAAGGGGAGGGCGCAGGGAATGAGTGCCGGCGCACCTGCTCATAACGCTTCGGTGCACAACCATGAGCACGATGCGACGGACCGGACGGCCGCAAGGCACCATGGACCGATGCGCGACAACGAGGCGGGCACGGCCCAGGGGGCGATCGGTGCGCTCGTGCACCGCGCCGTCGACGGGGACGAGCAGGCCACGCACGATCTGCTCGCGCATGTGCACCCGCTGGCGCTGCGCTACTGCCGCACCCGGCTGTCCCGGCTGCCCGGCGACGCGCGCCACTTCGTCGAGGACCTCGCCCAGGAGGTCTGCGTCGCGGTCCTGCTCGCGCTGCCCCGCTATCGCGACACCGGCCGCCCCTTCGAGGCGTTCGTCTTCGCCATCGCCTCCCACAAGGTCGCCGACCTCCAGCGCGCCGCGATGCGCCACCCGGGCTCCACGGCCGTCCCCTCCGACGAGATGCCGGAGCGCCCCGACGACTCCCTCGGCCCTGAGGAGCGCGCCCTGCTCAGCAGCGACGCCGAGTGGGCCAAGAAGCTGCTGGCCAACCTGCCCGAGAACCAGCGCGAACTGCTCCTGCTGCGCATCGCCGTGGGCTTGACCGCGGAGGAGACGGGGCAGATGTTGGGAATGTCACCCGGCGCGGTCCGGGTCGCCCAGCACAGGGCACTGAGCCGCCTCCGCGCGCTCGCGGAACAGTAATCCCCCAGCGCGGAGCACGTGTAGCTCCTTAGCTGAACAGGTGCGCCGCCGTTTCCGTACGAACATACGAAGCCTGAAGCGTGGCCGTACCGTGGAATTTGCTAGCGGTGCTTCCCGTTAGCATGGACATCCGCACCGATCAAGGCCATTTGGGGAAGGTGTCATGACTGCCAACGTCGACGGAGTGCCCGGAAAATTCGCGACACTCGGGCTGACCTACGACGACGTGCTGCTGCTGCCGGGCCCGTCGGACATGGCACCCGACGAGATCGACACCGCCTCGTACGTCTCCAAGAACGTGCGGGTCAACATCCCGCTGCTGTCCGCCGCCATGGACAAGGTGACCGAGTCCCGGATGGCGATCGCCATGGCCCGCCAGGGCGGCGTCGGCGTGCTGCACCGCAACCTCTCCATCGAGGACCAGGCCAACCAGGTCGACCTGGTGAAGCGCTCCGAGTCCGGCATGGTCACCGACCCCATCACCATCCACCCGGACGCCACCCTCGCCGAGGCCGACGCCCTGTGCGCCCGGTTCCGCATCAGCGGTGTCCCGGTGACCGACGGCGACAAGAAGCTGCTCGGCATCGTCACCAACCGTGACATGGCCTTCGAGAGCGACCGCAGCCGCCGCGTGCACGAGGTCATGACCCCGATGCCGCTGGTCACCGGCAAGGTCGGCATCTCCGGCCCGGAGGCCATGGAGCTGCTGCGCAAGCACAAGATCGAGAAGCTGCCGCTGGTGGACGGCGAGGGCGTCCTCAAGGGCCTGATCACCGTCAAGGACTTCGTCAAGGCGGAGCAGTACCCGAACGCGGCCAAGGACGCCGAGGGCCGACTGCTGGTCGGCGCCGCGGTCGGTGTGGCCGGTGACGCCTTCGAGCGTGCCCAGGCCCTCATCGAGGCCGGTGTCGACTTCATCGTCGTGGACACCGCGCACGGCCACTCCCGGCTGGTCGGCGACATGATCGCCAAGATCAAGTCGAACTCCTCCGGCGTCGACGTCATCGGCGGCAACGTCGCCACGCGCGACGGCGCCCAGGCCCTGGTCGACGCGGGCGCCGACGGCATCAAGGTCGGTGTCGGACCGGGCTCCATCTGCACCACGCGCGTGGTCGCCGGCGTAGGCGTCCCGCAGGTCACCGCGATCTACGAGGCCGCGCTCGCCGCCAGGGACGCCGGTGTCCCGGTCATCGGCGACGGCGGTCTGCAGTACTCCGGTGACATCGCCAAGGCCCTGGTCGCTGGCGCCGACACGGTGATGCTCGGCTCGCTGCTCGCGGGCTGCGAGGAGTCGCCGGGCGAGCTGCTGTTCATCAACGGCAAGCAGTTCAAGTCGTACCGCGGCATGGGCTCGCTCGGTGCCATGCAGACCCGCGGCGAGCGCAGGTCGTTCTCCAAGGACCGCTACTTCCAGGAGGGCGTCGCCTCCGACGAGCAGCTGATCCCCGAGGGCATCGAGGGCCAGGTGCCCTACCGCGGTCCGCTGTCCTCCGTCGTCCACCAGCTGGTCGGCGGCCTGCGCCAGTCGATGTTCTACGTCGGCGGCAGGACCGTGCCCGACCTGCAGGCGAACGGCCGGTTCGTGCGGATCACCTCGGCGGGCCTGAAGGAGAGCCACCCGCACGACATCCAGATGACGGTCGAGGCGCCGAACTACAGCAGCAAGAAGTGACGAGCTGCAGCAGCGAGAAGTGACGAGCGGAAAATGACGCCCACGCGCGCGTGAAGCTCACCCACGGCGGTCCCGGAGCATCCGGGGCCGCCGTTGTCGTACCCGTCGGCGATACTGGAAGGCGCTGCAACGCATCAGGGAAAGGCCACAGACGTGACTGAGATCGAGATCGGGCGAGGCAAGCGCGGCCGCCGGGCGTACGCCTTCGACGACATCGCCGTCGTCCCCAGCCGCCGTACGCGGGACCCGAAGGAGGTCTCGATCGCCTGGCAGATCGACGCCTACCGCTTCGAGCTGCCCTTCCTGGCCGCCCCCATGGACTCGGTCGTCTCCCCGGCCACCGCGATCCGCATCGGCGAGCTGGGCGGCCTCGGCGTCCTCAACCTGGAGGGCCTGTGGACGCGGCACGAGGACCCGCAGCCGCTGCTGGACGAGATCGCCGGGCTGCCCGCCGAGCAGGCGACCCGCCGTCTCCAGGAGATCTACGCGGCGCCCATCAAGGAGGAGCTGATCGGCGCGCGCATCAAGGAGGTGCGCGACTCCGGTGTGGTCACCGCGGCCGCGCTCTCCCCGCAGCGCACCGCCCAGTTCTCCAAGGCGGTCGTGGACGCGGGCGTGGACATCTTCGTCATCCGCGGTACGACGGTCTCGGCGGAGCACGTCTCGCACTCCAGCGAGCCGCTGAACCTGAAGCAGTTCATCTACGAGCTGGACGTCCCGGTGATCGTCGGCGGCTGCGCCACCTACACCGCCGCCCTGCACCTGATGCGCACCGGCGCGGCGGGCGTCCTGGTCGGCTTCGGCGGCGGCGCCGCCCACACCACGCGCAACGTCCTGGGCATCCAGGTCCCGATGGCCACCGCCGTCGCCGACGTGGCCGCGGCCCGCCGTGACTACATGGACGAGTCCGGCGGCCGGTACGTGCACGTGATCGCGGACGGCGGGGTCGGCTGGTCCGGCGACCTGCCCAAGGCGATCGCCTGCGGCGCCGACGCGGTGATGATGGGCTCCCCGCTGGCCCGCGGCACGGACGCGCCCGGCAAGGGCCACCACTGGGGCATGGAGGCGGTCAACGAGGAGCTGCCCCGCGGCAAGAAGGTCGACCTGGGCACGGTCGGCACGATCGAGGAGATCCTCACCGGCCCGTCCCACACTCCCGACGGCTCGATGAACTTCTTCGGCGCCCTGCGCCGTGCGATGGCCACCACCGGCTACAGCGAGCTGAAGGAGTTCCAGCGGGTCGAGGTCACGGTGGCGGACAGCCAGCACCGCCGCTGACCCGTCGTCGTACGCGAAGGGCCCGTCCACCGTGCGGTGGGCGGGCCCTCTCCCGTGCGGCCGCGGCTCTACCGGGCGGCCTTCCTGGAGCCGGTGAACGCGGCTGCCGCGCCGATGACCAGGAAGAGGAAGGTCTTCGGGTCGGCGCTCTCCTTCCAGACGTCCTGGACGTCCCCGAAGTTCTTGAAGAAGACCTCGTTGAAGCTCACGCCGAAGTGATCGGCGATGATCATCGCCTCGCCGACCAGCTGGCCGAGGTAGACCGCGCCGAGCGCCAGGGCGGCGCTGATGACCGGGAGGGCCGGGTTGCGGCCGCCCGCCTTGCCGGCCGCGACACCGATGACGAAGCCGACGCCGACGGCCGCGTAGCCGATCTCGTGCTTGGTGGCACCGGCGATGAGCCCGTAGAGCGCTGCGGCGGCCACGGCGGCGGCGAGCGCGGCCACCAGGCCGAGCGCCAGGTTGTTCCGGACCGGCGCGGGCGGCGCCGGCGGCGCGGCGAAGGCGCCCGGCTGCGGCGGGTACGGGGTTCCCGGGTACGGCGCTCCCGGGGCCGGGGCCGGGGCGGGGGCCTGCTGGGCGTACGGGTTGCCGGCCACCGGACCGGACTGCGGCGGCTGAGGCGGTGGAGCTGACTGGCTCATGACAGGAATTCCCCCGAGATGGAGCATGACTGAACAACGGGAACGGAAGGCACCCGCGCATCCGTGTGCGGCGAGTCCGGGGGAGACTAACAGCCGGGGACGACACCGCCCCCGGCTGTTCTCCGTTCGTGACCGCGCTCAGAGCCGGTGCGCCGCCCCCGTGGGCGTGGCCCCGCGGGTGTCCAGCAGCAGCTGGGCCTTCACCGAGAGCCCCTGCAGGTCGTACGTCCGGTGGTGCTGCAGCAGGATCGTCAGGTCGGCCTCGGCGGCGGCCTCGTAGAGCGCGTCCGCGCGCGGTACCGGGCGGTCCAGCACGTTCCAGGACGCCACATAGGGGTCGTGGTAGCTCACGGAGGCGCCCAGCTCCATCAGCCGGATCGCGATCTCCTGGGCGGGTGTGCCCTGCTGGTCGGCGAGGTCGGGCTTGTAGGTGGCGCCGAGCAGCAGCACGCGGGCGCCCCGGGCGGACTTGCCGTGCTCGTTGAGGAGGGTGGCGGCGCGCTGGACGACGTAGCGCGGCATCCGGCTGTTGACCTGCTGGGCCAGCTCCACCAGGCGCAGGGTGCGGGTGGCGTGGCCGGTGAGGTCCTGGGGGACGCCGTGACCGCCGACGCCGGGTCCGGGCCGGAACGCCTGGAAACCGAACGGCTTGGTCTCCGCGCAGCGGATCACGTCCCACAGGTCGACGCCCAGCTCGTGGCAGAGCACGGCCATCTCGTTGACCAGCGCGATGTTGACATGCCGGAAATTGGTCTCCAGCAGCTGCACCGTCTCGGCCTCGCGCAGCCCACGCGCGCGTACCACCTTGTCGGTGAGCCGGCCGTAGAAGGCGGCGGCCGACTCGGTGCAGGCGGGGGTGAGGCCGCCGATGACCTTGGGGGTGTTGGCGGGGGTGTGCTCGCGGTTGCCGGGGTCGACCCGGCTGGGGGAGTAGGCGAGGTGGAAGTCGCGGCCGGCGCGGAGCCCGGAGCCCTTCTCCAGCAGGGGCCGCAGGAACTCCTCCGTCGTCCCGGGCAGCACGGGCGACTCCAGGATGACCGTGGTGTGCGGGCGGAGCCGTTCGGCGAGCGTGCGGGCGGCCGCCTCCACCTGGCCGAGGTCGAGCCCGCCGTCGGCGCCGCGCGGGGTCGAGGCGCAGATCACCGCGGTGCGCACCCGGCCGAGCTGGGCCGGGTCGGTGCCGGGCCGGAACCCCGCCGCGTGCATCCGGCGCAGCTCGGCGGGGCTGAGCGAACCCGCCTCGGGGCCGGTCGTGTAGCCGATGGTGGCGATGCCTGCGGCGACGGCGGCCTGGGCGAGCGGCAAACCGTAGGGGCCGAGTCCGATGACGGCGAGGTCTGAGGGCATGCGTGGGCCGTCCTTCCCAGTAGCCGAAGCGGAACAGGTACGCAACCGCTGCCGACAGGGTGAGCGAGTGCTATGTCAGACTAGGTACATATATGACCGTTATGTCTGATTGTGTCCGTGTGTCTCCGTGTGTCTTCCAGGGTTGTGCGCAAGTTGTCCACAGGTTGGGAGTCCGTGGTGGCTGAAGTACGGCAGTCCCGTCAGAATTTGGGCAGGAGGAGGGGACGAACCGGGCTTCGCCCGCCGGGTGCGGCCGACGCGAGCGAGTGTGCGACAGCGGGAGGCAGCGGTGAGGACAGCGACTCTGGGGCCGGCGCAGCGCGCCGAGGCACTGGCGGCGATGGCGGAGCGCGAGCTGGACATCCTGGTGATAGGCAGCGGAGTCGTGGGCGCGGGCACCGCGCTGGACGCCGTCACGCGCGGCCTGTCCACCGGTCTGGTCGAGGCCCGCGACTGGGCGTCCGGGACCTCCAGCCGGTCCAGCAAACTCATCCACGGCGGTCTGCGCTATCTGGAGATGCTCGACTTCGCGCTCGTGCGCGAGGCCCTGAAGGAGCGCGGTCTGCTCCTGGAGCGGCTCGCCCCGCACCTGGTCAAGCCGGTGCCGTTCCTGTATCCGCTGCAGCACAAGGGCTGGGAGCGGCTGTACGCGGGCTCGGGCGTGGCCCTGTACGACGCGATGTCCATGGCCCGCGGCCACGGCCGGGGCCTGCCCCTGCACCGCCATCTGTCCCACCGTCACGCACTGCGCGTCGCCCCCTGCCTGAAGAAGGACGCCCTGGTCGGCGCCCTGCAGTACTACGACGCCCAGATGGACGACGCCCGCTTCGTGGCCACCCTGGTGCGCACGGCGGCGTCCTACGGCGCGAAGGCGGCCAACCGCGCGCGCGTCACCGGTTTCCTGCGCGAGGGCGAGCGGGTCGTCGGCGCCCGGGTGCAGGACGTGGAGGGCGGCGGTGAGTACGAGGTCCGCGCCAAGCAGATCGTCAACGCCACCGGCGTGTGGACCGACGACACCCAGGCCATGGTGGGCGAGCGCGGCCAGTTCCACGTCCGCGCCTCCAAGGGCATCCACCTGGTCGTGCCCAAGGACCGCATCCACTCCACCACCGGCCTGATCCTGCGCACCGAGAAGTCCGTCCTCTTCGTCATCCCCTGGGGCCGGCACTGGATCATCGGCACCACCGACACCGACTGGGACCTCGACAAGGCCCACCCGGCGGCGTCCAGCGCCGACATCGACTACCTGCTGGAACACGTCAACTCGGTGCTCGCGGTGCCGCTCACCCGCGACGACGTGCAGGGCGTGTACGCCGGTCTGCGCCCGCTGCTGGCCGGGGAGTCCGACGCCACCAGCAAGCTGTCCCGCGAGCACACGGTCGCCCACCCGGTGCCCGGACTCGTGGTCGTGGCGGGCGGCAAGTACACCACCTACCGGGTGATGGCGAAGGACGCCGTCGACGAGGCCGTGCACGGCCTGGACATGCGGGTCGCCGAGTGCGTGACCGAGGAGACCCCGCTGCTGGGCGCGGAGGGGTACCAGGCGCTGTGGAACGCGCGCGCCCGGATCGCCGCCCGCACCGGACTGCACGTGGCCCGCGTGGAGCACCTGCTGAACCGGTACGGCTCCCTGGCCGAGGAGGTCCTGGACCTGATCGCCGCCGACCCCGCCCTGGGCGAGCCGCTGGCCGCCGCCGACGACTATCTGCGCGCCGAGGTGGTGTACGCCGCCTCGCACGAGGGCGCCCGGCACCTGGACGACGTCCTCACCCGCCGCACCCGCATATCCATCGAGACCTTCGACCGGGGCACCCGCAGCGCCCGTACGGCGGCCGAGCTGATGGCACCGGTCCTCGGCTGGGACAAGGACCAGATCGAGCGCGAGGTCGAGCACTACGAGAAGCGGGTGGAGGCCGAGCGCGAGTCCCAGCTCCAGCCCGACGACCAGACGGCGGACGCGGCGCGGCTGGGAGCCCCGGACATCGTGCCGCTCGGCTGACCGGCCGGGTGCGCGCGGGGAGCGGGTACGGCAGCCGAACGGCCGTCACCCCCGTGAGCAGTACGCGCACTTCGCCCGGCTTCCGGCAGGTTGGCCCGGCCCGGCCGGAGGGGCCCCTGGGCATTGAGCACTTGTCGGGTGAGAGACAATGGAGCCTCTGTCAGGGCGGGTTGTATGAGGGGACGCATGTCGGAGGCGGAGCGGGCGGGTACATCTCGCCAGGAGACTCGTCAGGACAAGAGCGAGCGTCGTCTCCTCGCCGGGCGCTACCGGCTGGGAGACGTGCTGGGCCGGGGCGGCATGGGCACGGTCTGGCGCGCCGAGGACGAGACCCTGGGCCGGACGGTCGCCGTCAAGGAGCTGCGGTTCCCGTCGAACATCGACGAGGAGGAGAAGCGGCGCCTGATCACGCGCACCCTGCGTGAGGCCAAGGCGATCGCCCGGATCCGCAACAACAGCGCGGTGACGGTCTACGACGTGGTCGACGAGGACGACCGGCCGTGGATCGTCATGGAGTTGGTGGAGGGCAAGTCCCTCGCCGAGGTCATCCGCGAGGACGGACTGCTGGAGCCGAAGCGCGCCGCCGAGGTCGGCCTCGCCATCCTCGACGTGCTGCGTTCCGCGCACCGCGAGGGCATCCTGCACCGGGACGTGAAGCCGTCCAACGTGCTCATCGCCGAGGACGGCCGGGTCGTCCTCACCGACTTCGGCATCGCGCAGGTCGAGGGCGACCCGTCCATCACCTCCACCGGCATGCTCGTCGGCGCCCCCTCCTACATCTCCCCGGAGCGGGCCCGCGGCCACAAGCCCGGCCCGGCGGCCGACCTGTGGTCGCTCGGCGGGCTGCTGTACGCCGCGGTCGAGGGTGTCCCCCCGTACGACAAGGGCTCGGCGATCGCCACGCTCACCGCGGTGATGACCGAGCCCCTGGACGAGCCCAAGAACGCGGGCCCGCTCAGGGACGTCCTCTACGGCCTGCTCACCAAGGACCCGGCCAAGCGGCTCGACGACGCCGGCGCCCGGGCGATGCTCAACAAGGTGATCCACGCGCCCGAGCCGGAGCCCATGGACGCCACCCGGGTGGTTCCGCTGCCGGCCCAGCCCGGCCCGTCCGAGGACGAGCGGGGCGGGGGCAAGCGGGGCGACGAGGCCGCGGAGAAGCTGCGCGGCGCGCTGCGGTCGGTCCGCAAGGCGGCCGGGGCGGCGGCAACCGCCGCGGCGGCGCGGACGAAGAGCGGCGGAGACACGGCCGCGCCGGGCGCCGGTGAGGCGGCGGGCGCGGGCGGCACCACGGCCGGCGGTATGCGCCCGGCCGTCCCCGGCGGTACGCGCCCGGCGTCGTCCGGTGTCGCGCGGCCCGGATCCCCCAGCGGCCACGGAGCCGGATCCGCGGGACGGCCGGGCGGCCCGGCCCCGGATGCCGCCGGTGTACCGAACTCCAGCCCGAACAAGCCGCGTTCGGGCTGGCCCGTGATGCCGCCGCCGGACCTGGACCTGCCGCCGCGGCCGGTGCCGAGGGCGCCGCTGACCGACGTGGTGCCCAAGCGGACGCTGGTGATCATCGCCGTGGTGGTCGTCCTCGCGGTGCTCGGCACCGTCCTGGCCTTCGCCCTGAGCGACGACGGCAAGGGCGGCAAGAGCAGCGGCGCCGGGGCTGCGGCGAGCGCCGGCGCGTCCACCAGGCAGAGCAAGAGCGGCACGGGCGCGGACCGCGGGACAGGGACGGACGGGGCGGGCCCGTCGTCGGCCGGCACCGGTGCCGCGTCCGGCCACGCGGTCGACGCGAGCGCGTCCGCCGACGCCTCCGGCTCGGCCGGCTCCTCCGGCTCCTCCGGCGCGAAGGGCGGCGGGAGCGCGCCGGCGGTGTCGACCCGCAAGGCCGGCCAGGGCTACTCGATCGGCCTGCCCAAGGGATGGTCGTACAAGTCCACCGGCGACGCCGGTGACCGCTACACCGGTCCGGACGGGCAGAAGCTGCTCGTCGGCTGGACCGGCAGCCCCAAGGACGACCCGGTGGCCGACTGGAGGAACCAGGAAGGCGGCATGGTGCGTGCGCAGTACCACCGGATCCGCATCGAGAAGGTGGACTACCGCGGCTGGAACACGGCCGACTGGGAGTTCACCTACGTCGACGACGACGGCACCGAGTACCGCACCGTCGACCGCGGGTTCGTGGTCAACGGCCATCTCGGGTACGGGCTGATGTACACGGCGAAGGCCGCGAACTGGGACAGCGCGCTGCGCAAGGACACCTGGAAGACGCTGACGGCGTCCTTCGAGCCCAAGTCGTAGACACCCGGCGGCGGTTTGCGGCGTGAGAATCCGTCATCCACTCCGTGCGGGTTGCCTCCGGCACGTATCGTGAATGGTTGCGGACCGTACGCGGCCGGACGCGTGTGCGAAACGGGTCGCGACGCGAACGGATAGGACCAGCTGGGCGGCCGGGGGAGGCACAGTGGAGGACTACGCGGGTCGGGTGCTCGCCGACCGCTACCGCCTGCCGTTGCCGCCCTCCGACGCGTACGAACTCACCGAGAGCCGCGCCTTCGACACCTACAGCGGACAGGAAGTGCTCGTCCGGCAGGTGCCGTTGCCGGAGGTCGTCGAGGCCGAGGTGCTCGACGCGGAGGGACTGCCCGAAGGCTTCACCGCGCGTGAGCGCGGGACCGGGGCCCGGCGGACGGCGGACGCCCGGAACGCCACCCGGCGGCCCGCCGACCCGGCCGTACGGCGCGCCGTCGACGCCGTGCAGGCGGCGGCCCGCATCCCCGACCACCCGCGCCTCGACCAGGTCTTCGACGTGTTCGCCGAGGGCGGTTCGCTGTGGATCGTCAGCGAGTTGGTGGCCGCGCGCCCGCTGGCCGCGCTGCTCGCCGAGCAGCCGCTGTCCCCGTACCGGGCGGCCGAGGTCGCCTCCGACGTGCTCATGGCGCTGCGGGTGCTGCACGCGCACGGCTGGGTGCACCGCAACATCACCGCCCGCACGGTGCTGGTCTGCGACGACGGCCGTGTGATGCTGACCGGCCTGGCCGTCGGCGCCGCGGAGGAGGCGTTGTGCGGGTACGACCCGGTGCCGGCCGAGGACGGCATCGCGGAGGAAGCCCCGGGCACGGCGGGCACGGCGGGCGGAACCGGGACGGCCGGGGCCGGCTCCGGCTCGGGTGCGGGGCTTGAGGTGCCTCCGTTCGCCGACGGGCAGGGGGCTTCCTCCGGTTCCGGCGGCGGGCCGGGTGGCGGTTCGGCCGGAGCGGGCGCGCACCCTTCCGCGGACGTCGACCCCGAGGGCGCACGCCGGGCCGCGATCCAGGCACGAGCAGCCGGAGGGCTGAACGGGGCGCAGGGCGGTACCGCGGTCCATGGCGGCCCCGGGGTGCCCGGCCCGGCGGAGCAGCGGTCCCCGGAGAACGGCGCGGACATCCGTGCCGCCCGCGCCGGTGCCATCGCCGCGTACCGCGCGGGCGCCCGTGCCGCCGCCCGGGTGCAGGAGGCCGGGCAGAGCGGGCGCGTCGCCCTGCCCGGGGCCCGGCCGCCCGCCGAGGGCGGCGCCGCCGCCGACCGGACCGACGGTACGACGCGGTCGCCGTACCCCGGCGGCCCCGGCGGCCCGACACCGCCCGGCCGCATCGCCGACCCCTACGGAGGACAGGGGCAGCGTCCCGTGGGCCCGGTCGTGCCCGGACAGGTACCCGCTTCCGCCTACCGGAGCGGCGCCACCCCCGGCCGTCGGATGGGGGACCCGCCGCCCCCGCTTCCCCAGCAGGCCCAGGCCGGCCCCCGCTGGGACGACTCCGCGGCGGCCGTGACCGGTACCCGGCGCGGGCCCGGTACCGCGTTGGCGGCCGAGCGGGCGCGGCAGGTGCGGATGACCGTCGTGGGGCCGGTGACCGAGCGGTGGGCGCCGGAGCAGGCCGGTCCCGTGCACGAGAACTGGCAGCTGGCGGCGCCGATCGGACCCGCGACCGATCTCTGGGCGCTGGGCGCGTTGTTGTTCCGGGCCGTGCAGGGACACGCGCCGTACCCGGAGGAGTCGACGGCCGAGCTGGTGCAGTTGGTGTGCGCGGAGCCGCCCGCCTTCGCCGAGGAGTGCGGTCCGCTGCGGCCGGTCGTGGAGTCGCTGCTGCGTCAGGACCCCACCGAACGGCTGGACTTCGAGGAGCTGAACGGCTGGCTGCGCTCACTGGTGCGCTCCGCGCCCGAGCCGGACGCCGGTACCCACGTCGTACCCGTGCCGTCCGCCGATCCGAGCCGGCTGCCGATCGTGCGGCGCCGCGGCGAGCTGGTGCGGATGCGGCGACGCCGCGCCGGACTGCCCGAGGCCCATCCGCACGGCCGGCACAAGCGAGCCAGAGCCCGGGAGGAGGAGCGTTCCCCGCGCGGCCTCGGCCGGACGCTGCTCCTGCTGATCCTGCTCCTGCTGGCCGGCGCGATCGCCTACGCCGTGCTGTTCATGCCCGGACGAGGGGAGAACGCGGCTGCGGGCAGCGACCGTACCGGCACCGCGGGGGAGGCGAGTCCCGCGCCGTCGCACACCGGGCAGCAGCCCCCCGCCGGGCAGAGCACGCCGGAGAGCGGTGCGCCCGCCACCGAGACCCAGACCGGCGGCGACACGTCCGTCGCCGACGGCTTCACCCTGCGCACGGACCCCGACGGCTTCCAGGTGGCCGTCGCCAAGGGCTGGGACCGCAGCCCGAGGAACGGCAGCGGCCAGGTCGTGTACAGCCACGGGAACTTCGAGCTGATCGTCGTACCGGGGAGGGACAGCGCGTCGGCGTACGGCGGTGACCCGATGGCCTACCAGCGGGACAAGGAGCGCGAACTCCAGCCGTACCGGGACACCAGCTGGGCCACGGCCACCGGCCTGAGAACCATCGAGGTGGGCGGACGGACGATGGCCGAGGGACAGTTCACCTGGACCGACGGGCAGGGGCGCGACCTGTTCGTGCGGAACATGGCGATCCTGCTGAACGGCCGTTACCACATCGTCCAGGTCCGCGGTCCGGAGGCGGACCGGGACGAGGTGACGCGGCTCTACGAGCAGGCCACGGCGACGTACCGCTACACGCGTTGAGCGCGCTGTACACGGGGGCGGCGACAACCGTCACAGTGATGTCACCTTGGTACCCCGCTGGTTCCCTGCCGGCAGGGTGGTCCTTAACCTGGCCCTGTCAAGAGCATTGCGGGGCAACGTGAATCAGATGCAGGGCCTGCTCATAGCGGGCCGCTACCGGCTCGCCGATTCCATCGGCAGCGGCGGCATGGGCCGGGTGTGGCGCGCCCACGACGAGGTACTGAACCGGACGGTCGCCGTCAAGGAGTTGACCGCCGCGCTCTACGTCTCCGACAGCGACCGCGCCGTTCTCCTCGCCCGGACCCGGGCGGAGGCCCGCGCCGCAGCGCGCATCAACCACTCCGCGGTCGTCACCGTGCACGACGTCCTCGAACACGACGGCCGCCCCTGGATCGTCATGGAGCTGGTCGAGGGCAACTCGCTGGCCGACGCGGTCAAGGAACGCGGGCGCGTCGAGCCCCGGGAGGCCGCCCGCATCGGTCTGTGGGTGCTGCGGGCGCTGCGCGCCGCGCACTCCGCCGGCGTACTGCACCGGGACGTGAAGCCCGGCAACGTCCTCCTCGGCCGTGACGGCAGGGTGCTGCTCACCGACTTCGGCATCGCCCAGATCGAGGGCGACTCCACCATCACCCGCACCGGAGAAGTCGTCGGCTCCGTCGACTACCTCGCGCCCGAGCGGGTGCGCGGCCACGACCCGGGGCCGGCCTCCGACCTGTGGGCGCTCGGCGCCACGCTGTACACCGCGGTCGAGGGCCGGTCGCCGTTCCGCCGTACCTCACCGCTGAGCACCATGCAGGCGGTCGTCGAGGAGGCGGCCGACGAGACGCGCCACGCCGGTGCGCTCGGCCCGGTCATAGCCGCCCTGTTGCGCAAGGAGCCGGACCGGCGGCCGGGTGCGGAGGAGGCGGAGCAGATGCTCGCCGAGGCGGCCGAGGGCCGCCGCCCGCACGCGGCCCAGGCGTTCCTCCCGACGCAGGGCTCGGGCGTGCAGATCCGAGGGACGGGCCACCCGGCGGCCTCGGGCTACGGCTCCCCAGGGACCACTCCGGGTTACGGCTCCCCCGAGTCCACTCCGGGTTACGGCTCCACGGATCCCACTCCGGCCCACGGCTCCACGGGGGCCGCTCCCGGTTACGGCTCGGCCGGGTCCGCTTCCGGTTACGGCTCCACCGGCCATGCGGCCGGCTACGAGCCCGCCGGCTCCGGCTACGGCCACACCAGCCACACGCCCGGTCACCGGCCCGGCGGTGCCGCTCCCGGCTACGGACCCGGCGGCCCCGGAGCGCCGGGGGGTCCGGGCCGTTCCGCGACCGGTCCGACGGCCGTGGCGCCCACGCCCCCGGGCACGGCGGGCGGCCCGGCGGCGGCACGGCCCCGTCCCCGGCGCCGGCTGCGCACCCTCGCGCTCGTCGTCGCCGTCGCGGCCGTACTCGGCGGTGGCACGGCGGTGGTCTTCCAGAGCTGGGGCGGAGGCTCGGAGCAGAACACCGGGTCGAGCGGGAGCGCGGGCCCGGCCACGTCACCCTCCGCGAGCGGTCGCCCCTCGCCGGCCGCCGACGGAACCATGCCCGCCTCGTGGCAGCCGTACCGGGACCCCTGGGGTTTCACCGTCTACCTGCCCAAGGGCTGGTCCCGGAAGGTCGTCGGCGTTCCCGCCGACGGCCTGCGGCAGGTCGACTACTCGCCCGACCACGGGCGGCACTTCGTCCGCATCGCCATCGACAGCTCGCCGGACTTCCCCAACGCCTTCGAGCACCAGAAGGACCTGGAACAGCAGCTGCAGCGGCTGGCCGACTACAAGCGCGTGACCATGAAGCAGAACACCTACCGCGACCGCCCGGGCTCGCTGTGGGAGTACACCTGGACGGCGCTGAAGAAGGATCCGCCGTCCGGCCCGCGCCACGCGATCGAGGAGACGTACTTCTCGCGCGCCGGCACCGAGTACGCCGTCTACGTGTCGTCGCCGGCCGACGACTGGGCGAACGCCGGCAAGCAGTTCAAGTGGGTGCTGCAGAGCTGGCAGCAGCCGGACGAGAGCTGAACGACGGCTGATACGGCCGAAAAAGGCTGGTAGATCGGCCCGGCTTGGCCGATCGGTGCCCCGGAGCGCATGGGTCCGGTGCGGCATGATGGGGCTCATGGGGACCGAGGGCGCCGATTTCCGGGTGATCGCGGGCCGTTACCGCCTGGAGGCACGCATCGGGCGTGGCGGCATGGGCGTCGTGTGGCGGGCCGTCGACCAGGTGCTGGGACGGCGTGTCGCGGTCAAGGAACTCCTCCCGGACGACTCCCTCGCCGAGGACGACGCGCGGCGCCGCCGGGACCGTACCTTCCGCGAGGCGCGGGCGGTCGCCCAGTTGCGGCATCCGCACATCATCGTCGTGCACGACGTGGTCGAGCAGGACGAACGCCCCTACCTGGTCATGGAGTTGATCGACGGCGGCTCGCTCGCCGACCGGATCTCGCGGCAGGGCCCGGTCGACGCCGCCGAGGCCGCGCGGATCGGCGTCGCCCTGCTCAGCGCGGTGCACACGGCGCACGAGGCGGGGGTGCTGCACCGGGACATCAAGCCCGCGAACGTCCTGATCGAGTCCGGCACCGGGCGGGTCGTGCTGACCGACTTCGGGATCGCGCAGGTCGAGGGCGCCACCACGCTCACCGAGACCGGCTCCTTCGTCGGCTCGCCCGAATACACCGCGCCGGAGCGGATGTCGGGGCTGCGCACCGGGCCGGAGTCCGACCTGTGGTCGGTCGGCGCGCTGCTGTGCACGGTGCTCAGCGGCGAGTCGCCGTTCCGCCGCGACTCGCTGGGCGGCATCCTGCACGCCGTGGTCGCCGCCGAGATCCGGCCCCCCGCCGAGGCCGAGCCGCTGCTGCCGGTCGTACGGGGGCTGCTGGAACGCGATCCCGACCGGCGGCTCGGCGCCGCCGCGGCCGAACAGATGCTGCGGACGTTCCTGGAGACGGGCCGGACACCGGAGGCCCCGGGACCGGCCGGCACTCCGGCCGCCGGGCGCGGCCACCGCATCGGCGGGGCCTGGCCGCCGAGGCCCGGCGCGACGGGAAGCCGTACGCCGAGAACCGGGGGCACGGGGAGCGGCGCGCCGTGGTCCGGGGGCCAGGGCGGCGCCGGTGCGCCGCAGGCCGCCGCCCCCTACGCGCCCACCGAGCCGGCCCTCGCGCACCCCGGGCCGCAGCCGCCCACCGCGTCCGGGCCGGCGGCCGAGCCCCCGCCCCGGACGTCCACGCGCGGGGTGCTGATCGCCGCCCTGCTCGTCGCCGCGCTGGTCGGGGCCGGTGTGTCGGCGGCGGCGCTGCTGCTGCACCGGAACGGCGGCGGGGGTGGCGGCAGCCCCGACGGTACGGTGACGCCGCCGCCGGCCTCCTCCCCGGCCTCCGGCACCACCGTGCCGACCCGCACCGCGACACGCCCGACGCCGACCGGGCCCGTCTCGACCGGCTCGCGCGCCGCGCCCTCCGGTTTCCGCACCGCCCGCGACCCGGCCGGCTTCTCCCTCGCCGTACCGCAGGACTTCACCCGCAGTCCGCAGGGGGAGCGCGTCTTCTACCTCTCGCCCGGCCAGACCTTCCGTCTCGGCGTCAAGGTGACCGGTCGCCAACCGGGCGGACCGCGGGGCGCCGTGGAACGATCGGCCGCCAAGGGCCCGGACACCAACCCCGGTTACCGTGACGGCCGGATCACCCCCACCACGCACAACGGGCATCCCGCCGCGCTGTGGGAGTTCACCTGGGACGGCTTCAGCGCGGCGGAGGGCCCGCGCCACACCTACGACCTGTGCTGGGAGGAGGCCGGACGGATGTACGACGTGTGGGTGTCGGCGCCGGTCGGCAAGGTGCGGGAGGCGCGGGAGTACTTCGACGTGGCGGTCGACACCTTCCGGGCCGGCCCGGATGTCACGAAGCCCTGACTCCCGAGGCGTTCCGGTACCGGCCCGGGGTGGTCCCGAACTCCCGGCTGAAGGCGTGCGAGAGGGCGTACGGGCTGCCGTACCCGGTCTCCCGCGCCACCGTCGCGAGCGGCGCGTCGGAGGTGCGCAGCCGGGTCGCCGCGAGGGTCAGCCGCCACCAGGTCAGATAGGCCATCGGCGGGCGGCCGACCAGGGACGTGAAGCGCCGGGCGAGGGTGGCGCGGGAGACGCCGGCCTCGGCGGCGAGGCGGTCGGCCGTCCAGGGGGCCGCCGGACCGGAGTGCAGGGCGCGCAGCGCCGCCGCCGTCACCGGGTCGCCCAGCACCGCCGGCCACGCGCCCGTCTCCGCCCGCGCCATCCAGGTACGGATCATGTAGATCAGCAGCAGGTCCAGCAGGCTGGGCAGGGCCAGGCAGCCGCCCGGCCGGCGTTCGTCCAGCTCACGGGCGAGCAGGTCGACGGCCGTGCGCAGCTCGGGATGGCCGCCGACCTGGTGGGGCAGATGCACCACGTGCGGCAGCTCCGCCAGCAGCGGATGCGTACGGCTGCGGTCGAGCCGGTACTTGCCGCACAGCAGCTCGACGTCGGGGCCCGGCCCGGGGGACCGGATCGACGCCCACCTCGTCCTGGAGGCGGCGCCCGGTCACACCCCGGGCTCCTCGGTCCTGCGCGTCGAGTCCCGGGGCGAGCGGGCCGTGTTCGTCGGGGATCTGCTGCACAGCCCGGTGCAGATCCTGCACCCCGAGTGCAGCAGCTGCTTCTGCCTCGACCCGCGAAAGGCGGCCGAGACCCGGCTGCGGGTCCTGGAACGCGCGGCGGCCGAACGCGAGTTGGTCGTCCCGGCCCACTTCGGCGGGGCCGGCGCGGTGGAGGTGAGGAAGGCAAGGGGCGGCTTCACCCTGGACCGGTGGGCCGCCTGACCGCCTCGCTTCGACAAGGGCGTGGTGCGCACGGTACTCATGTGACATGAGTGGAGACGGCGAACACCCGCCCGACGCACGTCTGATCGGTGGCCGCTACCGGTTGGCCGGACGCCTCGGTTCCGGGCCCACCGGAACCGTCTGGCGGGCCCGGGACGAACAGGGGCGGGGCCGCCGGGTCGCCGTCAAGGAGCCGCTGCTGCCCGGCGATCCGGCCGCCGACGAGGAGATCCGCCGGGTCGCCCGCCGGCTCCACCGGGAGGCCCGCGCCGCCGCCCGGGTGCGCCATCCCTCCGCCGTCACCGTGTACGACGTCGTCACCGAGGACCATGTCCCGTGGGTGGTCATGGAGTTGGTGGAGGGCGAGTCCCTGCGGGAGGTCCTGCGCCGCGGGCCGCTCCCGCCCGTCGAGGCCGCCAGGATCGGGCTCGCCGTCCTCGGTGCGCTGCGCGCCGCGCACGCCGTCGGCATCGTGCACCGGGACGTCAAACCGGCCAACGTGCTGCTGGAGTCCGGCACCGGGCGGGTCGTCGTCACCGACTTCGGCACGGGCGCCGGGCACCCGGCGGACGCGCCCGCCGGATTCGTGGCCCCCGAGCGCGCCGCGGGCCCCGGCGCCGGCCCGGCCTGCGACCTGTGGTCGCTGGGTGCCCTGCTCCGCGCCGCCCTGGGGGACGCGGACCCCGGCCCGCTGGGCCCGCTGCTGGACCGGCTGCACGCCGCCGAGCCCGCGGAGCGCCCGGGCGCCGAGGAGGTCATGACGGCACTGCGCGCGTACCTCGGACTCCCACCGGAACCGGACAGCGCAGGGGAACCCGGCGCAGCACCGGAACCGGACACCGCGAGCGGACCCGGCACCGCACCCGGAACCGCGAGCGGACCCGGCACCCCACCCGGAACCGCGAGCGGACCCGGCACCGCGCCGGAGCCCGGCACCACGGCAGGGCCTTCGCCCTCGCCGGTGCCCCCGTCGCCCCCGCCCCGCCGTCGCCGCCCCCCGCGCACCGCGCTCGGACTGCTCCTGGCGAAAAAAGCCGGACTCGAATGATCGTTGTGCCCGTCACCGCCTCAACGCCCTGATCAGCACATTCCCTGCCAGTGATCACTGGCGGCGTGTGAGCACTCGGTGAATCCCCGTTACCGACGGGTACACAAAGGCCCCGCTCCGGCATACCCTGCGCGTCATGACGGACACGCAGGCCCCGGACAGCACCGGCACCAACCCCCTCGCGCCCGCACCCGAAGGCGCCCGCACCGCCGCCGACGTGGTCACCCCGGAACTGGTGGCCCAGCTCACCAAGGGTGTCGTCGGCTCCGGCCGTACCGCCAACCACACCCCGTTCACCGGCGAGAAGCTGGCCGACCTGCCCGAGTCCACCCCCGAGGACGTACAGAAGGCCTTCGAGGCGGCCCGCACCGCACAGGCCGGGTGGGAGAAGACCCCGGTACGGCAGCGGGCCGCCGTCCTGCTCCGCTTCCACGACCTGGTGCTCCAGCGGCAGGCCGAGGTGCTCGACCTCATCCAGCTGGAGACCGGCAAGGCCCGCCTGCACGCGCACGAGGAGGTGCAGGCCGTCGCGGTCGCGGCCCGCCACTACGGCCGCAAGGCTCCCGCCTACCTGCGGCCGAAGCGGCACACCGGCGCCGTGCCCACGCTCACGATGGTCACCGAACTCCGCCACCCGCGCGGGGTCGTGGGCCAGATCGCCCCGTGGAACTACCCCCTGGAACTGTCCGTCGGTGACGCGCTGCCGGCCTTCGTCGCGGGCAACGCGGTCGTGATGAAGCCGGACACGGAGACCTGCCTGACCGCCCTGTGGGCCCGCGACCTGCTCATCGAGGCCGGCCTGCCCGAGGGCGTCTTCCAGGTCGTCCTCGGCGACGGCCCGGTCGTCGGCCCCGAGGTCGTCAAGCACGCCGACTACGTCTCCTTCACCGGCTCCACCCGCACGGGGCGCGAGGTCGCGCAAGGCGCGGCGGCCCGTCTGGTCGGCGTCTCGCTCGAACTCGGCGGCAAGAACGCCATGCTGGTCCTGGACGACGCCGACATCGAGAAGGCCGCCGCCGGCGCCGTACGCGCCTGCTTCTCCTCCGCCGGACAGCTCTGCATCTCCATCGAGCGGCTGTACGTCCACGAGTCGGTCGCCGACGCCTTCCTGGAGCGCTTCGCCGCCCGCACCCGGGCCATGCGGCTCGGCAACTCCCTCGCCTACGGCGCCGACATGGGCTCCCTGGTCGGCGAGCGCCAGCTGAAGACCGTCGAGCGGCATGTGGAAGAGGCCGTCGCCAAGGGGGCGAAGGTCATCGCGGGCGGGGTCGCCCGCCCGGACATCGGCCCGTACTTCTTCGAGCCGACCATCCTCGACGGCGTGGAGAGCTCCATGTCCGTGTGCGAGGAGGAGACCTTCGGCCCGGTCGTCTCGGTCTACCGGTTCAAGAGCGACGACGAGGCGGTCGAGCGCGCCAACGCCACGCCGTACGGCCTCAACTCCTCGGTCTGGACGAGGAGCGCCGCGCGCGGCCGGGACGTCGCCGCCCGCCTGCGCACCGGCACGGTCAACGTCAACGAGGGCTACGCACCCGCCTACGGCAGCGTCCAGTCCCCGATGGGCGGCATGAAGGACTCCGGCCTCGGCCGCCGCCACGGCTCCGAGGGCATCCTCAAGTACACGGAGGCCCAGACGGTGGCCCAGCAGCGGCTGCTGCCGATGGCGCCGTCGCTGGGCATGACGGACGAGAAGTACGCGGCCTTCATGACTGCGAGTCTCCGGCTCATGAAGACCTTCCGGCTCAGGTGAGTCACCCAGGGGCGCGGGGAACTGCGCGATCAACCACAGACGGCCCGCACGCGAAACCCAACGAGGAGACCCCCGTGCCTCAGGACACCTACGACTACGACGTCATCGTGGTCGGATCGGGATTCGGCGGTTCGGTGTCCGCCCTGCGCCTCTCGGAAAAGGGCTACAAGGTCGGCGTACTGGAGGCGGGACGCCGCTTCACCCGCGACACCCTCCCCAGGAACTCCTGGGACCTGAAGAACTACCTCTGGGCGCCGAGGCTGGGCATGTTCGGCATCCAGCGCATCCATCTGCTGGGCAATGTGATGGTGCTGGCCGGCGCGGGTGTGGGCGGCGGCTCGCTCAACTACGCCAACACCCTCTACGTACCGCCGAAGGCGTTCTTCGACGACCCCCAGTGGCGGGACATCACCGACTGGCAGGAGGAGTTGACGCCGTACTACGACCAGGCCCAGCGCATGCTCGGCGTACGGCTCAACCCGACGATGACCCCCTCCGACGTGCATCTGAAGGCGGCGGCGCAGCGGATGGGCGTCGGTGACACCTTCCACCTCGCCCCGGTCGGCGTGTTCTTCGGCGACGGCAAGGACGCCGACGGCAAGGCGAAGGCCAGGCCCGGCGGGCAGGTGAACGACCCGTACTTCGGCGGCGCCGGCCCCGCCCGCAACGCCTGCACCGAGTGCGGCGAGTGCATGACCGGCTGCCGGCACGGTGCGAAGAACACCCTGAACGAGAACTACCTCTACCTCGCCGAGAAGGCGGGCGCGGTGGTCCACCCCCTGACGACGGTCGTGTCCGTCACGGACGACTCGCGCGGCGGGTACGCGGTGGCGACCCTGCCGACGGACCGGAAGAAGAAGGGTGAGGGCCGGCTCTTCACCGCCCGCAGGGTCGTCCTCGCGGCCGGCACCTACGGCACGCAGACGCTGCTGCACCGGATGAAGGCCGGCGGCCAGCTGCCGTACCTGTCCGAGCGGCTGGGCGACCTGACCCGGACCAACTCCGAGGCGCTGGTCGGCGCGCAGACCGACAGCCGCCGCTACCGCAGGGCGACCGGCCGGCCGAAGCCCGACTTCACGCGGGGCGTCGCCATCACCTCCTCGATCCACCCGGACGAGAACACCCACATCGAGCCGGTCCGCTACGGCAAGGGCTCCAACTCCATGGGCGGCCTGTCGATCCTCCAGGTGCCGTACGCCGAGGGCTCCTCCCGGGCACTGGCCTGGCTGACGAACGCGGCCAGGCACCCGCTGCTGCTCCTGCGCTCCCTCTCCAACCGGCGCTGGTCCGAGCGGACCATCATCGGCCTGGTGATGCAGTCGCTGGACAACTCCCTGACGACGTACCTGAAACCGGACGGAATAGGCAGGGGCCTGCTCACCGCCCGCCAGGGCCACGGCGCCCCCAACCCCAAGCAGATCAGGGCCGCCACGGAGGCCGCCACCGCGCTCGCCGCCGAGATCAACGGCTTCGCGGGCAGCAACGTCGGCGAGCTGATGGGCACCCCGCTCACCGCGCACTTCCTCGGCGGCTGCCCCATCGGCGACTCCCCGCAGACGGGTGTGATCGACCCGTACCACCGGCTCTACGGCCACCCAGGGATCTCGGTCGTGGACGGCGCCGCGGTCTCGGCGAACCTCGGCGTGAACCCGTCGCTGACGATCACCGCGCAGGCCGAGCGGGCGATGTCCTTCTGGCCGAACAAGGGCGAGGAGGACCCGCGGCCGGCACCGGGAGCGGTGTACGAGCGGCTGAAGCCGGTGGAACCGCAGGCCCCGGCGGTCCCGGCGGAGGCCTTCGGTGCGCTGCGCCTGCCGTTCCTGGGGATGCCGGCCGTACCACCGAAGAACCAGCCCGGCGGGCACGCCTAGCGGGCGCCCGGCTGAGTACAGCGAGAGAGACCTGCATCCCCCTCCGAAGGCAGGTCCCTCTCACTGTCCCCTGTTTTTTCGTTTCGGCAGGTTTGATCGGCGAAAGCCGTGAAGGGTTGCTTCGCGTCATCGAATATTCGTGTGGCGTGGGTCACGGGCATGCCGAAAGGCCCCGCGGGACGGAGAGGCCGCGGGGCCCTTCTTCGGTCAGCACCGACGTCAGGGCAGCGTCGGTGCCTGGGGGCGGCGCCGGGGGGAGGTGCGCCGCTGGTTCTGGGGTGGGTGTGCGGTCTTTCCGCCGGCCGGCCCCGGGCGTCCCCGGAGCCGGCCGTTCTCTTGGGTGACCGGGCTGCTGTCCCCTGCCGTCCGGTCACTTCCCTGGAGCGAGGTCCCACGGCGCACGGCACGACCCGTACGCCTCATCGCTCCAGCGAGCCACGCGTGGTTCTGTCGGGCCCGCCCCTGGCTGGCACGGACACCCCGTTCAACGAAGCGGTGCGGTGTCCGGTCACGCGCCGTACGGGTGAGACGGAGCTCGAACTCAGATACGGCGCTCCCGGCCGGCGCTCAGACCCGGCCCCGGCACAGCTCCAGCAGGGTCATGGCGAGCGGCGTGCCGGGCTTGCCGAGGGCCTCGCGGTAGCGGCCGAGGATCTCCATCTCGCGGGAGAGGTTCACCCGGCGTCCGCCGGAGGCGATCCGGGTCTCCTGGACGACGGCGGAGACGGCCATCCGCTCCTGGACGAGACCGATGATCCGGTCGTCGAGCGCGTCGATGCGCTCGCGGGCGTTCGCGATGGTCTCTTCCGCGGTGACGGTACTGGTCATGTCGGGGCTCCTCGATCGGAAGGAACGTCCCGGAGACGACACGACCCGGAAAAACGACAGGCGCCCCGGGCCTTGTCGGCCCGGGGCGCCTGGGAAGTGCTTGGCGTTGCGCTCAAGCAGCACGACCATGGCAGCCGGCGGGCCGGGTGCCATAGGTAAAGACGAAGGTCGTGTGCTGGAGCATGCGGTCAGTATGCCATGGCGAAGTCCAGGGGAAGCCTTCCCGCCCACACCGTTAGACTCGTTAGCACAGACCCCCGCCCGACCACCAGAAGGCACCCCGTGTCATCAGCGACCTCCACTGCCGCCACTCCGGACACCGTCCTGGTCGTCGACTTCGGCGCGCAGTACGCCCAGCTCATCGCCCGTCGCGTCCGCGAGGCGCGGGTCTACAGCGAGATCGTGCCGAGCACCATGCCGGTGAAGGAGATGCTCGCCAAGAACCCCGCGGCGATCATCCTCTCCGGCGGCCCCTCGTCCGTGTACGAGGCGGGCGCCCCCACGCTCGACCGCGAGATCTTCGAGGCCGGCGTCCCCGTCTTCGGCATGTGCTACGGCTTCCAGCTGATGGCCCAGGCCCTCGGCGGCACCGTCGACAACAGCGGCGCCCGCGAGTACGGCCGTACCGACCTGCACGTCTCGAAGAACTCCTCCACCCTGTTCGAGGGCACCCCGGACGAGCAGCACGTGTGGATGTCGCACGGTGACGCCTGCTCCGCCGCCCCCGAGGGCTTCTCGGTCACCGCGTCCACGGACGTCGTCCCGGTCGCCGCGTTCGAGAACGACGAGAAGAAGCTCTACGGCGTCCAGTACCACCCCGAGGTCATGCACTCCACGCACGGCCAGCAGGTGCTGGAGCACTTCCTGTACCGGGGCGCGGGCCTGAAGCCGGACTGGACGACCGGCAACGTGATCGAGGAGCAGGTCGCCGCGATCCGCGAGCAGGTCGGCGACAAGCGCGCGATCTGCGGTCTGTCCGGCGGCGTGGACTCCGCCGTCGCCGCCGCCCTCGTCGCCCGCGCCATCGGCGACCAGCTGACCTGCGTGTACGTCGACCACGGCCTGATGCGCAAGGGCGAGACCGAGCAGGTCGAGAAGGACTTCGTGGCCGCGACCGGCGTCAAGCTGGTCGTCGTGGACGCCGAGGAGCGCTTCCTGACCGCGCTCAAGGGCGTCACCGACCCCGAGGAGAAGCGCAAGATCATCGGCCGTGAGTTCATCCGCGTCTTCGAGCAGGCGCAGGCGGACATCATCGCCGACGAGGGCCCGGCCGTGGAGTTCCTGGTGCAGGGCACCCTGTACCCGGACGTGGTCGAGTCCGGCGGCGGCACCGGCACCGCGAACATCAAGTCGCACCACAACGTCGGCGGCCTGCCCGAGGACCTCGAGTTCCAGCTGATCGAGCCGCTGCGCAAGCTGTTCAAGGACGAGGTCCGCATGGTCGGCCAGGAGCTCGGCCTGCCGGACGAGATCGTCCAGCGCCAGCCGTTCCCGGGCCCCGGCCTCGGCATCCGCATCGTCGGCGAGGTCACCAAGGAGCGCCTGGACCTGCTCCGCGATGCCGACGCGATCGCCCGCGAGGAGCTGACCGCGGCCGGCCTGGACCGCGACATCTGGCAGTGCCCGGTGGTCCTCCTCGCCGACGTCCGCAGCGTGGGCGTCCAGGGCGACGGCCGCACCTACGGCCACCCGATCGTGCTGCGCCCCGTGTCCTCCGAGGACGCCATGACCGCCGACTGGTCCCGGCTGCCCTACGACGTCCTGGCCCGCATCTCGACCCGGATCACCAACGAGGTCCGGGACGTCAACCGCGTCGTCCTCGACGTGACCTCGAAGCCGCCGGGCACCATCGAGTGGGAGTGACCCCCATGGCCCCTACGTGCGCGTGAGCGTGCGCAGGGGCTCACCGGGCTGCCAGACCTGGACGACCAGATACCGGTCGCCCTCGACCCAGGTCCGCACGACCTCCGTCAGCTCGGTACGGAAGAGGTGGAACGGCTCCGGCGGTTCCACCTCTTTCGCGTACCCGGACTTCCGCTCGCCCTCGACCTCGTAGGCCCGCCCGGCGATCCGTACGTCCCCGCCGCCCATCCCCGTGCCCTCGCCCGGGTTCGCCTGGAGCGCGAAACGCGGGTCGCGCCGCAGGTCGAGTGCTTTCCGCGAGCCCGCCATCATGCCGAGCCACAGCTCGCCGCCGCGGAATTCGGCCTCCAGGCCGGACGTGCGCGGCGAGCCGTCCCTGCGGAGGGTGGCGAGGACGTGATGGCGGAAGGCGCCGAACCGCTCCTCGACGATCGCTGCCAGTCCGGGTTCTGCGGTGGTGAAGGATGCCCAGTTCATGCGCGCAAGTCTCACCGGAATACCGGACAACCTCTGTCGTGAATCCGTCGCGTACGTCATCTTTACAAAACAGCTCTGCCCTTTTGCGCTGACCGGCGGTAACTTCCGGCGCGTACCGCAATCCGCCCGCTGGAGGACCTATGCACGGGCCCACCCCGCCCCTGCCGCTGCCCACCGACCAGCTGCAGTTCGCCATGCCGCCGATGCACGAGTCGGTGGAGGACGAGCGCCGGCACCGCAAGGAGCGGCTCGCGGGAGCCCTGCGGATCTTCGGGCGGGCCGGGTTCGAGGACGGGGTCTCCGGGCACATCACCGCCCGCGACCCCGAGTTCTCCGACTGCTTCTGGGTCAACCCGTTCGGGATGCCGTTCACGCACGTCACCGTCAGCGATCTGGTCCTCGCCAACCAGGACGGGCAGGTCGTCGAGGGCCGCTACCACGTCAACCAGGCCGCGTTCACCGTGCACGCCCAGGTCCACGCCGCCCGCCCGGACGTCGTCGCCGTCGCCCACTGCCACTCCGTGCACGGCCGCGCCCTGGCCGCGCTCGGTGAGCTGATCGACCCCATCACCCAGGAGAGCTGCGCCTTCTACGAGGACGTCGCGCTCTACGACTCCTACACCGGCGTCACCGTCGACACCGAGGAAGGCCGCCGGATCGCCGGTGCCCTCGGCTCCCGCAAGGCGCTCGTGCTGCGCAACCACGGACTGCTCACCGTCGGCGACTCGGTGGATGCCGCGGCCTGGTGGTTCATGTCCATGGAGCGGTCCTGCCAGGTGCAGCTGATGGCCAAGGCGGCCGGCCGCCCGGTCCTCATCGACCACAGACTGGCCGTCGCCACCCGCGAACAGCTCGGCGGCGACCTGGTGGCCTGGATCAACTACCAGCCGCTGTGGCAGGACATCAGCCGCACCGAACCGGACCTGCTCAGCTGAACCCCCTGAGCACCGCCCGTCAGGGTCCGGACGGCTGCCGGGTGCGGCCGCGCGCGCCGGGACCTGGGGGTCCCGCTGGATGCTCTCGGCCAGCGGTTCTCGCAGCCGGGTCAACACAGCGACCCGTACTTCACCCGCCGTGACCCGCCTCGACGGCCCCGGGCGGCCTGCCGTAGGGCACAATTCGCTTTCGACGCAAGGCAGTTGCGCGGCAGCGAGCTCTTCCGACGAGGGACCGCCGGCCGTGCCGGAAGGTCGTGGGGAAGGCGGGCGCCGGGCGTGGCGGTGCAGGAGGCGAGACAGGGCACGGATGCCGGGGCGATCCATGAGGGCGGCTGCGCCTGCGGGGACTGCCCGCACGGCGCCCGGGAGGGGCACCGGCGGGCCGTCGCCGCGTTCCTGCGCCTGCGGGACGAGTACGCGGCCGGGCACGGCCTGCCGACGGCCGTGGCGCACTCCGCCTCGGCAACCCGCCAGTGGGTCTCCGAGGAACTGACCCAGCGGGCGGACGCCGTCGCGGAACGCGGCCGGGCCGAGGGCGAGGCCCGGCTCGCCCGGCTGTGGGTGCGGACGGTGTGCGCGGTGTGGGGCGCGGTCCTCGCCCTGCTGCTCGGCGAGGCGCTCACCGCGGTCGGCGCGGGCTGGACCGGCGCCCGCACCGCGGCCCTGGCCGCCGCGCTGGTCGTCGCCATCACGCTCAGCGCCGCCTCCTGGCTGCACCGGGCGCGTGGCGGGGCGCTGGCCCCGGTGATCGGCGAGGACAACCGCATGTCCACCTCCCGTACCGTCGCCGCCTGTTGGGTGCTGTTCGTCGGCTACGCCGTCCTGCTGCTGGCCGCCCGGCTGGCCGCCGCCTCCGACCACGTCCAGCGCGACGCGCTGATCTCCGGCCTCGACCTGGCGCGCGGCGCCGGCGTGGTGACCGTCCTGGCCGTGGTGTGCGGCATCGCCGTCCTGGTCCGTCGGGTGGTGGCGGTGCGCGTTCTCGCGCAGCGGCTGCAGAAGGTACCGGCGCACCGGCCGCGCGCCGCCGATCTGCTCACCGACGACTCCGGCCGGGGCGCCTTCGCCGACATCCAGTACGTCGCCATCAGCGCCGTCGCCCTGCTGTTCGCCGCCGTACGGCTGGCCCGCCGCCCCGACCAGCTGCCCGACCTGCCCTGGGGGCTGGGCGTGGTGGTGCTGGTCTCGGCCGCGACCTACCTGGCCGGCAAGTACGCCGAGGGCGGCCGCCCGGTCGTCCTGTCCGTGGTCCGGGCCCGTGAGCCCGGCGACCTGGACGGGCCGATCCGCACCGGCGACGACATCGAGATCCGCGGTGCCGGCTTCGTGCCGCCCGGCGCACGCACCGCCGACCGGCTCTCCCGCATAGTGGTCCGCATCGGCGCCGTCGATGTGCACGTGCCGCTGGTCCCCGTCGCCGGCGGCTTCCGCAACCCCACGGACAGCGTCCTGACCGTGCCCGTACCGGCCGATGTCGAGCCCGGGGCGGTGGAGGTGCAGGTGGTGACCGCGGCCGGGGTCGCGACCAACCGCTGCATCGTCCAGGTGACCGATTGACCGGCCTGACCGGGTGACCAACGCACACCACCACCTCGAAGTCCGGAAAAAGACCCGAGTCGCGGTTGAACCGCTTCCCCTTTCCATGCGTATGGTCGGTGAGGGGCTCAACGGCGGGCGAGAGGCGGCTGGCGACGATGACCCACAGCATCCGGACGGACCCGCACACCTCCGGCCTGAACGGCCGCCGCAGCTGGCGGGACACCGCCACCCACTACTCACTTCTGCCCCTCCGGATCTTCCTCGGCGTCACCTTCGTCTACGCCGGCCTGAACAAGCTCACCGACAGCGCCTTCATGAAGTCCGGCGGCTCCGGGTCCATCGGCGACACCATGCGCGGGGCCCGCGACTCCGCCGCCGTCCCGGCCCTGGTCGACCTGGCCCTGAAGGCCCCGGTGGGCTTCGGCTGCGCCATCGCCCTCGGTGAACTGGCCGTCGGCATCGGCACCCTGCTCGGTCTGCTCGGCCGGCTCGCCGCGCTCGGCGGCGCGCTGATCTCGCTCAGCCTGTGGCTCACGGTGAGCTGGGCGACGAGTCCCTACTACTACGGCAACGACCTCGCCTACCTGATGGCCTGGCTCCCGCTGGTCCTCGCCGGCGCCCCCTACCTCTCCCTCGACGCGGCCTGGCGAGCCCGTCGCCGCCGGCGGCTGGGCGGCTACCGCTAGCCCGGCAGCACCCCGCGCGGGGTCCTGTCCGATCTCGTGGGGCCCCGTCCGGTGTGCGGCCACCACCGGGATGCGCGACGGACGGCGCATCCCGGCACGTCCAGCGGCGCGCTCAGCTCTCGGCGCCGCCCCGTCTGCGTATGCCCCGGGCCACGGTCGCCGTGGCGCCGGCCAGACAGAGGCCGCCCACGGTCAGAGGGACGACCGCGAACCACGGTGTCTCCCACAGGCCGCCCGCGTCTCCCGCGAAGACCGCGCCCGTGGCGGTGAGGAAGAGACCGGCGACCAGCCTCCCGGGCTGGAACTCATGACGCAGCACGACTGACCTCCACCCGTCCCACACCGACCCCGAGCGTGAGGTCCAGCGTGCCCGTGTCCTTGGCGCCCTTGGCCGGAGCCAGCGTCACGTCTGCGTGCCTGCCAGGTTGCACGTCCACGTCCTTCCCGCTGTCCTCGGGCGACCGGATGTCGCCCACTCCCACGTCGATCGTCATCCGCACGGTCGCGTCCGCCGGAACGATCACCTTCAGCTGCCCCGCACCCACATGGGCGTCCGTCGTGACCGTCCGGCCCTTGGCCAGATGCACCCGGCTCAGGTCCAGCGTGCCGCGCCCGGTGCCGAGGTCGTAGTCCGGCCGGACCTGTGCCGTTGCGGCGGGCTTCCAGGAGACGTCCCTCCAGTGGGTGGTGATGTCCTTGGGCAGAGCCGCCGCCCCGGCGAGCAGCGCCGCCGTGACGATCGCCAGGAACACCGTCCCGGCTCCCGTGCGGCCCAGGAACGAGCTGACCGCGACGCCGAGGCCGAAGACCCCCAGCGCGCACGCCAAGCCGGTCTGCAGGCTGGTGCCGAGCGGATGGGTGTCCCACGTCAGCCCGGTGCCGAGACCTCCCGCCACCAGAGCCAGCAGGAACACCCAGCCGCCGATCCAGCGCGGCCCGCGCGGTCTCGGGGGCGCGGCCGGCCGCGGCTGTGCGGAGCCGTGGTGGGCCCAGGGGAGGGCGACGCCGACGTCGACCACCGAGGTGAGGTCCCGGTGGCGGGCGTCGCCGGGCCCCCACAGATAGCCGGTGCCGCCGACGTGCGTGCCGTCCTTGACGATCGGGTCCCGCCACCAGGACGGATAGGTGGTGACGACCGGCGGGGCCTGTGCCTCCGGCGGGGCGTCGGCGGCGGCCTGCGCGGCCAGCGGGTCGGGGCCGGCCGCGCCACGGCGCCGCGACCAGTACCCGGCGCCCGCCAGCAGCAGGGAGAGCACCACGGCGAAGGTCAGCACCCCGCCGTTTCTCAGCATGGTCAGGAAGGTCCCGCAGCCGACCAGGGCGAACAGCACGGCGGCGAGCGCCTGGCCGTCGACCCGGCCCGTCAGCAGCTTGCGGACCTCGTTCTCCTCCTCGTCCCCGTACGGCACGAGGAGCCAGGCGAAGCCGTAGAAGATCAGGCCGATGCCTCCGGTCGCGGACAGCACGGCCAGCGTGATCCGGAAGATGACCGGGTCCATGTCGGTCTGCCGGCCGAGGCCCGCGCACACGCCCGCGATCATCTTGTGCCGGCGGTCCCGCCGGAACCGCTCGGGCGCTCCGGCGGCCGGCTGCTCCGGCTGCTGTGCGTCGGCGTGGGTGTCTGTGCCGGCGCCGGCCGCTCCCGTCCTGTCCGTCGCGGCGGGCGCGGCATCCGTCGGCCCGGTGCCCGGGACCGGGCGCGGGCCGGGGCCGGGTCCCGGACCCGTCGCGGCGTGCTCGTGATCCGTCATGCGTCCATGGTGACGGCCCGGCCGCCGCCGCGGCAGTCGGGACGACCCTGGGCGAACCCTGAAATCGGCCCTGAGGCCAGGTGGGGAACCGTTCGAACGTCGCGGGAGAGCCCCCGCCCGGTGCTCCCCGACCCGACGCCGCCGAAGATCAGGGGCGTCTCGGGGGCCGACCCTGATGCCCGGTCCCGCCGGCCGTGTGACCATCGTTGGCATGCCGGAAGCCGCAAGCCTGCCAGTCGACGACCCGCGGCCGCCGCGCAAGCTCTACCGCAGCAGCGACGGACGCTGGCTCGGCGGAGTGGCGCGGGGCCTCGCCGGGCACCTCGGGCTGCCCGTGATCTGGGTGCGGCTCGCCTTCGTCGGCCTGTTCATGGCCCACGGATTCGGCGCGCTGCTGTATGCGGCGTTCTGGTTCTGGGTGCCGCTCGGCGTCGGCGGCGTGGTGGAGCAGAAGCAGTCGCTCCTCGGCACTGAGACTGCGCCGGACGGCCGCCGCAGACTCGTGGCGCGCAAGCCGGACAAGGGCCAGATCGTCGCGCTGCTCCTCATGGTCGTCGTGTCCGTGGTCTTCGTCAGCAGCGTCGACCTGGGCGATGGCGCCAAGGTGTATCTGGTGCCGGCCGTCCTCGTCGCGGCCGGTGTCGCCCTCGTCTGGCGCCAGGCGGACAACGCCCGCAGGGCCCGCTGGGTCGAGGTCGGCCGCCGGCGCCGTACCCTCACCCTGCTGCGCGCGGCCGGCGGTGTGCTGCTCGTCACGGCCGGTGTCTCCGCCATCTTCGTCCTGCAGGGCTCGGCCGCCCACCTCGGCGCGGTCCTCCAGGCGGCCCTCGTCGTCCTCGTCGGCATCACGCTCCTCGCCGGCCCGTACCTGGTCCGTATGACCCAGGACCTGTCCGAGGAGCGCCTGATGCGCATCCGCGCCCAGGAGCGCGCGGAGGTCGCCGCCCATGTCCACGACTCCGTGCTGCACACCCTCACCCTGATCCAGCGCAACGCCGACAACGCGAACGAGGTGCGCCGCCTCGCCCGCGCCCAGGAGCGCGACCTGCGCACCTGGCTGTACAAGCCGGAGGGCACCGGCAAGGACGAGGCCGACGAGCCGGACACGGTCGCCGAGGCGGTCCGGCGCAACGCCGCCGAGGTGGAGGACAAGCACGGGGTGCCCATCGAGGTCGTCATCGTCGGCGACTGCCCGCTGGACGAGAGAACCGGCGCGCAGATGCAGGCCGCGCGCGAGGCGATGGTGAACGCCGCCAAGTACGGTGGCGAGGGCGGCGCCGTGCAGGTCTATGCCGAGGTCGAGGGAAGGACGGTCTTCGTGTCCGTGCGCGACCGCGGCCCGGGCTTCGACCCCGACTCGATACCCGCCGACCGCATGGGCGTTAGAGAATCGATCATCGGCCGCATGGAGCGCTACGGCGGCACGGCCCGGCTGCGGTCGGTGCCGGGCGGCGGCACGGAGGTCGAGCTGGAGATGGAGAGGGCGGAGAAGACGTCATGAGCGACGCGACCGAGGCGAACGGCACGGCGGGAGCCCCCGAGGCGACCGGGTCCGGGGCCGCCGACGGCGGCGCGGGCGGACGGCATGTACGGGTGGTGCTCGTGGACGACCACCGTATGTTCCGCGCCGGTGTCCAGGCCGAGATCGGGCAGACCGCCGAGACCGGCGTCGAGGTGGTCGGCGAGGCCGCGGACGTCGACCAGGCGGTCACGGTCATCACCGCGACCCGGCCCGAGGTGGTCCTCCTCGACGTCCACCTGCCGGGCGGCGGCGGTGTCGAAGTGCTGCGCCGGTGCGCGGCGCTGACGGCGGACACCGAGCGGCCGGTCCGGTTCCTCGCGCTGTCCGTGTCGGACGCGGCCGAGGACGTGATCGGCGTGATCCGCGGCGGTGCCCGCGGTTATGTCACCAAGACCATCACCGGTACCGACCTGGTCGACTCCATCTTCCGCGTCCAGGAGGGCGACGCGGTCTTCTCCCCGCGGCTGGCCGGGTTCGTCCTCGACGCCTTCGCCTCCACCGACGCCCCGCCCGTGGACGAGGACCTGGACCGGCTCACCCAGCGCGAGCGCGAGGTGCTGCGGCTGATCGCCCGCGGCTACGCCTACAAGGAGATCGCCAAGCAGCTGTTCATCTCGGTGAAGACGGTCGAGTCCCATGTCTCGGCGGTGCTGCGCAAGCTGCAGCTGTCCAACCGCCATGAACTGACCCGCTGGGCGACGGCCCGCCGGCTTGTCTGACCCTTACGGCGCCGCCCCTAGACCACCCGTGTCGCTCCCGCGAACGGCATCAGGTCGACCGGGGCCAGCCGGACCGGGGCCGAGGGGTTCGGCGCGTGGATCATCTGTCCGTTGCCCACGTAGATGCCGACGTGGCTGATGCCGGAGTAGAAGAACACCAGGTCACCCGGCTGGAGTTCGGAGCGGGACACGCGCCGGCCCGCGTTGATCTGGGTGTAGGTGGTGCGGGGCAGGGAGATGCCGGCGGAGCGGTAGGCGGCCTGGGCCAGGCCTGAGCAGTCGAAGGCGTTCGGGCCCGACGCGCCCCACACATAGGGGCTGCCCAGCTTGGCGTAGGCGTAGGAGACGGCCGCCGCGGCGCGCGCGTTCGGCGCCGTGGCCGGCCCCGCCTGCTCCAGCGCTCCACGGGTGTCGGAGGCCGAGCGGGAGGCACGTCCCGGCGCGACGCCGTCACCGGTGGCCTCACTGCGCTGCCGGGGAGTGAGCTGCTCCAGCAGCCGCCGGGCCTCGTCCAGCTTGCCGGTGATGGTCCTCTTCTGCTGCTTCAGCCGCGCCTGCCGTGACCGCAGCGACGTCAGCTCGACGCGCGCGGCGCCGCGCAACTGCTCGATCTCCCGCAGCTGTTCGCGCACCCGTGACAGGGCGGTGGCCTGCCGGTCGCCGACCCGCTCGGCGAACGCGGCGTTGTCCAGGTACCGGTCGGGATCGCCGGACAGGGCCAGCTGCCAGGCCGGGGCGAACCCGCCGTCGCGGTACTGCGCCGCCGCGAACGAACCGAGCTGCTCCCGGGCGGCGTTGAGTCCCTCCTGCTTGCGGGCGGTCTCGTCCCGCAGCGCGTTCAGGCGCTGCTGCGCCGTGTCCGCTTCCACCTTCGCGCCGTTGTACTTCTCGGTGGCGGCCTCGGCCTCCTGGTAGAGCTTGTCCACCTTGGCCTTCACCTGGGCCGGTGTCAGCTGCGGCTCGGCGTGGCCGGTCCCGTCGAACCCCGCGGCGGTGGCCGCGCCCGCCAGGGCGAGTGTGGCGGCCGTCCGGGCGGTAGGGCCGCCGATCGAGCGTTGCCGGGGCTTGCGGTGCGCTGCCACCTGGGCCGTCACGTCCTTCCGTACGACTCGTACGACCGAGTGGTCCGGCCGGGCGGCCCGACCGAGTGGTCCGTACGACGTCCGGCGGCGGCCCGCACAGGGGGAGCGGACCACCGCCGGACCTTCTCGGCGGTGGTGGCCGACGGCCGCCCCTGGCCCGGGCGGCGGTGGGAAGCCGGTCACCTGGGGGAGGACGCTAGGCCCGACGGTGACAGGCGGGTAACGCGGTGTACGGAACTGGCCTCGACGGACCGAGATGTGACCGTATGTGACCAGGCCGTCGGTGATGAGTCGTCGCCTTCACGCAGCGTGGTGACCGAAGCACGGAAAACGGTACGGATGGGAGCCCTGGGCTGCTATGGGGCGCATATATCCACATCCGCGGCGGTGTCCGGCGGCCCGCTGACAGAGCGTGGGGGAGTGCTGGCTAGGCTCCGGACCCATGGACGTACTCATCCATCTCTTCGTCGGCCTGCACATCATCGGCATCGCCGCGCTGCTCGGCGGCTTCCTCACCCAGATGAAGGCGATGGGCCGGGGCACCGCCCGATTCGTGCCCGGGATGCTGCACGGCGCGCTGACCATGCTGGTCACCGGTGTGGCCCTGGTCGGCCTCAACCAGGCCGACGACCACCACATCAACACCATCAAGATCGGTGTGAAGCTGGCGCTGCTGATCGTGATCCTCGGGCTGGTCTATGTGAAGCGCGACGAGGAGACGGTGGACAGGACCCAGTTCGGGCTGGTGGGTGCGCTGACCGCGGTGAATGTCTTCATCGCCGTGCTGTGGACCTGAACGCGCGCACCGCACCGGTGGCCACCGCGAGCCACACCGCCACCGCCACCCACAGCAGCACCCGTCCCGGCCAACTGAGCCACGGGACACCGAGGACGCTCGCGGCGGTCAGCGTCGCCGCCGCCGTCATCCCCATCGGGAACACCGTCGCCCACCGCCGCACGTCATAGCCGCGCCGGGGCCGCACCGCCTCAGCGGCCAGCAGCACGAGACACCAGGCCAGGTTCAGGACGAGCAGCGCGACCGTCACGGTGCGCAGCACCCCGCGGTCGTCCTCGTCCCACAGATACAGGCCTGCGTCCCCGGCGACGAGCAGCTTCGCCCCCGCCAGCGCCGAGATCGCGAGCGCCCCGCCGGCGATCCAGTGATCGCCGGCCCCCTCCAGCACCTGCCGTACGTCGAAGCGGGCCAGCGCGAGGCCATAGAGCACCAGCCCCAGCCAGAACACCACCAGTGCGGCGTGCGCGAGCCACGCCGTGCGCTGGGCCGCGGCCAGCGTCGCGGCCAGTACGGCGACCCCCTGGGTGGCCACACAGCACAGGAACACCGCTCCCGGCATGCGCTGCCCCCAGTGCCGGACGACCAGGACCAGCAGGACCGGCCACAGCAGCGCCGCGAGCGCCAGCAGCGCCCCGGCCACGGTCTGCCGGCCCAGCTCCGCGACCCGGGTGCCGAGCACGGTGGTCGCGGCGACGGCGCTGAGCGCGCCGGGACTCTCCGCCTCGGCCACCCAGCGCTGCCGCTCGCAGAGCAGCCGCAGGACGAAGTCGGCGGCCAGCGCCACCCAGGCGACGCCGGTCATCGCGAGCGTCACCCAGGAGAGCGCCTCGGCGCCGGTCAGGTGCAGCCCCACCGACAGGATGCCGGTCGCCATCACGGCGGCCCCGGCCGCGGGGGGCCGCTCCGCCCACCACGTACGCAGACCTGGGATGCCGGGCATGCGCCCGATGCTAGGGAGCCGCACGGCCCCGCCGGGGAAGGGCACGCGCGCGTGGAGGGCGAAAACGCCGCTACGCGCGCGTGCGGCGAAGAAAGCCGGCCCGGTCAGCCCGGCCGGACCACGCTGTGGATGATCGACTCTCCGCCGTAGAAGATCGACTCCTCGCGGACGTAGGCGCCCGGCTTCGGGGCGTGGATCATCATGCCGTTGCCCAGGTAGACGCCGACGTGGCTGATGTCGTCGTAGAAGAAGACCAGGTCGCCCGGCCGCGCGTTGGCCAGCGACACCGTGGTGCCCGCATCGACCTGGTCGTAGGTGGTGCGCGGGAGGGCGACGCCGGCCGCTCTCCAGGCGGCCTGGGTGAGGCCCGAGCAGTCGTAGGAGTCCGGCCCGGTGGCGCCCCACACATACGGCTTGCCGAGCTGCGCACGGGCGAAGGCGATCGCCTTCTCGGCCTTCGTGCCGTAGGAACCGGATGGCGTGGAGCCGGCCGAGCCGGAGCCCGTCGAACCGGATCCGGACGACGAGGACGACGAGGACGATGAGGACGACGACGAGGACGAGGCGGAATGCTCCCGGTCTGCCTGCTGCTTCGCGAGCTCGGCCGCCTTGCGTGCCGCCTCCTGCTGCTTCTCCCGTTCGATGGCGGCCAGCCGCGCCTTCTCCTGGGCCGTCAGCTGCGACAGCAGCTCGCGCGCGGAGGCGAGTTTGCTCTGGACGGTGGCCTTGGCGGCCTGCAGGTCGTGCTGCGAGTCGGTCAGCGTCTGAAGGCTCTCCGCGGCCTCCCGCCGTTTCTTCATGGTCGCGGCCTGCTCGCCGATGTAGTCGTCGACCGTGCTCTTCTCCCGCGAGGTCAGCCGGTTCATCAGCTGGCTCTGGTCGAAGTAGTCCTGCGGGCTGTCCGCGAGCAGGAAGGTGGCCGTGCCGGGAGTGGCGGCGCCGCTGCGGTACTGGGCCGCGGCGAAGGAGCCCAGCTCCTCGCGCGCCTTGTTGAGGCGTTCGGTGCGCCGGGCGAGATCGTCGCGCAGGGCGTCGACACGGCCCTGCTGCTTTCCTGTCCGCTCCTTGGCCGCGTTGTACTTCTCGGTCGCCGACTCCGCCTGGCGGTAGAGGTCGTCGACCTTCCTCTCGACCTCCTCCAGGCTCGGCTTGGCGCGATCGGTCGGGGCGGCCTCCGCGGTCTGCGAGAGCACAGCCATGGAGGTGAGGGCGGCGGTGGCGAGGGCGGGGGTGCGCAGGCCCGTCCCGATGGTTCCGCCGGGGCGCGTCTTGCGGTGCGACGCCAAGGGAGGCGACTCCTTCCAGTGGGCCGCCTACCGGGTTAGCTGTCGGGTTCGGGCGGCGGCTCGGAAGGGTTGCCCTACGGCCTCGTCCCGGGTGGGAGTCGGCCGATTCACCCCGGGATCGGTGGGTCCCCGGCTCCGGTCGCCGGAAGCGGCGCGCCGGACTCGGCGGAGGCCGCGCACGCGGCCTGACGGCAACCTAGCCAACTCGTGTGACTAGTGTGAAGGTTGGTGCGTGATATGTCCGATACATTTTCGTGATCCGACCTCCGGATCACGTTTACGCCATCGGGCGATTCCGCAGCGTAAGGGCTGTGTTCCCGGATCTCCGCCATCGAGCCCGCGGGGCATCTTCCCGGGACGGCGACCGGTTGTCGGTGGGGCGCCCTAGACTCGTAGAGCGATGAGCAGCCTCTTTGACGACAGCTTCCTGGCGGACCTCCAGCCCCCTCGCGGGCGCGAGGAGGAGCCCCCGCCGCCGCCCGAGGACGATCACGCTCCGGAGCCGCTTCCGGACGATCTGTTCGGCGGGAAGTTCGACGTGCCCCCGGATCGGGACGCCTACTACCGCGACGGCGCCCCCCGCCCCGCGCTCGACGTGGCGGCCCTGCTGGAAGGGCTGAACGACAACCAGCGCGCCGCGGTCGTGCACGCCGGCTCGCCGCTGCTCATCGTCGCCGGTGCCGGCTCCGGCAAGACCCGTGTGCTCACCCACCGCATCGCCCACCTCCTCGCCGAGCGGCACGTACATCCGGGCCAGATCCTCGCGATCACCTTCACCAACAAGGCCGCGGGCGAGATGAAGGAGCGCGTCGAGCAGCTCGTCGGCCCGCGCGCGCACGCGATGTGGGTGATGACCTTCCACAGCGCGTGCGTGCGCATCCTGCGCCGGGAGAGCAAGAAGCTCGGCTTCACGTCGTCGTTCTCGATCTACGACGCCGCGGACTCCAAGCGCCTGATGGCCCTGGTCTGCCGCGACCTGGACCTCGACCCCAAGCGCTTCCCGCCGAAGTCCTTCAGCGCCAAGATCAGCAACCTGAAGAACGAGCTGATCGACGAGGAGGACTTCGCCGCCCAGGCCACCGACGGCTTCGAGAAGACCCTCGCCCAGGCCTACGCCCTGTACCAGTCGCGGTTGCGCGAGGCGAACGCCCTCGACTTCGACGACCTGATCATGACGACGGTCAACCTGCTGCGCGCCTTCCCGGACGTGGCCGAGCACTACCGCCGCCGCTTCCGGCACGTCCTGGTCGACGAGTACCAGGACACCAACCACGCCCAGTACGCGCTGGTACGGGAACTCGTCGGCACCGGGGAACACGACGAGGACACCCCACCCGGCGCGTACGACATCCCGCCCGCCGAGCTGTGCGTGGTGGGTGACGCGGACCAGTCGATCTACGCCTTCCGGGGTGCGACCATCCGCAACATCCTCCAGTTCGAGGAGGACTACCCGGACGCGACGACGATCCTGCTGGAGCAGAACTACCGCTCCACGCAGACCATCCTGTCCGCCGCCAACGCGGTCATCGAGCGCAACGAGTCCCGCCGCCCGAAGAACCTGTGGACCAACGCCGGCCAGGGCGCGCGGATCACCGGCTACGTCGCCGACACCGAGCACGACGAGGCGCAGTTCGTCGCCGAAGAGATAGACCGCCTGGTGGACGCGGGGGACGCCAAGGCCGGCGACGTCGCCGTCTTCTACCGCACCAACGCCCAGTCCCGTGTCTTCGAAGAGGTCTTCATCCGCGTCGGCCTGCCCTACAAGGTCGTCGGCGGGGTCCGCTTCTACGAGCGCAAGGAGGTCCGGGACGTCCTCGCCTACCTGCGGGTCCTCGCGAACCCCGAGGACTCGGTGCCGCTGCGCCGCATCCTCAATGTGCCCAAGCGGGGCATCGGCGACCGCGCGGAGGCGATGGTCGACGCCCTCGCCCAGCGCGAGAAGATCAGCTTCCCGCAGGCGCTGAAGCGGGTGGACGAGGCGTACGGCATGGCCGCGCGTTCCACCAACGCGGTCAAGCGGTTCAACACGCTGATGGAGGACCTGCGTACGATCGCCGAGTCCGGCGCCGGACCCGCCACCGTCCTGGAGGCGGTCCTCGAACGCACCGGCTATCTCGCCGAGTTGCAAGCCTCGACCGACCCGCAGGACGAGACCCGCATCGAGAACCTCCAGGAACTCGCGGCCGTCGCCCTGGAGTTCGAGCAGGAGCGCGGCGAGGGCGAACCGGTGGGGCTGGCCGACTTCCTGGAGCAGGTCGCCCTGGTCGCCGACTCCGACCAGATCCCCGACGAGGAGGACGGCGACGGCGTCATCACCCTGATGACCCTGCACACCGCCAAGGGCCTGGAGTTCCCGGTCGTCTTCCTGACCGGCATGGAGGACGGCGTCTTCCCGCACATGCGCGCCCTCGGCCAGACCAAGGAACTGGAGGAGGAGCGGCGCCTGGCGTACGTCGGCATCACCCGCGCGCGGGAGCGGCTCTACCTCACCCGCTCCGCGATGCGCAGCGCCTGGGGCCAGCCGTCGTACAACCCGCCCTCCCGCTTCCTGGAGGAGATCCCGCCCGCCCATGTCGAGTGGAAGCGGACGGGGGCGACGGCACCGGCTTCCTCCGGCCCGGCCTCCGGGATCGCGGCCTCGCTGTCCTCGACCCGCTCGCGTTCCTCGGCGTCGGGCGCGTCCGGCTTCGCCACGCGGCGCACGGCGGAGAAGCCGGTGGTGGCGCTGGCCGTCGGGGACCGGGTCACCCACGACCAGTTCGGGCTCGGCACGGTCGTCGCCGTGAAGGGCATGGGAGCGAACGCGGAGGCGACGATCGACTTCGGCGACGCCAAGCCGAAGCGGCTGCTGCTGCGGTACGCCCCGGTGGAGAAGCTGTAGAAGCAGCAGTGGCCCTCGCCGAACGGCGAGGGCCACTGGACGCTTGGACGCTCAGGTCGGATCGAGTCCGTGGCTCCTCAGCCACGGCAGCGGGTCTATGGCCGCCCCGCCCGCGGGCCGCACCTCGAAGTGCAGGTGCGGGCCGGTGGAGTTGCCGGAGTTGCCGGAGTAGGCGATCGGCTGGCCGGCCTTGACGGCTGTACCGGAAGCGACGCGGTAGCTGGAGAGGTGGCAGTACCAGGTCTCCGTGCCGTCCTTCGCCGTCACGATCATCATGTTGCCGTAGGCGCTGTTCCACTTCGTGGAGACGACGCCGTCGGTGGCGGCCATCACCGTGGTGCCGTAGGAGACGGGGAAGTCGATGCCCGTATGCACCGACATCCAGTTCACGCCCGCCTGGCCGAAGAAGGCGCTGAGCCCCCGCTGCGTGACCGGCAGCACGAACTTCGGGCGCAGCCGTTCCTTGAGTGCGGCCTGAGCCGCGGCCTTCTTCTTCTCCAGCTCCTGGTGGTTCTTGAGATCGATCCGCTCCTGCGTCCGGCTCGCCCGGTCGGCGAAGTCGTCGGCACCGGCGGACAGCGTCCGCAGCTGGCTGTCCAGCGTGCTGTTGGCGACCGACGGCTTGACCGCGTGCGCGTCCGAGGCGGAGGCCGTGGTGTCCTTGCCGCCGCCGTCGGTCAGGGCGCCGACCGAGGCGGCGGCGATCCCGGCGACCCCCATCACACAGGCCGAGGGCACGGCGACGGTCAGCAGCGCGGAGCGCTTGGCGGGTGTACGACGGCGGGAGCGCGCGGCGCTGCGGGCGCCGGCACGCGTCACGGACACCGGGGCGATCTCTTCCTGGTCGTCCAGCAGACCGGTGACCGCGGGCAGTTCGCCCGTACCGCCCGGCTCGTCGTCCGCGGAGTCCGCGGAATGCTGTCCGGCGAAGGCGGTGTCCGCGTACGGCGCCTGGTGCTGATACGGCGCCTGCCCGTAGGCCGCGTCCTGCTCGCCGGCCTGCTCGAAGAGGGCGGTGGCCTGCTGGCCGAACGGTTCGCCAGGCTGCTCCGGCTCGGCCGTCAGGCCCTGGCCGCCGGAGTTCCACTGGGTGGCGTCGTAGGCGCCCGTCTCGAAGGTCTGGGTGCCCCACTCCCACTGCTGTGTCGGGTCGGCCCCGCCGGACTGGTCGGGCTGCAGCCAGGCGCTCGCGTCCCACTGCCCGCTTATGTCGTTGCCGGTCGCCTGGGCGGGGACCGTCCAGGCACTGGTGTCATGGACGCCGGAGTCGTAGGCGGTGTGGTGCTGGGCCGCGTAGGGGTCGTAGTTCGGGCTCTGACCGGTCTGCCACTGTCCCGTCTCGTACGCACTGCTGGTCTGCTGGCCGGGCAGGCCGCCGAAGAGCGGATCGGTGGAGAAGGAACCGGTGCCGTCCGGAAAACCGCTGGCGCCGTAGCCGCCGTACGTGGTGAGGTCGCCGTAGGGGGCTTCATGTGTCCCGTATGCCGCGTAGTGCGCGGTGGAGGCGTCGGAAGCCGGGGCCGGGGTGGTCATGGTCCCCGACGGGTGACGGTCGTTCACCAACTTCTCTTTCGCCTCGACAACAGGGGCTGCCAGAGCAGTGCGGCGACTGTACCCGCCGGTACCTGGGCGCGACAATCTTCCGCCGGTTTCGCGTTGGCGGTAAACGGGCATTCGGCGGTGTTTCGGGGGGTGCCGGACACGAGTTTGGCCGAGGGTTCGATTGGTGTTCGATGTGGGGTGACCGTTGGTCACCTGTGCGTCGGGGTCATGCCACCGTCAGACCGCCGGCGACCCGGTCCCCCGGGTGCGGGGTGTCGAGCGCCGTGCGTATTCCGGCCGCGACGGCCGGGTGCACGGGCAGGGCGAGATGCCCGATGCCGGTCACCCGGACGTTCTGCGCGTCGAGATCGGGGTGTTCGAGACAGGCCGTCTCCAGCGGGACCATCACGGAGTCCAGATCGCTCCAGAAGCAGACGAACCGTGTACGGCAGCCGGGCGCGGGCCGGGCCAGCTCCTCGATGACCCCCGAACCGGGCCGCATCTGGCGCACGATCGGATGGGCGTTGGCCAGCGGCGCCGCGCTGGTCCCCGAGTGCGGTGTACCCAGCGTGACCAGCGTGCGCACCCGCAGGTCGCCGCCGAGGCACTGCGCGTAGTAGCGGGCGATCAGCCCGCCGAGGCTGTGCCCCACGATGTCGACCCGGTCGCTGCCGGTGCGCTCGCAGATCTCCTCGATGTGCCGGCCGAGCAGCTCGGCGGCCGCGCGGATGTCACAGGTCAGCGGGGAGTAGTTGAGCGATATGACGCGCTGCCTGCCGTGCTGGGCGAGGTTGCGGCGCAGCAGCACGAACACCGAACGGTTGTCGATGAAACCGTGCAGCAGCACCACCGGCGGGCCGGACCGGACCGGAAGCGGGGCGGTGCCGTCCTGGGCGGGCAGGACGGGGGAGCGGCGTTCCTGGGTGAGACCGGTCGGATACAGCAGGAGGTGGCCGGTCAGGATCGCGGCCTCCAGAGCGGTCGCCTTCACCAGCGCCACCGAGAGTCCGGCCAGTCTGCCGGGCCACAGGCGGCGGCAGAGCGGGAGGAAGAGCGGCAGTACCCCGGTGACCTTCATGGCCGACCTCCTGTCGGCACGCCGGAGGACGGCTCGATCCCCCGTGTGCCCTCATGTCCCACCATGTGATTTCCCCCTCGCTGCGCACCGTAAAACTGCCGGTTGCGGGATGCTGGAGATAACGTTCGTTCACTTCGCGACAGGTGGCGGGACGCGCCAAAAGTGCGGTACTTGTCGTTACGGACGGAAGCGATCGCTTCCGTGGTCGTCTGATGGAGGCAGTGATGGGTGTGGCAGCCGGTCCGATCCGCGTGGTGGTCGCCAAACCGGGGCTCGACGGCCACGATCGCGGGGCCAAGGTCATCGCGCGTGCCCTGCGCGACGCCGGTATGGAGGTCATCTACACCGGCCTTCACCAGACGCCGGAACAAATCGTGGACACCGCCATCCAGGAGGACGCCGACGCGATCGGTCTGTCCATCCTCTCCGGCGCGCACAACACGCTGTTCGCCGCGGTGATCGACCTGCTCAAGGAGCGGGACGCCGAGGACATCGTCGTCTTCGGCGGCGGCATCGTCCCGGACGAGGACATCCCGCCGCTGAAGGAGAAGGGCGTCGCGGAGATCTTCACGCCGGGGGCGACGACCGCGTCGATCGTGGAGTGGGTGCGGGACAACGTCCGTCAGCCGACCGCCTCCGGCGGCTGAGCCGACGCCGCGACCAGGGGCGGCGGCCGCTCGCCGGCCGCGAGTTCCGCCGCCATCTCCGCCCGCAACCGCAATGTGGTCACCAACCGCTGGAACGCCTCCGCCCAGTACCCTCCGGCGCCCGGCGCCGCGTCCTCCCGTTCGTCGGGTATCGCCAGCAGCCCCTCCAGCCGGGCGGCCTCCGCGGGGTCCAGGCAGCGTTCCGTCAGGCCCATCACCCCGCTGAAGCTCCACGGGTAACTCCCCGCGTCCCGCGCGATGTTCAGCGCGTCCACGACCGCCCGGCCCAGCGGCGGGGCCCAGGGCACCGCGCACACCCCGAGCAGCTGGAACGCCTCCGACAGACCGTGTGTCGCGATGAATCCCGCCACCCACCCGGCCCGCTCCGCCGGTTCCAGGGCGGCCAGCAGCTTCGCGCGCTCGGCCAGTGACACCGCGCCCGGCCCGCCGGCCTCCGGTGCCGACGGCGAGCCGAGCAGCGCCCTCGACCACTCGGCGTCCCGCTGCCGCACCGCCGCCCGGCACCAGGCCGCGTGCAGTTCGCCCTGCCAGCCGTCCGCCACCGGCAGCGCCACGATCTCCTGCGCCGTCCGGCCACCGAGCCGCTCCCGCCAGACGCCGAGCGGTGCCGCTTCCACCAACTGCCCCAGCCACCATGAGCGTTCCCCTCTGCCTGCGGGAGGTGCGGCCACCACACCGTCGCGCTCCATGCCGGAGTCGCACTCAAGCGGCGCCTCCACCGCGATCGCCGGCGTGTTCCCCGTGCGGTCGAGGGCCACGCACGCCACGGCCCGTACGGCCATGCGCGTGGCGAGCGCCGAAGCGGGCAACGCCGACAGCAGTTCGGCCGCCGTCGCCCGCACATTGCGGCTGCGGTCGGCCAACGCCTGCTCCAGGAACGGCTCGTCCGCGGCGGACAGGCCCGTGCGCAGCGAGTCGAGGAACATCAGCCGGTCCTCCGCCCGCTCCTTCGGCCAGGTCGATGCCAGCAGCTCGCGCGCGAACGCGGGCACAGCGGCGCGCAGCGCGCCCAGCAGGGCCACCCGCTCGGCGAACAGGCCTTCCTGCCACAGCCGCCGGACCTCCTCGTCCTCCCCGGGGCCGGGCAGTGCGGTGCCGCCGCCGGGGGCCGCGCGCAGGGCGAAGCGCCAGTCCGCGTTCAACCGGGCCAGCCACAGCGCCCGCGGGCCCGCGAACGCCAGCGCCGCCGGGCGAAGGTCCGTACGACCCCGGGCCGCGTCCAGCAGGGCGGGCAGCGCCTGCGCGGGCGCCGCGTACCCGTGGGCGTTGGCCGCCGCGAGCCACTGGGGGAGCAGCTCCATGAGGTCGGGGGAGCTGCCCCGCCTGCCGCCGGTCCCGCCGCCGGAGCGGTCGGCCAGCAGCGTGGCGAGTCTGCGGGCCGCCGCGGCGGGCAGGGCCGGGCGGGGATCCTCGGGCGCCGGATCCGGCCCGCGTGCCGCCCGGGCGGGGCGCAACCCGGCCCGCCGCCGTACGGTCGCCACGGCGGCCTCGTCGAGCAGTGCCAGGGGTGCTTCCCGGCCGGACCCGGCACGCGCCGGTGGACGCCGGTCGGTGCCGAGGAGAGCGGTGGTGACCAGGTCTTCCCAGCTTGCGGCAGTCGTGGTGACGTCGTCGGCCGAGGTGGTCCCGTTCATCGCCTTCCCTTCCCTGTGTGTGTCCGAGGGGCCTTGTGTGTCCGAGGGGCCTTGTGCGGGGCCGAGGGGCGCCGGTGCCTCCCCGGCACGCCGGTCAGCACAGCGGCACCGCCTCGCCCGTGCCCTGCGGCCAGGCCGTGAGCGGTGTGAAACCGCGGTGGCCGCACTCGCCGAAGACCGTGACCGGGCCGCCACCGGACAGGGCGACCAGCCGCCACAGGCCGGGGCGGGAGCGGGCGGCCCGGGTCAGCGGCAGGGCGGAGTCCGTGTCGGCGTCGGCCAGCTGCCACAGGTCGCCGTCCGGGACCGGTATCACCCGGTCCAGCGTCACCGGGACCGACTCCAGCCAGGGGTCGTCCCGCAGCGCCTCGCCGTACCGTGCCGCCGCCTCGGCCGTGGTCGTGCCCGGTGGACGGAACACGGCCGGTACGGGCGCGCCGTACCGCTCGCCCAGCGCGGACCGGGGCCGACCGGCGCCCGGATAGGCGGACAGCTCCGCGTCCAGGGCCAGGCCGACCGGCAACGACAGCTCCGGGGCCCGGCCGGCCGCGCCGTAGGACAGCAGCAGCCGGGTACCGCCCGAAGCGGCGCCGTGCAGCCATATCCGGCGGGTCGTCAGTTTGGGGTCCACCGTGTCGTACTGGGCGAGGACCAGCCAGTGGTCGCGGACCGGTGCGCCCTCCGCCGTTGCGGGCAGGCCCAGCCGGGAGCGGACCGTGGCCGCGAGGGGGTCCGGCAGCCGGTCGCGGTGCAGCCAGCCCTGGACGAGCAGGTGCAGCAGCGCGCACTCCTCCAGCAGCCGGGCCGGCCAGCCCGCACCCGACCCTGGTATCGCCCCCAACTCCCGTACGCGCGCGGCGAGTCCGGGCGCCTGCGCGTCGACCATGCGGGCCGCCGTCTCGTCCCACAGGCCGTACCCCGCCTGTTCGGCCGCGGCCAGACCGCCGCGCAGCAGGTCCGCGAGGCGCTGCTCCAGCTCCGTCGCGCCCGCGGTGACCCGCTCGGCCCGGCGCTCGGCCCGCCGCCGTGCCGCCTCGGGATCAGCGGACCCGCCCGGCGAACTCCCCTCACTCCGGGCGTGCTTGCTGTCGGCGTGCCGGCGTCTGCCGGCGAGCCACTGCTCGGCCCAGTCCGGCGGCCCGCCGGACGCCGGCACCGAGCCGTCGCCGCCCGCCCACAGCAGGAGCAGCCCGAGCGCGTGCTTGCACGGGAACTTACGGCTCGGGCAACTGCATTTGTACGCCGGGCCCGCCGCGCCGGCGAGATCGACCACCGTCTGATACGGCCTGCTGCCGCTGCCCTTGCACAGCCCCCACACCGCCCCCTCTCCGCTCCCCGCCTCGGACCACGGACCGGCCGTGCCGAGCTTGCCGCCCGCCTTGCGTGACGCGGCGTCAGGCGCCAGTGCCCACACCTGCTCCGCCGTCCAGCGCACCCCCTGCTCAGTCATGCATCCGACGGTAGGTCCCGCCACTGACAATCGGCCCGGAGCGGGCGTTTGTGCAGGTCAGAGCGATTGTCAGTGGCGTGGTGCACGGTGGATGCCAGATCCGAACCGGCCGAGCTGGAGGGGGCCTCAGCCATGTCTGTGTCCGTGGACGCCGCATCCGTCGAACCGAGCAAGAACGCCTTGCGCCCGCACGCCGAGCACGCCTTCGCCGCCGAACTCGCCGCGCTCGCCGCACAGGACGACCGCCCGCGCCCGGCCCGCTGGAAGCTGTCGCCGTGGGCGGTGGCGACGTACCTGCTGGGCGGCACCCTGCCGGACGGCACGGTGATCACACCCAAGTACGTGGGCCCGCGCCGGATCATCGAGGTCGCCGTGACCACGCTCGCCACCGACCGCGCCCTGCTCCTGCTCGGTGTGCCAGGCACCGCCAAGACCTGGGTCTCCGAGCATCTGGCCGCCGCGGTCAGCGGCGACTCCACCCTGCTCGTGCAGGGCACGGCCGGCACCCCGGAGGAGGCGATCCGCTACGGCTGGAACTACGCGCAGCTGCTCGCGCACGGCCCCAGCCGAGACGCCCTCGTACCCAGCCCCGTCATGCGGGCCATGGCCGAGGGCATGACGGCCCGCGTCGAGGAGCTGACCCGTATCCCGGCCGATGTGCAGGACACCCTGATCACGATCCTGTCCGAGAAGACGCTGCCCGTCCCGGAGCTGGGCCAGGAGGTCCAGGCGGTCCGCGGCTTCAACCTCATCGCCACCGCCAACGACCGGGACAGAGGCGTCAACGACCTCTCCAGCGCGCTGCGCCGCCGCTTCAACACCGTGGTGCTGCCGCTGCCGGAGAGCGCCGACGCCGAGGTCGACATCGTGACCCGCCGCGTCGAGCAGATCGGCCGCTCCCTCGACCTGCCGGCCGGGCCCGACGGCATCGAGGAGATCCGCCGGGTGGTGACCGTCTTCCGGGAGCTGCGCGACGGCATCACCGCCGACGGCCGCACCAGGCTCAAGTCTCCCAGTGGCACCCTGTCCACGGCCGAGGCGATCTCCGTGGTCACCGGCGGCCTCGCCCTGTCCGCGCACTTCGGCGACGGTGTGCTGCGCCCGGCCGACGTCGCCGCCGGCATCCTCGGCGCCGTGGTCCGCGACCCCGCGGCCGACCGGGTCATCTGGCAGGAGTACCTGGAGACCGTCGTCCGGGAGCGCGCGGGCTGGACGGACTTCTACCGCGCATGCCGGGAGGTGAGCGTGTGACCGGTACCCTCCGGCCCCAGCCCCGCGGTTCCGGGCCGCTCCTGCTGGGCGTGCGGCACCACGGCCCCGGCTCCGCCCGCGCGGTGCGCGCCGCCCTGGACGCCGCCCGGCCCGCGGCCGTCCTGATCGAGGGGCCGCCCGAGGCCGACGCGCTGATCCCGCTGGCCGCCGACCCGGACCTGCGGCCTCCCGTCGCCCTGCTCGCCCATGCCACGGACGAGCCAGGCCGCTCGGCGTTCTGGCCGTTCGCCGAGTTCAGCCCGGAATGGGTGGCGATCCGCTGGGCCCTCGAACAGGACGTCCCGGCCCACTTCATCGACCTGCCGGCCGCGCACACGCTCGCGTGGGAGGAGAAGGGCGCCGAGGGCCCGGAGAACACCGAAGGGGGCAGGGACGGCGACGGCGGGCGGGACGGCGGCGAGCAGGTCCGTGTCGACCCGCTCGCCGCCCTCGCCGAAGCCGCCGGATACGACGACCCCGAACGCTGGTGGGAGGACGCCGTCGAGCACCGGGGCCCGGGCGAGCGCGACCCCTTCGCCCCGTTCGCCGCGCTGGAGGATGCCATGGGCGCACTCCGGGAGCGGTACGGCGCCGGCGGGCACTCCCGGGACCTGGTCCGCGAGGCGCACATGCGGCTCCGGCTGCGTGCGGCGCGCAAGGAGTTCGGGGACGGGCTGGCCGTCGTCTGCGGGGCCTGGCACGTGCCCGCGCTGCGTGTGAAGACCACCGTCGCCGCCGACCGGGCCCTGCTGAAGGGGCTGCCCAAGGTGAAGGCGGACCTGACCTGGGTGCCATGGACGCACCGCAGACTCGCCCGGTCCAGCGGGTACGGCGCGGGTGTCGACTCGCCGGGCTGGTACGGCCATCTGTTCCACGCCCCCGACCGGCCGGTCGAGCGCTGGCTGACCAAGGTGGCGCGGCTGCTGCGGGAGGAGGACCGGATGGTCTCCTCCGCCCATGTCATCGAGGCGGTCCGGCTCGCCGAGACCCTGGCGGTGCTGCGCGGCCGCCCGCTGCCCGGGCTGACCGAGACCACCGACGCCGTGCGCGCGGTGATGGGCGACGGCTCGGACGTGCCGCTGGCGCTGGTGCACGACCGGCTGGTGGTCGGTGACGTCCTCGGCGAGGTCCCGGAGTCCGCGCCGGCGGTGCCACTGCAGCGCGACCTGGCCCGGCAGCAGCGTTCGCTGCGGCTCAAACCAGAGGCGCTGGAGCGCGAACTGGAGCTGGACCTGCGCGGGGACACCGACGCCGGCCGCAGCAGGCTGCTGCACCGGCTGCGGCTGCTCGGCGTCGGCTGGGGCGAGCCCGCGCGCTCACGGGGGAGCACGGGGACCTTCCGGGAGACATGGCGGCTGCGCTGGGAGCCGGAGCTGTCCGTGCGGGTCGCCGAGGCGGGCGTGTGGGGGACGACCGTACGGGCGGCGGCGCAGGCCAAGGCCGAGGCGGACGCGACGGCCGCGCACACCCTGGCCGACGTCACCGCGCTGGCCGAGCAGTGCCTGCTCGCCGGTCTGCCGGACGCCCTGCCCGTGGTCATGCGGGTGCTCGCCGACCGGGCGGCGCTCGACACGGACGTCGGCCATCTCGCCCAGGCCCTGCCCGCCCTGGTCCGCTCCCTGCGCTACGGCGACGTGCGCGGCACCGACACCGGTGCGCTGGCCGGCGTGGCCGCGGGCCTCGCCGAACGCGTCTTCGTCGGCCTGCCCCCGGCGTGTGCCGCCCTTGACGGCGACGCCGCGGAGGAGATGCGCGGCCATGTGGACGCCGTGCATGCGGCGGTGGGGCTGCTGTCGGAGACGCTGACCGGTGCTGCCGCCGGTGCCGGGGAGACGGGCGTCGCCGGGACCGGTGTGGGCGCTGAGGCAGGCGCGGGCCGACGCGCCGGGAACAAGGGCGGCGCTTCCCCCGCGCTCGGCTTCGCCCGCGCGGACGGACCGCCATCGCCCGCCCGTGCGGTGTCCGGAGCCTGGCCCGGCGGTCTGCGGGACCGGTGGCGGGCCGTGCTGCGGACGATGTCGTCGCGGGACAGCGTGCCCGGTGTGCTGCGGGGGCGGGCTGTGCGCTTGTTGCTGGACGACGGGGCATTGCGGCCGAAGGAGGCGGCGCGGCTGATGGGGCTCGCGTTGTCGCCGGGGACGCCGCCCGCGGACGCGGCCGCCTGGATCGAGGGCTTCGTCGGCGGCGGGGGCGGGCTGCTGCTGGTGCACGACGAGCGGCTGCTCGGGCTGGTGGACAGCTGGCTGGCCGGGGTGCCGGCGGAGGCGTTCACGGTCGTACTGCCGCTGCTGCGGCGCACCTTCGCCGCGTATGAGCCGGGCGTGCGCAGAACGCTCGGGGAACTGCTCCGGCGCGGGCCCGGAGACCCGCCGGGCGGCCGGGCGACGGCCTACGGAACCGTGACGCCCGGCTTCGCCGCCGATCCGGACACCGAGCGCGCCGACGCCGTGCTGCCGGTACTGCGGCTGCTGCTCGGCCTGGACGAGACGGCTGTGCGGGATGCGGCGGGTGGCTCCAGCGAGGACAACCGGTGTGCGGAGGTGGGTGCGTGACGAGCGACTTGAGGCCGGCGGACTTCGACGATCCGGCGGGGGAGAGGCTGCGGCGGTGGCGGCTGGTGCTGGGCGGCGACCAGGCCGACGGCACCGGATGCGCGCTGTCCGGACGGGACGCGGCGATGGACGGCACGCTCGCCGCGCTGTACGGCAAGGGGGACAGGCCGCAGGCGGGGCGGGAACGTTCGGCGGGGCTCGGTGCCTCGGCCCCGTCCGTGGCGCGCTGGCTCGGGGACATCCGCACGTACTTCCCGTCGTCCGTCGTCCAGGTCATGCAGCGCGACGCCATCGACCGGCTCGGGCTCGCCTCGCTGCTGCTGGAGCCGGAGATGCTGGAGGCGGTGGAGGCGGACGTGCACCTGGTCGGCACGCTGCTGTCGCTGAACAAGGCGATGCCGGAGACGACGAAGGAGACGGCCCGCGCGGTCGTGCGCAAGGTCGTCGAGGACCTGGAGAAGCGGCTCGCGAACCGTACCCGGGCCACCCTGACCGGCGCCCTCGACCGCAGTGCGCGGATCAGCCGCCCACGCCACCACGACATCGACTGGAACCGCACCATCGCGGCCAACCTCAAGCACTACCTGCCCGAGTACCGCACGGTGGTGCCGGAACGGCTCGTCGGATACGGACGCGCCGCCCGGTCGGTGCGGAAGGAGGTCGTGCTCTGCATCGACCAGTCCGGGTCGATGGCCGCGTCCGTGGTCTACGCGTCGGTGTTCGGCGCGGTCCTCGCCTCCATGCGGTCGATCAGCACCCGGCTGGTCGTCTTCGACACGGCGGTGGTCGACCTCACCGACCAGCTGGACGACCCGGTCGACGTCCTGTTCGGCACCCAGCTCGGCGGTGGCACGGACATCAACCGGGCGCTGGCCTACTGCCAGGCACAGATCAGCCGGCCCGCCGAGACCGTGGTCGTGCTGATCAGCGACCTCTATGAGGGCGGCATCCGCGACGAGATGCTCAAGCGGGTGGCGGCGATGAAGGCGTCCGGGGTGCAGTTCGTGGCGCTGCTCGCGCTGTCGGACGAGGGGGCGCCCGCGTACGACCGGGAACACGCGGCGGCGCTCGCCACGCTCGGCGCACCGGCCTTCGCCTGCACGCCCGACCTGTTCCCCGAGGTCATGGCCGCAGCGCTGGAGAAACGGCCGCTGCCGATACCGGACACGGCGTGACACCGGACATGGCCACCCGTCGGTAGCGCCGACGCGCCGTGTCCCGTCACGGTGACGCGCACACCGTCACCCCTGACCACCGGGCGCCACCCGGGCCGCCCGGGGGCCTCACCGGGGCGGTCCCGGCCCGGTGAGGCCTGGCACATCCTCCGAAGCCCCCGATCGGCCCCGCGCGCGTCGGCACGGCGTGCCAGGGAACCCGGCATCATGTGACAGGTATCACCGCTCGTGTGTGACCCTCGATTTAGGGAGCCCCCGCAAGCGGCGATAACCTGCGAGACGGACATGCCGCGCGCTCGGACACCGTGTGCGCCTCCCTTGTGACAAGCGGACGTCACGTTGCCCTTCGCGGCACGCCCACGCATCCAACGAACCGCGAGATCACTGATAGGGACGGAAGCGCGTGGACCTGTTCGAGTACCAGGCGAGGGACCTCTTCGCCAAGCACGATGTACCGGTGCTGGCCGGTGAAGTCATCGACACGCCTGAGGCGGCGCGCGAGATCACCGAGCGTCTGGGCGGCAAGTCCGTCGTCAAGGCGCAGGTGAAGGTCGGTGGTCGCGGCAAGGCCGGTGGCGTGAAGCTGGCCGCCTCCCCGGACGAGGCCGTCGCCCGCGCGACGGACATCCTCGGCATGGACATCAAGGGCCACACGGTCCACAAGGTCATGATCGCCGAGACCGCTCCGGAGATCGTCGAGGAGTACTACGTCTCCTTCCTCCTCGACCGTGCCAACCGCACCTTCCTCTCCATCGCCTCCGTCGAGGGCGGCATGGAGATCGAGGAGGTGGCCGCCACCCGCCCCGAGGCCGTCGCCAAGATCGCGATCGACGCCATCGACGGTGTGGACAAGGCCAAGGCCCAGGAGATCGTCGCCGCCGCCAAGTTCCCGGCCGAGGTCGCGGACAAGGTCGCCGACGTCCTGGTGAAGCTGTGGGACACCTTCATCAAGGAGGACGCCCTCCTCGTCGAGGTCAACCCGCTGGCCAAGGTCGCCTCCGGTGACGTCATCGCCCTCGACGGCAAGGTGTCGCTCGACGACAACGCCGAGTTCCGTCACCCCGACTTCGAGGAGCTCCACGACAAGGCCGCGGCCAACCCGCTCGAGGCCGCCGCCAAGGAGAAGAACCTCAACTACGTCAAGCTCGACGGCGAGGTCGGCATCATCGGCAACGGCGCCGGTCTCGTCATGAGCACCCTGGACGTCGTCGCGTACGCCGGTGAGCGGCACGGTGGCGTCAAGCCCGCCAACTTCCTGGACATCGGCGGTGGCGCCTCCGCCCAGGTGATGGCGAACGGCCTGGAGATCATCCTGGGCGACCCGGACGTCAAGTCCGTCTTCGTCAACGTCTTCGGTGGCATCACCGCCTGCGACGAGGTCGCCAACGGCATCGTGCAGGCCCTGAAGCTCCTGGAGGACCGCGGCGAGAAGGTCGAGAAGCCGCTCGTCGTCCGCCTCGACGGCAACAACGCCGAGCTGGGCCGGAAGATCCTCACCGACGCCAACCACCCGCTGGTGCAGCGCGTCGACACCATGGACGGCGCGGCCGACAAGGCCGCCGAGCTGGCCGCCGCCAAGTAAGCACTCAGGACGAGGACACCAACACACCATGGCTATCTGGCTCAACAAGGACAGCAAGGTCATCGTCCAGGGCATGACCGGCGCCACCGGCATGAAGCACACCAAGCTCATGCTCGGTGACGGCACGAACGTCGTGGGCGGCGTGAACCCGCGCAAGGCGGGCACCACCGTGGACTTCGACGGCACCGAGGTACCGGTCTTCGGCACCGTCAAGGAGGCCATCGAGAAGACCGGCGCCAACGTCTCCGTCATCTTCGTGCCGGAGAAGTTCACCAAGGACGCGGTCGTCGAGGCCATCGACGCCGAGATCCCGCTGGCCGTCGTGATCACCGAGGGCATCGCCGTGCACGACTCGGCGTCCTTCTGGGCGTACGCCGGCAAGAAGGGCAACAAGACCCGCATCATCGGCCCGAACTGCCCCGGCATCATCACCCCGGGCCAGTCGAACGTCGGCATCATCCCGGGCGACATCACCAAGCCGGGCCGCATCGGCCTGGTGTCGAAGTCCGGCACGCTGACGTACCAGATGATGTACGAGCTGCGTGACATCGGCTTCTCGACGGCCGTCGGCATCGGTGGCGACCCGATCATCGGCTCCACCCACATTGATGCCCTGGCCGCGTTCCAGGACGACCCGGAGACCGAGCTCATCGTGATGATCGGTGAGATCGGTGGCGACGCCGAGGAGCGTGCCGCGGCGTTCATCAAGGAGAACGTGACCAAGCCGGTCGTCGGTTACGTCGCGGGCTTCACCGCCCCCGAGGGCAAGACCATGGGTCACGCCGGCGCCATCGTCTCCGGTTCGTCGGGTACGGCCCAGGCGAAGAAGGAGGCCCTGGAGGCCGCCGGTGTCAAGGTCGGCAAGACCCCGACCGAGACGGCGAAGCTGGCCCGCGAGATCCTGGCCGGCTGAGACACGTCAGCTGAGCGTCGGCAGGCCCCGCCCCGTTCGCCGGGGCGGGGCCTGCCGACGTTCGCGCCGGTCACGCCGAGTGGTGCTCAAGGCTCACCCGGGTTCCGGTGCCAATCGTTCCGGCCCCCTCGCGGCAGCCCGCAGCTTCGCGCGCAGTGCCTGTTCCTCCCGCGACAGCGGGCCCATGACCCCCGCCGCCGGCACCCCCTGGACCGCCTGCGCCGGAGCGACGGGGGCCTCGTAGTGGGTGGGAGCCGTCCGCAGCGTGAGCGTCGTCGCGCCGACGATCGTCACGGTGAACGCGATCGCCGCCCGGGTCCAGAACACGTTCCGCCGCTCGCAGCCGGTGCGGATCACCGTGGGCCTGCCCGTGCCCAACCGCTCCTTCGAGGCCAGTTCGAGCAGTCGGCGGTGCAGCTGCGCGGGGTCGGCCAGTTCCGGCAGCCGCGCGGCCACCGCCTCCCGTGCGTGGGTCAGCCGGTTCGCGGCAGCCGGCGTGCTGGCCTCCGTCTCCGCCGCCGTCTCCGGAAGGTCGAGGCCCACACCGTCGTAGAGGACGAGCGTGCGCCGGTACGACGGCGGAAGCGTCAGCAGGGTGTTCAGCAGCGCACGGTCGGCCGGATCGGCGGGCGGCGGCTCCGGGTGCCGGTAGCGGGGCCGGAAGCGGTGCCAGGGCGAGAGCGCGCAGTCGTACGCCACCGCCCGCACCCAGCCGCCCGGATCCCGGTCCCGGGCCAGCTCGGGCCAGCGCTGCCAGGCCAGCTGGAAGGCCCGCTCCACGGATTCGCGGGCCAGTTCCCGGCGCCCGGTGAGCAGGTACGCCTGGCGTACGAGGGCGGGCGCGCAGAACGCGTACAGCGCGTCGAAGGCCTGAGCCGGCGTCAGGGGATCCGCGGCGACCGGTGTCGTACCCCCGGCAGCGGCAGCGGCAGCGGAAGGGGCAGGGAGAGGGGGAGGGGCCGCGGTGGCCGCAGCGGGTGTCTCCGGGGCCGTCCCGGCCGTTGTCGTCTCCCCGGGCGCCGCCGGTGCGGCGAGCGCCCGCAGCAGCCTGGCGTAGGCCTCGCCCTCGCGTCCGTGCGGAACGCGGCGGCCGGACTCCCACGCGCGGATCGTCGAGCGGCTGACGCCGACCCGCGCGGCGACCTGAGCCTTCGTCAGTGACCGGGACTCGCGCAGCCGTCGGCGTTCGGCCGGCGGCGGCAGCGGGTCGTCGGTGGTCTGAGTCGTCGTCACCATGCGCCCTTCCGTGCGAAAAAGAACATAAACATATATTGGGCGACACATCGGAAGTTCGCCTGTTGCGTGGGGAAAGCGGGTGGCATTGGCAGCATGGCGGGGTGACTCTGCTGACCGCTCGCCGACCGTCGCTGTCGCCCCTGCTGGCCCGGATGCGGGACCGCGAGCCCGGGCTGGCCGCGAGCCTCCTGGCCGGCGCGGTGGCGGCCGGGCTCGGATTCGCCTCGTTCGCCGCGCTGCTGATGCTGCTGTGGGTCAGCTCGCCGTATCCCGACAGCGGTCCGGGCGGTGCGCTGCACGTCGCCGCGGCGCTGTGGCTGCTGGCGCACGGCGTCGAACTGGTCCGCACCGAGACGCTCTCGGGTGTGCCCATGCCGGTGGGTGTGACCCCGTTGCTGCTGCTGGCGCTGCCCGTGTGGCGGGTGTACCGGGCGGCCCGGGACGCGGTGGACGCGCCCGAGGACGCCGACGGCCCGCCGCCCGTACCGGCGCGCACGGTGTGGACCGGGGTCGTCATCGGCTATCTGGGTGTCGGCGGCGCGATCGCGCTGTACTGCTCGGGCGGCGAACTGCGGCCCGCGTGGCCCTGGGTGACGGCGTGTCTGCCGCTGGTCGCGGCGGGTGCGGCGGCGGCCGGCGTGTGGTCGGCGTACGGCCGTCCCCGCGAGCCGGTGCTGAACATGCTGACGGTGCTGCCGGGGCCGGTGCGGCGGGTGGTGTTCGGGTCGGACGCGCGCACCCGGGTGGGTACGGCCGTACGGGCCACCGGCGCTGCTACGGCGGTGCTCTTCGGCGGTGGTGCGCTGGTGCTCGGGGTGTCGCTGGTGTGGCACGGCGAGGCGGCGCAGGCGTCCTTCCTGCAGCTGACCGAGGGCTGGACGGGACGGTGCGCGGTGCTGGTGCTCGGCATCGCGCTGATTCCCAACGCGGCGGTGTGGGCCGCGTCCTACGCCCTCGGTCCGGGTTTCCTCCTCGGTGCCGGACACGGGGTGAACCCCTTGGCCTCCGATCCGGCGCCGCTGCTGCCGCCCTTCCCGCTGCTGGCGGCGGTGCCGGACGCGGGTGCCGGGTCGCTGCCGAACTGGCTGGCGGGGCTGGTGCCGGTGGCGGCCGGGGTGACGGCGGGGTGGTTCGTGGCGCGCGGGGCCGTGGAGCGGTCGCAGCCGGGGGAAGCGGCCGTGGCCGCACGGTGGTCGGCGGCCCGTACCGCCGGGGTGACGCTGCTGACCGCGGCGGTGTGCGCGGCGGTCTTCGCCCTGCTCGCCGAGCTGGCGGGCGGCCCGCTGGGCGTGGCCGCGCTGGCCCGCTTCGGGCCGGTGTGGTGGCAGACCGGGGCAGCGGTGGGGGCCTGGACGGCGGTGTTCGGGATGCCGGTGGCACTGGTCGTACGGGGCTGGCGAGTGTGGCGCGGGCGCACGCGGGGCGGGCAGATCCCGGCGCAGGGGACAGGGGCGGGGCAGGACGGCAGGGCTTCCGCGGCGAACTCCGGGACGGGGACCGACGGAGCCGGAAACGAGCAGGGGAGGCCGAAGGAGCCGGCGAAGGCCGAGGACACGGCCAAGGCCGAAGAAGAGCCCCGGGGCACGGAGGCGGGCAGCAGCCCGGAGGAGGAGGGACAAGGCCAGGGCAGGGGGGCCACGAAATCCATGGACAAGGGCAACGACAAGGACAAGGGCAACGACAAGGGCAAGGGCAAGGGCAAGGGCGGAGGCAAGGACAGGGACAGGGGCTGGCAACCGGGCACCGGCAGGGACCCTGCCCGGCCGGAGAGCAGGCCCTCCGCGACCGGCGCCGCGGAGGAGGACCCGTACGAGATCCTCCCGGCCGACGACCCGTTCGCCCCGGACTGGCCCGACGACCTCACGGGCGCCGCACGCTGGACGGCCGTGAGCGAGCCGGCGGCATCGCGCGGCGCGTCGGACGCCCCCCAGCCGAGCTCGTCACCGACCGCGCCCGCCTGGCCGCTCCCCCCGGAACGCCCCCGCCCGGCCCCCGCCGAACGCGCCCTGGACTCCGTCGAGCCGGCGGCGGACACCACGGAACCCCGACCGGAAACCCACTGACCCTACGGCCCCCGACCCGGCCCTTGCCGAACGCGCCCTGGACTTCGCCGAGCCGGCCGCGGACCCCACGAACCCCGGGCCGGAAGCCCGCTGACCCCACGGGCCCCGACCCGGCCCCCGCCGAATGCGCCGTGGACTCCGTCGAGCCGGCCGGGGACACCACGGGGCCCCGGACGGAAGCCCACTGACCCCACGGCCCCCGACCCGCCCACCACAACCTCGCCCCGCACCCGAGTACCGAGCCTCGTCACGCTGTCCACGAACAGTCACCGAGCCCGTCAGTCGCGCGCGCCCTCGCTGCGCCCGGCCGGGTCGCCCGTGTGGAGACGCCGGCTTCACCGCCCCGTGGACACCCCCGCGGCGCCGCGGGCTCAGTCGTTGGCGCCCCCCAGGACGCCCCGCAGCTCCCGCGGCAGCAGGCTGTCGCAGGACTGCTTGGCCTCGTGGGTGAGGGCGTCGCCGACGCAGGTGTAGTAGTCGCGGTAGACCAGCTGCACCGTGAAGGTCGAGGCGACCAGGACCAGAGCCAGGGAGGCCGTGATCAGGCCGCCGATGGCCGCTGTCGTCCGGGGGCGGCCGGGGGCCGGCGGTGGCGTCGGGGAGTCCGGGTTCGGCCTGCCCGGCTTGGCGCGCAGTGCGCTGACGCCCCAGTAGAGGGCCAGCGCGCCCAGCAACAGGGCCACGTACGGCCAGCTGAACAGGGCGAAGAAGACGGCCCACATGCCGGAGAGCAGGGCATAGCGCGCGCGGCGCTGGGTGGGGTCGGTCGGGTCCCAGCGCATGCCGGAGCCGGCCGGTCCGCCGGGCCCCTGGGGGCCGCCGCCGGGCCGCTCGCCGAAGCCGCCGTGGGAGCGTCCGGGCTGGCGGTCGCTCCACTGACTGCCCCACGGGGAGCCGCCCCCGGCGCCGGGACCGGCGCCCTGGTGGCCCTGGGGGTGGCGGGGCTGCCAGGGCCGGTCCGGGGTGCCCTCGGGCGGCGGCGCGAACGGGTTGTCGTCCTGGTGCCCGCCCCGCCCGTCGTCGTCCCGGCCGTCCTGACCGCCCTGCGGAGCCTCCGGAGGCGAGACCGGCCGCTCCCGCAACAGCATGGCGCCACGCTCCCCTCCCTGGGCCGGGCGCGGAGGGAACGTGAGGAGTCGCGGGCTGCGATCGGGCATCAAAAGAGCGTCTTCCCCTGGGTGACTACGGCTGTCCCACATGAGCTTCCACCCCGACAACGCACCGCACGACGACCGCGTTCCCGGGGCTTCCCCTTCGTGATTCCTTGCGAACGCTACCTTCCGGCCACTCCCCCGTCCCGTGGGGGCCTTCCCGAGTGCCGGTATCGTTGCTGACGGTCGGCCGCTTCGTAGACTTCCCCGTATCCGGGGGTACGAAGCGTTCGTGCGAACGTACAACCGCGCGGGCGATCACCGACCGGACACATCGCCACCCCGAGAAAGGGCCCCATCGTGGCCGCCACCCCCGCTGGCCCCGCGGTCAAGCGCCTCGTCGTGCTGGTCTCCGGCTCCGGCACCAATCTGCAGGCGCTGCTGGACGAGATCGAGCGCACCGGAGCCGAGCGGTACGGCGCGCGGATCGTCGCCGTAGGTGCCGACCGCGCCGGCATCGAGGGGCTCGCCCGCGCCGAGCGGGCCGGACTGCCGACCTTCGTGTGCAAGGTCAAGGACCACGCGAGCCGCGAGGAGTGGGACGCCGCCCTCGCCGAGGCGGTGGCCGCGTACGAGCCGGACCTCGTGGTCTCCGCCGGGTTCATGAAGATCGTGGGGAAGGAGTTCCTCGCGCGCTTCGGCGGGCGGTTCGTCAACACCCACCCGGCCCTGCTGCCCAGTTTTCCCGGGGCCCACGGTGTCCGAGACGCGCTCGCGTACGGCGCCAAGGTCACCGGCTGCACCGTCCACTTCGTCGACGACGGCGTCGACACCGGCCCGATCATCGCCCAGGGCGTGGTCGAGGTCCGGGACGAGGACGACGAGAGCGCGCTGCACGAGCGCATCAAGGAAGTCGAGCGAAGGCTGCTCGTCGAGGTCGTGGGGCGGCTCGCCCGCAACGGCTATCGCATTGAGGGACGAAAGGTAGTTATCCAGTGACCGCCGAGAGCATCGAGAGCGGCAAGCGGGGCATCCGTCGCGCGCTCGTCAGCGTCTACGACAAGACCGGGCTGGAAGAGCTCGCGCGCGGGCTGCACGAGGCCGGTGTCGCGCTCGTCTCCACCGGGTCCACGGCCTCCCGCATCGCCGCCGCCGGCGTCCCCGTCACCAAGGTCGAGGAGCTGACCGGCTTCCCCGAGTGCCTGGACGGCCGGGTCAAGACCCTGCACCCGAGGGTGCACGCGGGCATCCTCGCCGACCTGCGGCTGGACAGCCACCGTGAGCAGCTGGCCGAGCTGGGCGTGGAGCCGTTCGACCTCGTCGTCGTCAACCTCTACCCGTTCCGCGAGACCGTCGCCTCGGGCGCGAGCGAGGACGAGTGCGTGGAGCAGATCGACATCGGCGGGCCTTCGATGGTCCGCGCCGCCGCCAAGAACCACCCCTCCGTGGCCGTGGTCACCAGCCCCGAGCGCTACGCCGACGTCCTCGCGGCCGTCAAGGACGGCGGGTTCGACCTCGCCGCCCGCAAGCGGCTGGCCGCCGAGGCCTTCCGGCACACCGCCGCCTACGACGTGGCCGTCGCCTCCTGGTTCGCCTCCTCCTACGCGCCGGTCGACGAGTCCCGGTTCCCCGACTTCCTCGGCGCCACCTACGAGCGCAAGAACACCCTGCGCTACGGCGAGAACCCGCACCAGGACGCCGCCCTGTACGTCGACGGCACGGGCGGCCTGGCCGAGGCCGAGCAGCTGCACGGCAAGGAGATGTCGTACAACAACTACACGGACACGGACGCCGCCCGCCGTGCCGCGTACGACCACGACGAGCCCTGTGTCGCGATCATCAAGCACGCCAACCCGTGCGGCATCGCGGTCGGTTCGGACGTCGCCGAGGCGCACCGCAAGGCGCACGCCTGCGACCCGGTCTCCGCGTACGGCGGCGTGATCGCCGTGAACCGTCCGGTCAGCAAGGAGATGGCCGAGCAGGTCGCGGAGATCTTCACCGAGGTCATCGTCGCTCCGGACTACGAGGAGGGGGCCCTGGAGGCCCTCACCAAGAAGAAGAACATCCGCGTGCTGAAGGCCCCGAGCGCCCCCTGCAACCGGGTGGAGGCCAAGCAGGTCGACGGCGGTGTGCTGCTCCAGGTCACCGACCGGCTCCAGGCCGACGGCGACGACCCGGCCCACTGGACCCTGGCGTCGGGCGAGGCGCTCGGCGACGAGGAGCTGAAGGAGCTGGCGTTCGCCTGGAAGGCGTGCCGCGCCGTCAAGTCCAACGCCATCCTGCTCGCCAAGGACGGTGCCTCGGTCGGCGTCGGCATGGGCCAGGTCAACCGCGTCGACTCCTGCAAGCTGGCCGTCGAGCGGGCCGGCGAGGAGCGGGCCCGCGGCTCCTACGCGGCCTCCGACGCCTTCTTCCCCTTCCCCGACGGCCCCGAGATCCTCATCGACGCCGGTGTCCGGGCGATCGTCCAGCCGGGCGGCTCGATCCGCGACGAGCAGGTCGTCGAGGCCGCCAAGAAGGCGGGCGTGACCATGTACTTCACCGGTACGCGCCACTTCTTCCACTGACCCCGCCGCAGGGCACCAGCCGCATGACCGACGGTCTCCGGCCCTCCCCCGAGGGAGCCGGAGACCGTCGGTCGTGCCAGCCGGGCGGGGCCGGCTCAGCAGGGGCGCAGGGACCAGATCGGGTCCCAGGTCGCCGTGCCGGCCTCGTACGCCGTGGAGGTCCAGCGGACGCTGCCGTCCTGGTTGTAGAACCTGGCGACCGTGCCCGGCGTCTGGTTGTTGGTGAACGGGCCGTCGCCGGTCCAGTTGGAGACGGTCCACGTCTGGCACTTGTAGAAGTCGAACTTGGTGCCACGGACGATCATGCACAGGTGGCCGTAGGCGCAGTCCAGGTCCTTCTTGGCGGCCGCCCCCTGCGGCGCCTTGGTGAGGGTCAGGCCGTTGTACCGGACCTGGTCGGCGGAGGCCGAAAGCGGCTTCGGGTGGCCGGCGAGGACCTGGTCGGCGACCTGCTGGACGCTGGTGACCCGGGTGCCGTCCGGCGTGGTGGCGGCGGTCGCCGCGACCGTGGAGCCGGCGAGCAGGGCGGTGGCCGCGACGAGCAGTGCGGCGGGCTTGGCGATGTTCACTGTTCCCCCATGTGAACGAGTGGTTCGGTGGTTCCACCATCCCGGCCGCGCCCGTCCGCCGGTACCTCGGAAGTCTCAGGGTCACTTCTTTTCCGGAGGCGTGTACTCCTTGAGGTAGTGGGCGACACGGGCGCAGTAGTCGCGGTACTTCGGGGGAACTCCGCCCGTGTCGTTCACTTTCGAGTACGACGTCCGGTAGGCGGCGGCGAGCAGCACGCGCTTGTCGCCGGGCAGGCCGGACTTCAGGTGGGGCGCCATGAAGCAGAGGTAGCGGCCCATGGCCGGGATGGAGACGGAGGGCGTCAGGGGCGGGGTGGGCGTGGCCGACGCGGGTACGCCGTCGTCGCGCATGTACCAGCGCAGGACGGCGGGGGTCCAGCGGGCGATGCCGAACTCGTGCTGGGCCGGGTCGGAGAGGTTCGGGTCGAAGTTGCTCTCGGCCTTCAGCATCGCCGCGACGAGCGCGGGGGTGACCTCGGGCTCGGGGCAGGCGTGGGCGGAGTCGACGATGAGCTTCCGGTACTGCACCGGGACGCCCTGGTCCGTGCGGAGTTCGGAGGCGCCGTAGGCGGCCACGCCCTTCTCGCCGGTGCCGCCGGCAGCCGCCCAGGTGCTGATGCCGTACCCCAGGGCCGCGACGGCGGCGGCCGCGGCACCCGCGACGACCGCCCGCCGGCGTCCGCGGCGCGGGAACAGCCGGGGCGGGCGCGGCGAGCGGCCGGTGCCGGCGGCCCCCTCGACGCGGCGCAGCAGCGCCTCGGTGCCGATGCGTGCCTCGTGCGTCCGGGCCAGGCAGTCCCGCACGATCTCCCGCCAGGATTCCGGGAGTTCGGGCGACAGACGCAGTTCGTCGGTGCCGCGGGCGTAGGCGGCGGCCGCGTCGCGGCGGGCCGTCGGGGTGGCGCCGGACAGCGGGAAGGAGTCGGTGAGGACGAGGTGGGCGAGTACACCGAAGGCCCAGACGTCGGCGGAGGGGCGGATACGGCGGCCCCGTTCGCCGATCTCCGACCAGAGCAGTTCGGGCGGGGTGTAGTCGGGCGTGGAGAAGGCGGGGGTGTAGGCGTGGGTGCCCTCCAGCTCGGCGGCCATGTTGAAGTCGGCGAGCCGTGCCGAACCGTCCGCCATCAGCAGCACATTGGCCGGTTTCAGATCCCCGTGCACCCAGCCGGCCCGGTGCAGCTGGGCCAGCCCCTCGCAGATCTGGGCGAGCAGGGCGGGTCCGGCGTCCGGGCGGGGGGAGGCGGTGAGCAGGGCGGACAGGGAGCCCTCGGCGCGCTCCAGGACGAGGACGGTGGCGCCGTCGAGGGCGGGGCGGGACGGGTCGTCGACGACGACGGTCTCGTACATCCGGATCAGCCGCGGCCGGCTGAGCCGGCGGTGCAGCTCGACCTCGCGCTCGATGAGTTCGCGCAGATGGGCCAGCTGGCGGGGGGTGCCGGTGCCGGTGGGCAGGAACTTCAGGGCGGCGGTGCGCGGCAGTTCAGGAGTGCCGTCCCCGGTGCGGCGGCCCGCGTACACGCTGCCGAAGGCCCCCGTCGCGATCGGCTCGCGCACCTCCCAGACGCCGACCCGGTAGCCCCTGGGCACCGGCACGGCGTACGGCTCGGTCACCGGGCCGCCCGGCTCACGGACCCGGACCCGGATCCGGACAGGACGACCAGGTCGTCCTCGCGTACGAGGTCGAAGCGGAGTGCCAGGGAGACCAGGGACTCCTTCTTGCCGTTGAGGCGGGGACCGGTGTCCGCGGTCTCCGGGCCCGGCTTCAGCCGCAGCTTGACCGCCAGATAGTCGATGTTCCACTGCACCGAGGTGCGCGAGGCGGCCGGCCAGGCGGGGCGCAGCCGGTCGACGACCTGGTCGACGGTGGGCAGCGGGGCGTGCGGGTCGCCGCGCAGCCGCGGCTCGCACAGGGCGGCCAGGACGGCGAAGTAGCGCTTGGTGCGGTCCACGGAGAAGGCCGGGGCGGTGGTGTCGCCGTCCGGTCCCGCGCCGTCGCGCAGATAGTCGTGGCGCGGCGCCCACACCTCGATCGTCAGCAGCTCCCCGGCGGCGGGCAGCACGATCCGCGAGAACTCGAACGGCACGGGCGCGTCGAGCCGGCCCGGGCCGACCTTGATGTGCTCGCCGGCGCCCTCCGGGTTCTCCACGACGTACGTGTGCCGCGCGGACAGGTTGCTCAGTATCCAGAACGCGCCCTGGGCGCCGAGTTCGCCGGCCCGCCGGGAGACCCCGTCGTGCGGGATCCTCAGGTCGTTGCCCGGCGCCCGCCCGAAGCTGAGGCGCTCACCGGGGGCGAGCCGGATCTGGGTGCGGTGGGTGCGGTCCTGCCGGTCCTCCGTGGTCGGCGGAGGTACGACGATGATGCTGTACAAGGTGCGGCTCCCCGTGCCTTGCGGCCACCCCGGCCGGGTACGGCTACCCGAGTCAGACTAGGGGGAGACACCAGGGCCGTGCCTCCCCCTGGACGGGTGAGACACGGCCCTCGGTGTTGAAATGGCGCGAACTGTGCCGTCGCGCGGGCGGGTTCAGTAACGGGCGCGGTTGAACCAGGCCTTGCCGTTGGCTCCGCCGACGAAGCAGGCGATCAGGATGGCCAGCACCGTGTGGACGAGGCCCACGATGACGAACGGGTACAGGCCGAGGACCGCGGTGATGATGCCGAACACCAGGGTGGTGATGCGGACGCCGTTGCCGCCGGTGTTGAACTTCGCCGCGAGCACGGCCGCGAACACGCCCCAGGCGAGCGCGAACACCGTCAGGGTCAGCAGGAGGCCGGTCCCGTAGTCGGCGACCTTCTGGAAGGAGGAGTCGTCCTGCAGGGCGCTGTCGTGCTTCGCGTGGTTCACGGCCACCGCGTAGAACGCGAACAGCCCCGCGCCGATCACCTGCAGGCCCACGATCACCCAGAGCATCACGCGCGCCGCGCTGACGTTGCCCGGCATGGCGGTCATCGGGGCGCCGGCGCCGTACTGCTGCTGGACCGGCGGCGCGGCCGGGTAGCCGTAACCGGCGCCCTGGGGCTGCTGCTGCGGGTAGCCGTAGCCGGGCTGCTGGCCCTGCGGGGCGCCGTAGGGATTGTTCTGGTCGCCGAAGCTCATGGCGGTGTTTCCTCCGTTGGATCGAGTGCTGGGGACGAGGCGCGGCACTGCACGGAGGAGATTTTCTACAGATGCGGTCCGTCCCCCCGTCGAGCTGCCCGCTGCACTGTGCTGCTCATCGTTCTTGACCGGTTACTGACTTGTCCAGCCGGAAGCCACAGGTGTTGTGCAAGTGCAACATCGTCGATCATCTGCCGACAAGGCGGTACGGCGCCCCGCCACCCCGGATTGGAACCGGGGCCGGGTCATCCGCGAGGATGGGTGCATGACCGCCCAGATTCTCGATGGCAAGGCCACCGCAGCCGCGATCAAGTCCGATCTGACCGCCCGCGTGGCGGCGCTGAAGGAGAGGGGCGTCACGCCCGGCCTCGGCACGATCCTGGTCGGGGACGACCCCGGCAGCCAGAAGTACGTCGCCGGCAAGCACCGCGACTGCGCACAGGTCGGCATCGCCTCCATCCAGCGCGAGCTGCCCGCCACGGCGACCCAGGAGGAGATCGAGGCGGTCGTCCGCGAACTGAACGAGGACCCGTCCTGCACCGGCTACATCGTGCAGCTGCCGCTGCCCAAGGGCATCGACGAGAACCGCATCCTGGAGCTGATGGACCCGGCCAAGGACGCCGACGGGCTGCACCCCATGAACCTCGGCCGGCTGGTGCTCAACGAGCCCGCGCCGCTGCCCTGCACCCCCAACGGCATCCTCTCCCTGCTCCGCGCCCACGGCGTGGAGATCAAGGGCGCCGAGGTCGTGGTGGTCGGGCGGGGCGTGACCATCGGGCGTCCGATGCCGCTGCTGCTCACCCGGCGCAGCGAGAACGCCACCGTGACCCAGTGCCACACCGGCACCCGCGATCTGTCCGCCCACCTGAAGCGGGCCGACATCATCGTCGCGGCCGCCGGCTCCCCGCATCTGATCCGCGCCGAGGACGTCAAGCCGGGCGCCGCCGTCCTGGACGTCGGTGTCTCCCGCAACGCCGAGGGCAAGATCGTCGGTGACGTCCACCCGGACGTCGTCGAGGTGGCCGGCTGGATCTCTCCGAACCCCGGCGGTGTGGGCCCGATGACCCGGGCGCAGCTGCTGGTCAACGTGGTCGAGGCGGCGGAGCGCAGTGCCGGCTGAGCAGGCGCACGGCGGCGAGCCGACCGTGCGCGACGCGATCAGCGCCCCGGACGCGCAGGGGCAGCCGCGGCGGACCACGCGCCGCTTCCCGCGGATCACCCGGGACACCGCCCGGCCCGAGGGCGGCGGCCGGGCCGCGCCCGGCGACGCCCCGGCCCCGGCGCGGCAGTGGCCCCTGCTCGTGGTGCTCGGCGGGGTCGCGCTCGGCCTGCTGCTGACCGCGCTCGACGTGTTCCGCTTCGGCACCCTGCTGATCGGCGCCGCCCTGCTGGCCGGGGCGGTCATGCGCTGGATATTGCCGGGCGTCGGCATGCTCGCCGTACGCTCGCGCTTCACGGACATCGTCACGTACGGCGTCCTCGGCCTGGTGATCGTCCTGCTGGCGATGATGGTCCAGCCCAAGCCGTGGCTGCAGATCCCGTTCCTGAAGGACACCCTGCACTTCACCATCAGCCAGTAGAGGTGTGTGCAGGACGGCGGCTCGTCCCCTCCCCCGAGGAGGGACGAGCCGCCGCCGTCTTTCAGCCTTCCGCCCATGAACGGCCTGTTCAACGCCTGTCCATGCGCTGTGGCACGGAAGTGACCGTTCCGCTACGGTGTCCGCGCGCCGTTCGTGCTCCCGCGCGCCCCCACCCCGGGAACTGGGATCCACAGGCAGGGCATCCTTGTGGGTAGCCAGGACGGGGAAGCCCGGGGGAGAGCAAGGGGGGAATCGATGCCTCGCTGGAAAGACCTGCCCGACGATCTGGACCCGCAGATCAAGGAGTTCACCAGCCAGGTGCGACGGCTCGTGGACCGCAGCGGCATGAGCGTCGCGGCACTCGCCGACCGCACGGGCTACAGCAAGACGTCCTGGGAGCGTTACCTGGGCGGCCGGCTCCTCGCGCCGAAGGGCGCGGTCGTCGCGCTCGCCGAGGTCACCGGCACCAGCCCCGTGCACCTGACCACGATGTGGGAGCTGGCCGAACGCGCCTGGAGCCGGGCGGAGATGCGGCACGACCGCACCATGGAGGCGATCCGCATCTCCCAGGCGCGCGCCGCACTCGGGGACTTCGGCGCGGCGGAGGCGGCCGGCGGCCCGTCCGGCCGCAAGGGGGAGGGCCTCGGTCCGGCCATCGGCATCGCCGGTCCGGCGGGCGTCTCCCCGACGATTCCCCCACAGCCGGCGGCCCCCGACGCCGACGCGCGGGACGGCGCGGGGCGGGGCGGTGCGCGCCGTGGTCCGGCTGACCGTGACGGTGCGGGCCTGGGTTCGAGCGGCCGTGAGGGTGCCGGTCCCGACCCGGCTGACCGTGAGGGTGCGGGCCGGGGTTCGAGCGACCGTGAGGGTGCGGGGCGTGGACCGGCTGACCGTGACGGGGCCGGAGCGGGCGGGAGCTCCGGTGGCAACTCATGGAATCTGGCCGGGTATCAGGGGCCGTCCCCGGTGCGGGCCCGGCCCGGAACGGGGGACCGCGCGGGTGCCGGCGCCGCCGCCGCGAACGGTTTCCGGCCCGGCGCCCTGCCCGGCGGTGCCGGCCGGGTCCCGGACGCGCCGGACCTCTACGGCGGGCAGCAGCCGCAGGCACCGGCCCCCCGGCCCGGCGGCGGCGCCCCGGCCCCGGGGAACGCGGGGCGGCAGCGGGTGATCATGTTCGTCACCGGGCTCGTCGGTGTGCTCGTCGTCATAGCCGCCGTCTTCTTCTTCACCCAGCGGCACGGCGCCAAGCACGAGAACACCGCCAAGCCGCCGTCCCCGAGCGCCACCCCGGACGTGAGCACCCCGCCCGGGGTCAAGTGCGCCGGCTCCGCCTGCACCGGCAAGGACGCCGAGGCGATGGGCTGCAGCGGGGACCTGGTCACCACCGCCCGGACCGTCACCGTCGGCACCACCACCCTGGAGGTTCGCTACAGCAAGGCCTGCGGCACCGCCTGGGGCCGGATCACCGGCGCCGCCCAGGGCGACAAGGTCCAGATCACCGCCGGCAAGGTCCGGCAGACCGGCGAGACGACCACCGTCGGCGACACCATCGCCTACACCCCGATGGTCGCCGTGCGGAACGCGGCAGAGGCCAAGGCCTGCGCGAACCTCGCCTCCGGGCGGACGGGGTGCACGAAGTAACGGCGTGCGTGCGGCACGGAGCAGCGGCGCGCGTGAAGGAGGCGGGTGAAATTCCGGGGGCGGGCGCATGGCGGGGCGGATCCGGGGCACGCGAGGAGTACCCCCACGGGAGTCCGGCAACCGGTACCCCCACCTGGCGGCCGCCCGTCCTCTCTCCCTCTCCCGGACGGGCGGCCGCCACGTCGTCCGGTACGTGTCCGGCTTGTGGGCTGATCCACACGGCCCCGGACGTCTCGCATGCCGGATGCGCGATAGCCTGACCGCTGGATCTCTCTTGACGCCAAGAGATCGATCATCCGCCCGGGGCAGGGACGCCCCACCGCCAGCTGTCATACGGAGAACGCCATGACCCGCACTCCCGTGAACGTCACCGTCACCGGCGCGGCCGGCCAGATCGGTTACGCCCTGCTCTTCCGCATCGCCTCCGGCCAGCTGCTCGGCGCGGACGTGCCGGTCAAGCTGCGCCTCCTGGAGATCACCCCGGCGCTCAAGGCCGCCGAGGGCACGGCCATGGAGCTGGACGACTGCGCCTTCCCGCTGCTCCAGGGCATCGAGATCACCGACGACCCGAACGTCGCCTTCGACGGCGCCAACGTAGCCCTCCTGGTGGGCGCCCGCCCGCGCACCAAGGGCATGGAGCGCGGCGACCTGCTGGAGGCCAACGGCGGCATCTTCAAGCCGCAGGGCAAGGCCATCAACGACCACGCCGCGGACGACATCAAGGTCCTCGTCGTCGGCAACCCGGCCAACACCAACGCGCTCATCGCCCAGGCCGCCGCGCCGGACGTCCCGGCCGAGCGCTTCACCGCGATGACCCGCCTGGACCACAACCGCGCGCTCACGCAGCTCGCGAAGAAGACGGGTTCGACGGTCGCCGACATCAAGCGCCTGACCATCTGGGGCAACCACTCCGCCACCCAGTACCCGGACATCTTCCACGCCACCGTCGCCGGCAAGAACGCCGCCGAGGTCGTGAACGACGAGAAGTGGCTGGCCGAGGACTTCATCCCGACCGTCGCCAAGCGCGGTGCCGCGATCATCGAGGCCCGCGGTGCCTCGTCGGCCGCCTCCGCCGCCAACGCCGCGATCGACCACGTCCACACCTGGGTCAACGGCACCGCCGAGGGCGACTGGACCTCCATGGGTATCCCGTCGGACGGTTCCTACGGTGTCCCGGAGGGCCTGATCTCCTCGTTCCCGGTCACCACCAAGGACGGCAAGTACGAGATCGTCCAGGGCCTGGACATCAACGAGTTCTCCCGTGCCCGCATCGATGCGTCGGTGAAGGAGCTGGAGGAGGAGCGCGAGGCGGTTCGCTCCCTGGGCCTCATCTGAGAGTTCCGGTAAGCGCGGCCGACGCTCGGCATCCCGCCGCAGGGGTGCCGAGCGTCGCCGTGTGCGTACCGGCTACCCGCCGTGGGTCTGCGGGGCCGTTGCCGGGTGCGGGTCCTTTGCCGCTGCTCGCGCGGTTCCCCGCGCGCCTTCAGGGCGCTTCCTGTACCCGGCCACCACCAGCGTCGTGGCCGCCAGCACCACCACCCCCACCGTCCGCAGGGCCGGTCCCATGCCGTGCAGCAGGTCGGTGTGCGAGGACAGGACGGTGCCGGTGACGGCCACGCCCAGTGCCGCGCCGGTCTCCCGGGCCGTCGTGCCGAGGCCGGAGCCGAGGCCCGTCTGGTGGGCCGGGAGCGAGGTGACCACGCCGAGGGTCAGGGCCGGCATGGACAGTCCGGCGCCGGCCGAGATGGTCAGGAGCCAGCAGACGAACACCGCGTACGGCGTGCCCGCGTCGGCCGTGGACGCGCCGAGCAGGCCGAGGCCGATCAGGGCGAGACCGGTGCCGATGACCGCGCGGGGGCGGCCGGCCCAGCGGGTCGCCAGTTTCTGGGTGGCGGCCATCCCGAACACCAGCGGCAGGATCGCCACCCCGGTGACGGCGGCTCCGAAGCCCTTCACATCCTGCAGGTACTGCGCGTTGACGAAGAACAGCGAGAACAGGCCGAAGAAGCCGGTGGCCGTGCCGAGGGAGGCCGCGCGCAGGCGGGGCGAGCCGAAGACGCGCGGGTCGAACAGGGGGGCGGGGGAGCGCAGGGCGTGCCGGGTGAAGGCGGCGATCAGCAGCGCGCCCGCCGCGAAGGCACCGAGGATGCGGGTGGAGGTCCAGCCGTAGGCCGGTCCCTCGATGATGCCGAACAGGACCGCGACCAGGCCCGCCGTCAGGAGCATTGTGCCGAGCGGGTCGGGGTTGCCGCGGGCGGAGCGCTCGGTGTGCGGGACGGCGGCCGAGACGGCCGCGGCGAGGACGGCGGCGAGCGGGACCATGACCGCGAACAGGGCGCGCCAGGTGAGGAACTGGCCGACCAGGCCGCCGCCCAGGTTGCCCGCCGCGCCGCCCAGGCCGATCGACAGCGTCCAGGCGCCCATGGAGCGGGCCCGGTGCTCGGGGGCGGACAGGTGCATCAGGATCGAGAGGGTGGCGGGGGTGATGAGGGCCGCTCCGGCGCCGGACAGGCCCCGGCCCGCTATCAGCACGGCCGGACCGGTGGCGAGCGCGCTGGTGGCGGCGCCCGCCGCGAACAGGGCGAGCCCGGTGAGCAGGGCCCCCTTGCGGCCGTACCGGTCGCCGAGGGCACCGGCCGGGATGAGCAGGCCCGCGAAGACGATGACGTAGGCGTCGACCGTCCACAGGATCTCGGTGTGCGACGGGTGCAGGGACGAGGAACCCAGCTGCGGGATCAGGAGGTTGATGGCGGCGACCATGCTCTGGGCGACCAGGACGCAGGCGCACAGCGCGAGCAGGGTGGGGCGTTTCAGGGCGTGCGCGGGCACGGCTCCTCCCGGGAGCTTCGGTGGGTGGTGTGGGATGCGTCCTCACCGTAGGCTCCGCAGTGACCTGCTTTCCAGTGCAACCTCTGCAAGGAATACCTGCACATGACGCAATCCACCGGACTGGACCTGAATCTGCTGGTCGCCCTGGACGTGCTGCTGGAGGAGCAGAGCGTGCAGGGCGCGGCCCACCGGCTGCATCTGTCGGAGCCCGCCATGAGCCGCACGCTCGGCCGGATCCGCAAGGCGCTCGGCGATCCGGTCCTGGTGCGCGCCGGACGCCGGATGGTGCCCACCCCGCACGCGCTGGCCGTACGGGCCGAGGTGAGCGCGGTGGTGGAGCGGGCCCGGGCCCTGTTCGCGCCGGGCCGGGACACCGATCTGCGCACGGTGAGCCGCACGTTCACGATCCTCGGCCATGACTCGATCGCCGCCGCCCACGGCGCCACCCTCTTCGCCCGCGCCGCCCGCGAGGCCCCCGGCATCCGGCTGCGCTTTCTCTCCGAGAGCCATGTGGACGTCCCGGTCCTGCGCCAGGGCACCGCCGACCTGGAGGTCGGGGTGATCGACTCGACCGCGCCCGAAGTGCATGTGGAGACGGTGTACGAGGAACGCATGCTGGGTGTCGTACGGGCCGGTCACCCGCTGCTCACGGGGGAGCTGACGCCCGAGCGGTTCGCCGGGGCGGCCGGTCATCTGATCGTGTCCCGGCGCGGCAGGCAGCGTGGGCCGATCGACGACGCGCTGGGCGAACTCGGCCTGGAGCGGCGTGTGGTGGGCAGCGTCGGCACCTATCCCGCCTCGCTGTTCGTGGTGCGCGAGACCGATCTGATCGGGCTGATCAGCCACTGGGGCCGCTCGCTGGCCCACACCCTCGGCCTGGTCACCTTCGAGATCCCGCTGCCGCTCCCCGCGGTCGGCGTCGGCTTCGCGTGGCACCCCCGCCACGACGCCGACCCCGCCCACGCGTGGCTGCGCGGCTGCGTGCGGGACCTGATGCTCCAGGGGGCGGGGACCGGTCCGCCGCCGCGTCCGTGATCAGTGGCGACGGGTGGGACACGCCCTCGCCGGGCTATTTGTCCGCTTTTCGGTAGCTCTTTCAGTGATGCGGCGCACTTTCGGCCACCGATTGCGCATGCCTTCCGAAGCCCCGGGCAGGCGGTGACGGTCCCCGACCGTGACACGTCTGTGACACAGGGGTACGGAACAGGAACGGAAGGCAATACCGATCATGGCGGACAGAAACGAACGACAGGCCGAGGCGACCATCCATGCGGGGGGCGAGTGGCTGGAAGCGGTCTCCGGCGCGACGCGCGAGATCCTCGACCCCGCGGACGCCCGGCCGTTCGCCGTGGTCGCCGAGGGTGACGAGAGGGATGCCGAGCGTGCGGTGGCCGCCGCGCGGCAGGCCTTCGACCACGGCCCCTGGCCCGGCACCCCCGTCGCCGAGCGCGCCGCGCTGCTGCGCCGCGTCGCCGGCCTCCTCGTGCGCGACCGCGAGGAGCTGGGCCTGCTGGAGAGCCGGGACGCGGGCAAGACCGTCGAGGAGGGCCGGGTCGACATCGACTGTGTCGCCGACGCCTTCCGCTACTTCGCCGACCTGGTCGCCGCCGAGGCCCCGGGCCGGGTGGTCGACGCCGGCTCGCCCGACGTCCACAGCGTCGTCGTCCATGAGCCGGTCGGCGTCTGCGCGCTGATCACCCCCTGGAACTACCCGCTCCTCCAGGCCAGTTGGAAGATCGCCCCGGCGCTCGCCGCCGGCAACACCTTCGTGGTCAAGCCCAGCGAGATCACCCCGATGACCACCATCGCGCTGATCGAGCTGCTCGCCGAGGCGGGGCTGCCCGCCGGCGTGGCCAACATCGTCACCGGCCCCGGCCACACCGTCGGCGCCCGGCTCGCCGAACACCCCGGCGTCGACCTGGTCTCCTTCACCGGCGGCCTGGTCAGCGGCACCAAGGTGGCCCAGGCCGCGGCCCCGACCGTGAAGAAGGTCGCCCTCGAACTCGGCGGCAAGAACCCCAACGTCGTCTTCGCCGACGCCTGCGCCACCGAGGAGGGCTTCGACACCGCCGTCGACCAGGCCCTCAACGCCGCCTTCATCCACAGCGGCCAGGTCTGCTCGGCCGGCGCCCGGCTCATCGTCGAGGAGTCGGTCCGCGAGCGCTTCGTCGCCGAACTCGCCCGCCGGGCCCAGCGGATCAGGCTCGGCCGGGGCACCGAGGCCGGCGTCGAGTGCGGCCCGCTCGTCTCCGAGCAGCACCGCGCGAAGGTCGAGGCGTACGTCGCCGGCGCGCTGGAGGAGGGCGCCGTACTGCGCTGCGGCGGCAAGCGGCCCGAGCCGTCACCGGATCGCCCCGAGACCGGCTACTTCTACGAGCCGACCGTCCTCGACGCCTGCCACCGCGAGATGACCGTCGTACGCGAGGAGGTGTTCGGCCCGGTCCTCACCGTCGAGACCTTCCGCACGGAGGAGGAGGCGGTGTTCCTCGCCAACGACACCGAGTACGGCCTCGCCGGTGCCGTGTGGACCAGCGACCCCGGCAGGGCCCGGCGCGTCGCCGGCCGGCTGCGCCACGGCACCGTCTGGATCAACGACTTCCACCCCTATCTGCCGCAGGCGGAGTGGGGCGGCTTCGGCAAGAGCGGCACCGGCCGCGAGCTGGGGCCCGCGGGACTCGCCGAGTACCGCGAGACCAAGCACGTCTACCAGAACCTCGCACCGAAGCCGGTGCGCTGGTTCGCCGGCTGAGCCCCGCCTCCTCCCCCGGGAACCCCCCTGGCTCTTCCCCCGGAAACACCTCCTGGAGTAGTACCCCCATGTCCCACACCCCCCACGTCTACGACTACGTCGTCATCGGCGGCGGCACCGCCGGTTCCGTCATCGCCTCCCGCCTCACCGAGAACCCCGACGTCACCGTCGCCGTCATCGAGGGCGGCCCGAGCGACGTGGGCCGCGACGACGTCCTCACGCTGCGCCGCTGGATGGGCCTGCTCGGCGGTGAACTCGACTACGACTACCCGACGGTCGAGCAGCCCCGCGGCAACTCCCACATCCGGCACAGCCGTGCCCGCGTCCTCGGCGGCTGCTCCTCGCACAACACCCTCATCTCCTTCAAGCCGCTGCCCTCCGACTGGGACGAGTGGGAGGAGGCCGGCGCCAAGGGCTGGGGCGCCGTCCCCATGGAGGCCTACTTCGCCCGCCTGAAGAACAACATCGTCTCCGTGGACGAGAAGGACCGGAACGCCATCGCCCGGGACTTCGTCGACGCCGCCCAGTCCGCACTCGGGGTACCCCGCGTCGAGGGCTTCAACCGCAAGCCGTTCACCGAGGGCGTCGGCTTCTTCGACCTCGCCTACCACCCCGAGAACAACAAGCGGTCCTCGGCGTCGGTGGCGTACCTGCACCCGGTGATGGACGAGCGGCCCAACCTGACCGTCCTGCTGGAGACCTGGGCGTACCGGCTGGAGCTGAACGGCACCCGCGCCGAGGGCGTCCACGTGCGCACCAAGGACGGCGAGGAACTGCTGGTCCGCGCCCGCAACGAGGTCGTGCTGTGCGCGGGCGCCGTCGACTCCCCGCGCCTGCTGCTGCACTCGGGCATCGGCCCCCGCCAGGACCTCGAAGCCCTCGGCATCCCGGTCGTCCACGACCTGCCGGGCGTCGGCGAGAACCTCCTCGACCACCCGGAGTCGGTCATCGTCTGGGAGACCCACGGCCCGATCCCGGAGAACTCCGCGATGGACTCCGACGCCGGCCTGTTCGTGCGCCGCGACCCCGAAAGCCCGGGGCCGGACCTGATGTTCCACTTCTACCAGATCCCGTTCACGGACAACCCCGAGCGACTGGGCTACGAGCGGCCGGAGTTCGGGGTGTCCATGACCCCGAACATCCCCAAGCCGAAGAGCCGCGGCCGGCTGTACCTGACCAGCGCCGACCCGTCCGTGAAGCCCGCCCTGGACTTCCGGTACTTCACCGACGAGGACGACTACGACGGGCAGACCCTCGTCGACGGCATCCGCATCGCCCGCGAGATCGCGCGGACCGAGCCGCTCGCCGGCTGGCTCAAGCGCGAGGTCTGCCCCGGCCCCGAGGTCCTCGGCGACGCGGAGCTGAGCGAGTACGCCCGCAAGGTCGCGCACACCGTCTACCACCCGGCCGGCACCTGCAAGATGGGTGCCCCGGACGACGAACTCGCCGTGGTCGACCCCGAGTTGAGGATCCGCGGTCTCGACGGCATCCGTATCGCCGACGCGTCCGTGTTCCCGACCATGCCCGCCGTGAACCCGATGATCGGGGTGCTCATGGTCGGGGAGAAGGCCGTCGAACTGATCGGAGGTGACGCCTGATGGCGCTCACGGTTCCCACCCGCAAGCCGCCCACCACGACCGCGCCCGTCTTCTCGGTGTCCGGCCTGTGGAAGGTCTTCGGCCCCAAGCCGGAGCGGATACCCGCCGACCCGGAGCTCAGCACGCTGAACCCCGCCGACCTGCGCGCCCGCACGGGCTGCACGGCGGCGGTGCGCGACGTCTCCTTCGACGTCCGCAAGGGCGAGGTCTTCGTGGTCATGGGCCTGTCCGGCTCCGGCAAGTCCACCCTGGTCCGCTGTCTGACCCGCCTCATCGAACCCACCGCCGGCACCATCGCCATCGACGGCGAGGACGTCCGCGCGATGGACAAGGGCCGCCTGCGCGAACTGCGCCGGCACCGGGCCGCCATGGTCTTCCAGCACTTCGGCCTGCTCCCGCACCGCACGGTCCTCGACAACGTGGCCTACGGCCTGGAGATCCAGGGCGTCGGCAAGGCCGAGCGGCGCGAGCGGGCCGCCGAGGTCGTCGCCAAGGTCGGCCTGGAGGGCATGGAGCACCGCCGCCCCGGCCAGCTGTCGGGCGGCCAGGCCCAGCGCGTGGGCCTGGCCCGCGCCCTGGCCGTCGACCCGGAGGTCCTCCTCTTCGACGAGCCGTTCAGCGCACTGGACCCGCTCATCCGGCGCGACATGCAGGACGAGGTGGCCCGCCTGCACCGCGAGGAGGGCCGCACGATGGTCTTCATCACCCACGACCTCAGCGAGGCCCTGAAACTCGGCGACCGCATCGCCCTGATGCGCGACGGCCGAGTGGTCCAGCTCGGCACCCCGGAGGAGATCGTCGGCTCCCCGGCCGACGACTACGTCCGCGAGTTCGTCCGGGACGTGCCGCGCGAGCAGGTGATGACCTGCCGTACGGCCATGCGCCCCGCGTCCGCGGCGGAGACGGGCACCGGCCCGGCGGTCCGCCCCGAGGCCACGGTGGCCGAGGCCATCGAGGCGGTGGCGCGGGCGGGGCAGCCCGCCCGGGTGATGGACGAGGGCAGGTGCCTGGGCGTCGTGGACCACGAACAGCTGCTGGACGTCGTAGCCGGCGTCACCACCCCACCCGAGGCCGCCACCGACGCCGCCGCAGTGGCCGCGACGGCACCCCGCGAGCGCGGGCAAGCGACCCCACCCGCCCCCCGCACCAGCCCGGAGAGCACCGGCACCAGTCCCGAGGGCGATCGCACCAGCCCGGAGGCCGTCTGATGGCGACGCTCAGCTTCCCGACCTCCCGTACCGGCAAACCCCGCGTCCTCAAGAGCCGAGCCGCGGGCAAACTCCTCCTGCTCGCCCTCTTCGCCGCGGTCCTCGTCCCCTGGGCCGCCACCCGCTGGCCCGGCGCGGCCTGGCCCCACGAGCTGACCGTCGACCTCTCCAAGCCGCTCGCCGACGCCAGCAACTGGATCATCGACAACCGCGACAGCCACCCGCTGTTCCTCTACTTCTTCGGCTACCTCAGCAACGCGGTCGTCCTCTCCGTCCGCGCCGTCTACCTCACCCTGCTCGCCGCGGGCTGGGCCGGTGTCACCGCCTTCGCCGGCCTGCTCGCCTGGCGCGTCGCCGGCGTCCGCCTGGCCGCCGGCACCGTAGCCGCGCTGCTGGCCTGCGGCGCCCTCGGTATGTGGGTCCCGACCATGCAGACCCTCGCGCTGATGGTGGTGGCCGTCCTCGCCTCCGTGGCCGTAGGAGCCGTCCTCGGTCTCGCCGCCGGCCTCTCCGGCCGCCTCGACCGCGCCCTGCGCCCGGTCCTGGACACCATGCAGGTGCTGCCCGCGTTCGCCTACCTGCTCCCCGTCGTCCTGGTCTTCGGCATCGGCGTACCCGCCGCGGCGCTCGCCACCGTCATCTACGCCGCCCCGCCCATGGCGCGGCTGACGGCGCTCGGGGTGCGGGCCGCGGACGCCGGCGTGATGGAGGCGGTGGAGTCGTTCGGTGCCACCTTCCGGCAGCGGCTGCTGACCGCCCGGCTGCCCCTCGCCCGCAAGGAGATCATGCTGGGCGTCAACCAGACGATCATGATGGCGCTGTCCATGGTCGTGATCGCCTCCATGATCGGTGCCGGAGGTCTGGGCGACCGTGTCTACCAGGCGCTGGCCTCCGTCGACGTCGGCGCCGCGCTGGCGGCCGGCATCCCCATCGTGCTGCTCGCCATCGCGCTCGACCGGGTGACCGCGGCCGTGGGCGAACGGCTGGGCTCCGGCTCCACGAGCACCGCGGCGCGCCCCGTGGCGGGCTGGTCCACGGCGGCCGCGGTGACGGCCGCCGTGGTGCTCGCCGGCCGCCTCTCGGACCGGCTCGCATGGCCGGACACCTGGGTCGCCGACATCGCCGGGCCGGTGAACACCGTCAAGGACTGGATGGTCGACCACCTCTACAGCGGTGTCCCCGTCGTCGGCGGCACCGCCGACTGGGCCGCCCGCTTCACCACCTGGGTGCTGGACCCCGTCCGGGCCGGGCTGCAGGGGCTGCCCTGGTGGGGGCTGCTCCTGATCGTCGCCGTGGCGGCCTGGCTGATCGGCACCTGGCGCACGGCCCTCACCGCGGTGCTGGCGATGGCGGCGATCGGCGTGCTCGGGGTGTGGACGCCGTCCCTGGACACCCTCTCTCAGGTGCTGGCCGCGGTGGCCGTCACCCTGGTCATCGGCTTCGCCACGGCTGTCGCCGCCGCCCGCAGCACCCGGTTCGAGCGGCTGCTGCGCCCGGTGCTGGACGTCTGCCAGACCATGCCGCAGTTCGTCTACCTCATCCCGGTCGTGGCGCTGTTCGGGGTGGGCCGTGCGCCCGCTGCCGCCGCCGCCGTGATCTACGCACTGCCCGCCGTCGTGCGCATCATCAGCCAGGGGCTGCGCCAGGTCGACCCGGGCGCCCTGGAGTCGGCACGCTCGCTGGGGGCCACCGGGGCCCAGCAGCTGCGGCAGGTCCAGTTGCCGCTGGCCCGGCGCGCCGTGCTGCTCGCCGTCAACCAGTGCGTGGTGCTCGTCCTCGCCGTGGTCGTCGTCGGCGGCCTCGTCGGCGGCGGTGCGCTCGGCTACAACGTGGTGTTCGGGCTGGCCCAGGGCGACCTGGCGACGGGTCTGGTGGCCGGTGCCGCCATCGTCTGCCTGGGGCTGATGCTCGACCGGGTGACCCAGCCGGCGGAACGCGGCGCGCGGAAGGGAGCGTGACATGAGGAAGCTGAAACGCAGGACGGCGCTGATCGCCGCCGGAGCGGCCACCGTGTCGCTGCTCACCGGCTGCGGCGCCGCCGACATGACCAAGCAGGCCAGCCCGTTCGCCAACGCCCGGGGATCGAAGACGGTCACGCTCTCCGTGCAGTCCTGGGTGGGGGCCCAGTCCAACGTGGCCGTCGCCCAGTACATCCTGGAGCACAAGCTGGGCTACCGCGTCGACACCGTGCAGGTCGACGAGGTGCCCGCCTGGGACGCGCTCAGCCAGGGCCGGGTCGACGCCATCCTGGAGGACTGGGGCCACCCGGACCAGGAGAAGCGGTACGTCGAGGACAAGAAGACCATCGCGCGGGGCGGAGACCTCGGCGTGACCGGTCACATCGGCTGGTTCGTGCCGACGTACCTCGCCAAGCAGCACCCGGACATCACGGACTGGAAGAACCTCAACAAGTACGCCTCCCTCTTCCGTACGGCGGAGAGCGGCGGCAAGGGCCAGCTGATGGACGGCTCCCCGTCGTACGTCACCAACGACAAGGCCCTGGTCAAGAACCTGAAGCTGGACTACCAGGTCGTCTTCGCCGGCTCCGAGGCGGCGCAGATCACCCAGATGAAGCAGTTCGCCAAGGAGAAGAAGCCCTTCCTGACCTACTGGTACGCACCCCAGTGGCTGTTCAAGAAGGTCCCCATGACGGAGGTGAAGCTCCCGCCGTACAAGGACGGCTGCGACGCGGACGCGGCGAAGGTCGCCTGTGCCTACCCGCACACCCCGCTGCAGAAGTACCTCAACGCGGACTTCGCGAAGTCCGGCGGCAAGGCGGCGGCCTTCCTGAGGAAGTTCAGCTGGACGACCGAGTACCAGAACGAGGTCTCCCTGATGATCGCCGACCAGAAGCTGTCGCCCCAGGACGCCGCCGGGAAGTGGGTGGACAGCCACCCCGACGTGTGGAAGCGGTGGCTGCCCTGACGTCCTTACTCGGCAAGGGCGTCGGCGATCTCCGTGAGCGCGGCGGCCGCCCTGCGCTGCAGTCCCGGTCCGAACGTGATCCGGGTGGCCCCGAGTCCGCCGAGCGCGGCGGGCGAGGGGCCGTCCGCGTCCAGGCGGGCGAGCGCGTTCAGCGGGCCCTGGATCCCGGCCCGCAGCAGCGGCAGCGTGTCCGCCGGGGCGAGGATCGGGTAGACGCAGTCGGCACCCGCCGCCACGTACAGCGCGGCCCGCTCGATGACCCGTTCGGGGTCCCCGTCCCCGTGGACGAAGGTGTCGACGCGGGCGTTGAGGAACAGCCGGTCCCCGGCGGCCGAACGCACCTCGGCGAGGAACTCGGCCTGCTCGCGCGGATCCTTCAGGACACCGTCCACGGAGTCCTCCAGGTTGCAGCCGACGGCGCCCGCCTCCAGCAGCCGCTCCACCAGCTCCTTGGGCGCGAGCCCGTACCCGCCCTCGACGTCCGCGGACACCGGCACGTCCACCGCCCGCGTGATCCGGGCGACCGCGGCGAACATCTCGTCGGCCGGAGTCGCCCCGTCCGCGTACCCGAGCGAGGCGGCGACCCCCGCGCTCGGCGTGGCCAGCGCCGGGAACCCGGCCTCGGCGAAGACGCGCGCGCTCGCCGCGTCCCAGGGCCCGGGCAGGACCAGCGGGTCGCCCTGGGCGCGCCGCAGATGCAGCGCGCGGAACACGTCCACCTTGCTCATGGCCGGTAACCCCCCGGTGCGGTGCGGCGGCTGACCATCAGCCGGTTCCAGCCGTTGATGACGCTGATCAGGCCGATGAGATGGGCGAGTCCGGCCTCGTCGAAGTGCCTGGCCGCCTGCTCGTACACCTCGTCCGGCACAAAGCCCTCCGTCAGCACGGTGACCGCCTCGGTCAGCGCCAGCGCGGCTCGCTCCCGCTCGCTGTAGAGGCCCTCGGTCTCCTCCCAGGCGTTGAGGAGCTGGACACGGTCCTCCGACTCCCCGTTCTTCCGGGCCATCCGCACGTGCATGTCGAGGCAGAAGGCGCAGTGGTTGATCTGCGAGGCGCGGATCATGACCAGCTCGGCGAGCACCGGGTCGCCGAGCCCCTTCTTCGCGGCCGCGCTGAGCGCGGACATCGCCTGGCCGACCTCGCGGTCCAGCAGCTGGGTACGGCTCACCGGTGCTGCCCCGCCTGGTAGTGGCCGGGCACCGCGCGGGTGGTCACACCGAACCGGTTCCAGGCGTTGATCACCGCGATCCCGGCGATCAGCTGCGCCAGCTCGGCCTCCTCGAAGTGCTTGGCGGCGTTCTCGTACACCTCGTCCGGCACGAAACCGTCCGTGAGCACGGTGACCGCCTCGGTCAGCTCGATCGCCGCCAGTTCCTTCTCGGTGTAGAAGTGCTTCGACTCCTCCCAGGCGCTGAGCTGCACGATCCGCTGGACGCTCTCGCCGGCCGCCAGCGCGTCCTTGGTGTGCATGTCCAGGCAGAGCGCACAGTGGTTGATCTGCGAGGCGCGGATCTTCACCAGTTCGTACAGCTTGGGGTCCAGGCCCTGCCTGGCCGCCGCGTCGAGCCGGATCATCGCCTTGTAGACCTCGGGGGCGTGCTGGGCCCAGCGCATGCGGGGGGTGTGTTCGGGCGCGTACTCGACGGTGTCGCCGGTGCTGGTGTCTGTGCTCATGCCCTCGACCCTAGGAGCGAGGCAGCCCAGGAGTATGGTCCATTTCCATGGTGGAATCCTGGGCCACTTTCGGCGTCGACCTGCATCTCGAACCGACCGGCGGGGGCGGTCTGCGCCGGGGCCTGACCGACGCCCTGCGCGACGCCGTCCGCACCGGCCGCCTCGCCGCCGGCACCCGGCTGCCCTCCTCCCGGTCCCTCGCCGCCGACCTCGGCATCGCCCGCAACACCGTCGCCGAGGCCTACGCGGACCTGGTGGCGGAGGGCTGGCTCACCGCCCGGCAGGGCTCCGGAACCCGGGTCGCGGAGCTGGCCGCGGCCCCGCCCGCCGGCAGGGGCGCGGGACCCCGGCCCCCCGAACCCGGCCGTCCGGCGTACAGCCTGCTCCCCGGCGCCCCCGACCTCGCCGCCTTCCCGCGCACCGAGTGGCTCAAGGCCGCCCGCCGTGCCCTCGCCACCGCCCCGTACCACGCCCTCGGCTACGGCGACCCGCGTGGCCGGCCCGAACTGCGCACCGCCCTCGCCGGGTACCTCGCGCGCGTGCGCGGCGTCCGCGCCGACCCGGAGACCGTGCTGATCACCTCCGGCTTCGCGCACGCCCTGCGCATCATCGGCACGGTCCTCGCGGCCCGCGGGGTGCGCACGGTGGCCGTCGAGTCGTACGGCCTCGACGCCTACTGGGGCCTGCTCCAGCAGTCCGGCCTCAGCACACCCGCCCTCCCGTACGACGAACTCGGCACGGACACCCGGGTCCTGGACGACGCCGGCGCGGTGCTGCTGACCCCCGCCCACCAGTTCCCCATGGGTACGGCCCTGCACCCCGAACGGCGGGCCGCCGTGATCGACTGGGCGCGGCGCACCGACGCCGTGATCCTGGAGGACGACTACGACGGCGAGTTCCGCTACGACCGCCAGCCCGTCGGCGCCCTCCAGGGCCTCGACCCCGACCGTGTGGTCTACTTCGGCACCGCCAGCAAGTCCCTGGCCCCCGGACTGCGGCTGGGCTGGACGGTGCTGCCCCCGGCCCTCGTGGAGGAGGCGGCCGCGGCCAAGGGCCGCGTCGACACCGTGGGCGCGCTCGAACAGCTCACCCTCGCCGAGTTCCTCACCTCCGGCGCGTACGACCGTCACGTCCGCTCCTCCCGGCTGCGCCACCGGCGCCGCCGCGACGCCCTCGCCGCGTCCGTGACCGCCCGCGCGCCCGAGGTGGCGGTCACCGGCATCGCCGCCGGCCTCCACGCGGTGCTGGGGCTGCCCGCCGGCATGGAACAGTCGGTGATCCAGGCCGCGGCCTGGCAGGGCCTCGCCCTCCGCGGCCTGTCCCCGCACCGCCACCCACAGGCCCTCGCCGAGCCGCTGGACGCACTGGTCGTGGGCTACGCGACACCGCCGGACAGCACGTGGGCGGGGGCCCTGGACGCGTTGTGCAGGGTGCTGCCGTAGGAGTTCAGGTGCCTGACGGCAGCCAGGGCGCGAGCTCGTCACGCCATCCCTCGAAGTGCTCCAGGGCGACGCTCAGCCGGGAGCCCTCCGCCCGATGGAGGGCGCCGACGATCTGGTGCGGGTCGACGACAGGAAGAAGAGACTCGCCTTCCTCCTCCGACGCGGCGACGGCTTCGGCCTCCCGCTCGGTGAGCCGGTCGTACGGGTAGGTCAGGGCGGGGCACGACCGCTCCCGGCTGGGGCAGGGAGTACCGGGCGGCCACACCCAGACCGCGTCGTGGTGCCGTACGAGGACCTCGCCCAGGTACCAGGCGACCGCCCGCAGGAACGGGCCCCGCCGGTCGTCGTACTGCTCTTCCCAGGTGGCGTGGCGCTCCAGGACGAGGCGTTCGAGGCGGGCGAGTGAGGCGGCGGAGAAGTCCCACGGGCCACCGGTCCGTTCGGCGAGGGCCGCGAAGTCGGCGCGGGCGGTGTCCAGCCAGGCGTTCAGCTGCGGGTTGTTCCGGTAGGAGGGGTCGTCGACGGGGCGCATGCCCGTGACCCTACGACCGGCGGGTGCGGCGCGTGGCAACGCGCCTGTGCGCGGGGCGGGTTGACGGGATCGTGCGCCACGGCGGGCAGCGGAAGACCAGGGAGGCGGCCTCAGCCCTCCTCGGCCGCCACCGGCGCCTCCCCGAACCGCGCCAGCGCCAGCGCGCCCGCCACGGCCACCAGGAATCCCAGGACCGCCAGCCAGGCCAGCCCGTCCCGGGTGCGGTCCCCCAGCCAGACCACGCCCACCGCCGCCGGGCCGATGGTCTCGCCGATGACCAGGCCGGCCGTGGCCGCGGTCACCGATCCGCGTTGCAGCGCGGAGGTCAGCAGCACGAACGCGGCGCCTCCGCCGATCACCAGCGCGTAGGCCGCCGGGTTGGTCAGCAGACCCGCCGGCGCCAGACTGTCGATCAGCCGGACCGACACCTCCACCACCCCGAACCCGAACCCGGCCCCGAGCCCCAGCACCAGGGCCCGGCTCGCCCCCGACAGCCGCCCGGCCGCGAGGGAGAGCAGCAGCATCCCGACCGCCACGGCGAGCATCACGTACCGCAACGCGTCCGAGCCGCCCTCCTCGCCCTCCGGCCCGGACGCCAGCCCCAGCATCGCGAGCCCGGCGCAGACCACGGCCACCGCGGTCCACTCGGTGCCGCTCAGCCGCACCCGCAGCAGGCGCGCCGCCACCACCGCGGTCACCGCCAGACTCGCCGCCAGGGCCGCGCCGACCGCGTAGATCGGGAGGGACCGCAGCGCGGCGATCTGGAACAGGAAGCCGAGCCCGTCCAGTGCCAGCCCGGCGATGTACCGCCACTGCCGCAGCGCCCGCAGGAGCAGTGCCGCCTCGCCGCCCCCGCCCGTACCGGCTTCTCGCGCCGCCACCGCCTGCAACACCGTCGCGGTACCGAAGCAGACCGCCGCGCCAAGGGCGCACACCATTCCAAAGAGCACAAAGGGACTCTAGGAGAGGGCCGACCGGGACACCCAACGGGGTCCGCGCTCTTACCGTTCTCTAGTCTGAACCGATCGTCCGACGAGCCCACGGGGGAGACACCACGATGGAGAACACACGCCGCCGGCTGCGCTCCGGCACGGTCGTCCTCGGCGGCATGGGCCTGCTGGCCGCCGCCCTGACCGCCTGCTCGTCCGAACCGGACAAGCGCTGTGTCGACCGCGGCAGCTACAACCTCGCCAAGGGGTACAAGATCGTCTCAGACCGGAACTGCAAGTCGACCAAGGCGTCCGTGAACGGCGCCTGGTACTACGGCGGCGACAAGCGGGGTTCCTGGGTGGACGGCGGCTCCTTCACCATGCCCCGCAGGGGCTCCGGCTCCGGCAGCTCCTCCAGCGGCGGCACCGGAGTCCACCGCGGCGGCTTCGGCGGCGGCTACCACAGCTCCGGCGGCTGACCGGGCAACGGATCGGACAGCGACCGGAGACCGCCGTATGGAACGCCGTACCACCACCCCACGCCCCGGCTGGCAGCAGACCGTTGAGGAGCAGGGGCTCGTCTACCCCCTCACCCGCCACCCCGACGGCTCCCTGCGCCCCTACTGGGACGAGAGCGCCTACTACGTCTTCTCCCTGGAAGAGGTCGAGGCGCTGGAGGAGACGGTCGGGGAACTGCACCGCATGTGCCTCACGGCCGCCGAGCACATCGTGGCGAAGGACCGGCTCGCCGACCTCGGCATCACCGACCCCGGCGTGGCCGCCGCCGTCACCGAGGCCTGGCGCCGCCGCGCCGAACTCCCCTCCGTCTACGGCCGGTTCGACCTCCGCTACGACGGCACCGGCCCGGCCAAGCTGCTGGAGTACAACGCCGACACCCCGACCTCGCTGGTGGAGGCCGCCTCGCCGCAGTGGTTCTGGATGGAGGACCGCTTCCCCGGCGCCGACCAGTGGAACTCCCTGCACGAACGCCTCGTCGAGGCCTGGCGGACGCAGGCCGCGCTGCTTCCGCCCGGCAGTCCGCTGCACTTCGCGCACTCCTCCGCCGACGAACTCGGCGAGGACCTGATGACGGTCGCCTATCTGAAGGAGACCGCCGAACAGGCCGGCCTCGACACCGACTGGCTGTCCATGGAGGAGATCGGCTGGGACACCCTCTCCGGCCGCTTCGTCGACAACCAGCTCCGGTTCATCCGCGGCATCTTCAAGCTCTACCCGTGGGAGTGGCTCACCACCGACGCCTTCGCCGGGCACGTCCTCGCCACCCTCGACAACGGCGGCGGCACCGGCAGCACCCTGTGGATCGAACCCGCCTGGAAGATGCTGCTCAGCAACAAGGCCCTGCTGGCCGTCCTCTGGGAGCTGTACCCCGGCCACCCCAACCTCCTCCCCGCCTACCTGGACGGCCCCCGTGAGCTCGCCGCCGGGAAGGGCTACGTCGCCAAGCCCCTGCTCGGCCGCGAGGGCGCGGGCGTCACCGTGCACCAGCCGGGCGCCCCGGCCGCACTCCGCGACGAGCCCTGCTGCTACCAGCAGCTCGCCCCGCTGCCCGCCTTCGACCGCAACCACGTCGTCCTCGGCGCCTGGGTCGTCCAGGACGAACCGGCCGGCCTCGGCATCCGCGAGTCCTCCGGCCTGATCACCGACGAGTACGCGCGTTTCCTGCCGCACGTGATCCTCTAGGGCCCGTCAGAAGGGGCCCCGCACCCCCAGCACCGCCCGCAGCTGGGCGAGGCCCCAGTCCAGGTCCTCCTCGGAGATGACCAGCGGCGGTGCGATCCGGATGGTGGCGCCGTGGGTGTCCTTCACCAGCACGCCCCGGTCCATCAGCCGCTCCGACACCTCCCGCCCGGTGCCGGCCGCCCGGGCGATGTCCACCCCGGCCCACAGCCCGCGTCCCCGCACCGCCGTCACCGCGCCCGTGCCGAGCAGCGCCGTCAGCTCACCGTGCAGCCGCGCCCCCAGCTCGGCCGCCCGCGCCTGGAACTCGCCCGTGCGCAGCATCGCGATCACCTCCAGCGCCACCGCGCAGGCCAGCGGATTGCCGCCGAACGTCGACCCGTGCTCGCCCGGCCGGAACACCCCGAGCACCTCCGCGCTCGACACCACCGCCGACACCGGCAGGATCCCGCCGCCCAGCGCCTTGCCCAGCACATACATGTCCGGGACCACCCCCTCGTGCTCGCACGCGAAGGTCCGCCCGGTGCGGCCGAGGCCCGACTGGACCTCGTCGGCGACGAAGAGCACGTTCCGCTCGCGGGTCAGCTCCCGGACCGCGGGGAGATAGCCGGCCGGCGGCACGATCACGCCGTTCTCGCCCTGGACCGGCTCCAGCAGCACCGCCACGGTGTTCTCCGTCAGCGCCTTGCGCATCGCCGTCAGATCGCCGTACGGCACGATCTCGAACCCCGGCGTGTACGGCCCGAAGTCCGCCCGCGCCTGCGGGTCCGTGGAGAAGCTGATGATCGTCGTCGTACGCCCGTGGAAGTTGCCGCCCGCGACGACGATCTTCGCCATCTCCGCGGGCACCCCCTTCACCCGGTACCCCCACTTCCGGGCCGTCTTCACCGCGCTCTCCACCGCCTCCGCGCCGGTGTTCACGGGCAGCACCATCTCCATCCCGCACAGCTCGGCCAGCTCCGTGCAGAACGCCGCGAACCGGTCGTGCAGGAAGGCGCGGGACGTCAGCGTCACCCGCTCCAGCTGCGCCTTCGCCGCCTCGATCAGCCGCCGGTTGCGGTGCCCGAAGTTCAGCGCCGAGTAACCGGCCAGCCAGTCCAGGTACCGCCGCCCCTCCACATCCGTCATCCAGGCGCCGTCCGCCGCGGCCACGACGACCGGCAGCGGACGGTACGTGGGCGCACAGTGCGCTTCGGCGGCGGCGATGAGGTCTTCAGCAGCGGTCACGGCGGCTCCCGGCGACGAGGGGATCTCCTTCCTACCCTCGCTCGCATGGTGGACGTCGGAACCTGGCCGGGTGTCCCGCCCGGTAGGCTGATCAGCGGGCCGTGACTGGCGCGCTGGGATGGGACGGACCATCGGGGAGCGGCCCGAGTCCGATGTGTGCCGTGCGCCTGGGCCGAACGTGAACGCTGTACGCACGCCGTCCGGAGGTCCTCATGCCAGAGCAGCAGCCCCTCTCCACCGAGTCCACCGCCTTCCGCGCCGCCCTCGACGTCATCCGTGCCGTCGAACCGCGCGTAGCCGACGCCATCGGCCAGGAGGTGCACGACCAGCGCGAGATGCTCAAGCTGATCGCCTCCGAGAACTACGCCTCCCCGGCCACCCTCCTCGCGATGGGCAACTGGTTCAGCGACAAGTACGCCGAGGGCACCGTCGGCCGCCGCTTCTACGCCGGCTGCCGCAACGTCGACACCGTCGAGGCCCTCGCCGCCGAGCACGCCCGCGAGCTCTTCGGCGCCCGGCACGCCTACGTCCAGCCGCACTCCGGCATCGACGCCAACCTCGTCGCCTTCTGGGCCGTCCTCGCCGACCGGGTCGAGGTCCCCTTCCTGGAGAAGGCCGGCGCCCGCCAGGTCAACGACCTGACCGAGGCCGACTGGGCCGAGCTGCGCCAGGCCTTCGGCAACCAGCGCATGCTCGGCATGTCCCTGGACGCGGGCGGCCACCTCACCCACGGCTTCCGCCCGAACATCTCAGGAAAGATGTTCGACCAGCGCTCCTACGGCACCGACCCGGCCACCGGCCTCATCGACTACGAGGCCCTGCGCGCCCAGGCCCGCGAGTTCAAGCCGCTGATCATCGTCGCCGGCTACTCCGCGTACCCCCGTCTGGTGAACTTCCGGATCATGCGCGAGATCGCCGACGAGGTCGGCGCCACCCTGATGGTCGACATGGCGCACTTCGCGGGCCTCGTCGCCGGCAAGGTCCTCACCGGCGACTTCGACCCGGTCCCGCACGCCCAGATCGTCACCACCACCACGCACAAGTCGCTGCGCGGCCCGCGCGGCGGCATGGTGCTGTGCGACGACTCCCTCAAGGACCAGGTCGACCGCGGCTGCCCGATGGTCCTCGGCGGCCCGCTGCCGCACGTCATGGCCGCCAAGGCCGTCGCCCTCGCCGAGGCGCGGCAGCCCGCCTTCCAGGACTACGCCCAGCGCATCGTCGACAACTCCCGCGCCCTGGCCGAGGGCCTGATGCGCCGGGGCGCGACCCTGGTCACCGGCGGCACGGACAACCACCTCAACCTGATCGACGTCACCACCTCCTACGGCCTCACCGGCCGGCAGGCCGAAGCGGCGCTGCTGGACTCCGGCATCGTCACCAACCGCAACGCCATCCCGGCCGACCCCAACGGCGCGTGGTACACCTCCGGCATCCGCATCGGCACCCCCGCGCTCACGACCCGCGGCCTGGGCACGGCGGAGATGGACGAGGTGGCGGGCCTGATCGACCGGGTCCTGACGACGACGGAGCCGGGCACCACCAAGTCCGGCGCCCCGTCGAAGGCCGCCCACGTCCTGGACGAGAAGGTGTCGCAGGAGATCGCCCAGCGCGCGACGGACCTGGTGGCGGCCTTCCCGCTCTACCCCGAGATCGACCTCGGCTAGAGACACCCGGGGGCGGGGCCGTATTCGATATGCGGCTCCGCCGCGTGGGCGCGGCCGGCCCACCACGGTGCGCGGTTCCCCTCGCACAGAACCCTCCGGGCTCTCTGCGACAATGAGGGGTATGGCTTCAGACCGACCTCGCGTGCTCTCCGGTATCCAGCCCACGGCAGGCTCGTTCCACCTCGGCAACTACCTCGGAGCCGTCCGCCAGTGGGTGGCCCTGCAGGAGTCCCACGACGCGTTCTACATGGTCGTCGACCTGCACGCGATCACGGTCCCGCAGGACCCGAAGGAACTGCGCGCCAACACCCGCCTGGCCGCCGCCCAGCTCCTCGCGGCCGGCCTGGACCCCGACCGCTGCACGCTCTTCGTCCAGAGCCACGTCCCCGAGCACGCCCAGCTCGCCTGGATCATGAACTGCCTCACCGGCTTCGGCGAGGCCAGCCGCATGACCCAGTTCAAGGACAAGTCCGCCAAGCAGGGCGCCGACCGCGCCTCCGTCGGCCTGTTCACGTACCCGGTCCTGCAGGTCGCCGACATCCTGCTGTACCAGGCGAACGAGGTGCCGGTCGGCGAGGACCAGCGCCAGCACATCGAGCTGACCCGTGACCTGGCCGAGCGCTTCAACGGCCGCTTCGGCGACACCTTCGTGATCCCGTCGCCGTACATCCTCAAGGAGACGGCGAAGATCTACGACCTGCAGGACCCGTCGATCAAGATGAGCAAGTCGGCGTCCACGCCGAAGGGCCTGATCAACCTGCTCGACGAGCCGAAGGCCACGGCCAAGAAGGTCAAGAGCGCCGTCACCGACACCGACACGGTGATCCGCTACGACGCGGAGAACAAGCCGGGCGTCAGCAACCTGCTCACCATCTACTCGACCCTCACCGGCACGTCGATCGCCGAGCTGGAGCGCGACTACGAGGGCAAGATGTACGGCGCCCTGAAGACCGACCTCGCCGAGATCATGGTCGAGTTCGTGACGCCGTTCCGCGAGCGCACCCAGCAGTACCTGGACGACTCCGAGACCCTCGACTCGATCCTGGCCAAGGGCGCGGAGAAGGCGCGCGCGGTCGCCGCGGAGACCCTCGCCCGGGCCTATGACCGCGTGGGTTTCCTGCCGGCCAAGCACTGAGGCGTACGACCGCACACACGTCCGTGGACAGAGCGCTGCACATCACTTCCGCTGCGCCTGCCCACAGGACAGCCGTGGCCGTACAGTCGATAGCCGGACGACTGAGAACACAACAGGCGCGACGACAGGAGACGACGTGGGGACCGTAACGATCGGCGTGTCGATCGCGGTCCCGGAGCCCTACGGCAGCCTGCTCCAGGAGCGGCGCGCGGGCTTCGGCGACGCCGCGGCTCACGGCATCCCCACACACGTCACGCTGCTGCCGCCGACGGAGGTCGACGAGGCGGAGCTGCCGGCCGTCGAGTCGCACCTCACCGAAGTGGCCGCGGTGGGCCGTCCGTTCCCGATGCGGCTGTCCGGCACCGGCACGTTCCGTCCGCTGTCCCCGGTGGTCTACGTCCGGGTCGTCCAGGGCGCCGAGGACTGCACCCTGCTGCAGCAGCGGGTGCGGGACGCGTCCGGGCCGGTCGCGCGCGAGCTGCAGTTCCCGTACCACCCGCACGTCACCGTCGCGCACGGGATCGACGAGGCCGCGATGGACCGGGCCTTCGAGGAGCTGGCCGGCTTCGACGCGCAGTGGCCGTGTACGGGTTTCGCCCTGTACGAGCAGGGCGCGGACGGCGTTTGGCGGAAGCTGCGGGAGTTCACGTTCGGCGGGTCGGTGGTTCCGCCCCAGGCCGGCGCGCTCCGCGGCAGCGCGGTGTCCTAGGGCCTAGCCGGCCGCGTCACCAGCCTTTCCGGTCAGCACACTTAGAGGCCGAGCCGGCGGGCGAGGTCGGAGACGAACACTCCGCGCGGGTCCAGCCGGGCGCGCAGGGCGCGGAAGTCGGTCACGCGCGGGTACATGGTGGTGAGCAGGCCGGGGCGGAGCCGTGCGTCCCCGGCGAGGCGGATGCGGCCGCCGGCCGCGGCGATCTCCTCGTCGAGGCCGTCGAGGAAGGCGGCGAGCCCGGGCAGCGCGGCCGGGACGTCCAGGGCGAGGCTCCAGCCGGGCAGGGGGAAGGAGAGCCAGCCGGCGTCCGTGTCCCCGAGGGGCCGCAGGACGGCGTGCAGGGACGGGCAGCGGTGTGCGGCGAGGCGCCGCAGGATCCGGTGCAGGGTTTCCTCCTGGCCGTGGCCGACGGCGAACTCGTGGCGCACCCGGCCGGCGCGGCCGTGCGGGCGATTCCCGGGCGGTACGTACGGCAGGGGCTCCGCGGGGCCGAAGAGGGCGGCCAGCGACCGGAGTTGGCCGATACGCCCGCGTGGCACCGCCGTACGGTGCCGGATCCCGCCCAGCAGGCCGGCGGCGGTGCGGCCGAGCAGACCGCCGGTGACGAGGGCGGGGACGAGACCGGGCATGAGGCCGGGCATGAGGGAGTGGATGAGGGCGGGGGCGGTCGCAAGACGGCGGGGGCCAGGGGGCAGAGGGTGCCGCCACGCGCGCGTGCCCCTGCGGAGGCCGTCGAGCGGGGTGTGGTCGGCGCGGGTGAGGACGGCGCGTCCGGTGGCCGCGCCCCGGGCCGTGAGGTCGATCCGGGCGGCGCAGTAGCGCGCGCGGTGACCGCCGCCGGTCAGCCGGGCCATCAGGTCGTCTAGGTCGGTGGCGCGTTCGGTGCCGACGGTCAGATACGCCGTCTGCACCGGCAGCAGCCGGATCGTGGCCGTGAGGACCACCCCGGTCAGGCCCATGCCCCCGGCGGTCGCCTCGAACAGCTCGGTGCCCGGCTTGACCGCGTGGACCTCGCCGTCGGCGGCGAGCAGCTCCAGGGACAGCACATGGCGGGAGAAGGCCCCGGAGACATGGTGGCTGCCGCCGTGGAGGTCGGTGCCGATGGCCCCGCCCACGGTCACGGGGCCGGTGGCGGGGGCGACCGGCACGAACCAGCCGAGCGGGAGCAGGAGTTCGGTCAGCCGGTGCAGCGGGACGCCGGCGCCGCACAGGACGATGCCCTCGTCGGCGTCGACGACGTGCACGCGGTCGAGGCCGGTCGTGTCGAGGACGGTGCCGCCGGTGTTCCGGGCGGCGTCCCCGTACGCCCGTGCCGGGCCGCCCCGGGCGACGACACCGCCCGCCCCGCGGGCGCGGACGGCTGCCGCGGCCTCCTCGTACGTCCGCGGGCGGATGACGGAAACCGTGTCTCCAGGCATGTCGGTGACCGTATCGCCCCGGTATGGGTGGTTAGTTACGGAACATTCGCCCGCTCCACACAATGGGGGATTAGTGGGATGTCATACGAGCGCGCCGGCAGGGGCAGGGACGGATCATGGACTGGCTGAAGAGACTCCCCGGCATCGGGCCGATCGTCACCCGCCTGATGGCCACGCACGCGTGGCGCTGCTACGAACGGCTGGACCGGGTGAAGTGGACGCGGCTGGCCGCCGCCATGACGTTCGTCAGCTTCGTGGCGCTGTTCCCGCTGCTGACCGTGGGCGCCGCGATCAGTGCCGCCACGCTCAGCCCGGAACGGCAGAAGACCGTCCAGACCAAGATCGCCGAGCAGTTCCCGGGCGTCGTCTCCGACCGCCTTGACCTCACCTCGCTCGTCCACAACGCCGGCACCGTCGGTGTCATCGCGGGCGCCGTGCTGCTGTTCACCGGCATCGGCTGGGTCGGGCAGGTGCGGGACTGTCTGCGGGCGGTGTGGGAGCTGCCGGACCAGCAGCAGAACCCGCTGGTGGCCAAGGCCAAGGACGCCGGCGTCCTGCTCGGACTCGGCGGCGCGCTGCTCGTCACCCTCGCCGCGTCCACGCTCGCCTCGGCCGCCGTCGGCCTGGTCTCGCGCGAGCTTGGCCTCGCCGAGCGGGGCTGGGGCAGCGTGCTGCTGCGGATCGCGGCGTTCGCCGTCGCCGTGCTCGCCGACTTCCTGGTCCTGCTCTACGTGCTGACCCTGCTGCCCGGGGTGGAGCCGCCGCGCCGCCGCCTGCTGGTGGCCGCGCTGCTCGGCGCGGTCGGCTTCGAACTGCTGAAGCTCCTGCTCAGCGGCTATATCCAGGGGGTGGCCGCGAAGAGCATGTACGGCGCGTTCGGCGTGCCCGTGGCGCTGCTGCTGTGGATCAACCTCACCACGAAACTCGTCCTGTTCTGCGCCTCCTGGACGGCGACGCCGAGCACGGAGGACGGCCCCGCCGGAGTCACGGACGCGTCCGACGGCGCACCAGGTCCGGCAGCGGCCACCGGCGGTTGATCAGGTACACCGCGCCCGCCAGCAGCACCAGCGCCCCGCCCGTCACGGCCGCGGCGACGCCGACGCCGCGGGAGCCCGCGCCGGTGGCGGCACCGGCCACCGGCCGGGAGCCGGAGCCGCCGCTGCCCGCGGACGGTCCGGCGGAGGCGCCGGCCCCGGACTGCGCGGGGCTCGGCGCGGCGCTCTTCGGCGGCACCAGCTCGCCCACCGCGTTGACCTTGCCGGCCGCCTGGAAGCCCCAGTCGAACAGCTTCGCGCTCTCCTTGTAGACCTCGTTGTGCTCGTGCTTCTGCGGATTCATCACCGTGACCAGCAGAACCTTGCCGTTCCGCTCGGCGACGCCGGTGAACGTGGCGCCCGCGTTGGTGGTGTTGCCGTTCTTCACCCCGGCGATGCCCTGGTAGACCGGCACGTCGGTGTCGCCGCTCAGCAGTCGGTTGGTGTTGCGGATCTCACCGGACTCGAACTTCGCGCTGACGGTCGAGCAGTAGTCGCGGAAGTCCTTCTTCTGCAGCCCGGACCGGGCGAACAGCGTCAGGTCGTACGCCGACGACACCTGTCCCGGCTCGTCGTAGCCGTCCGGGGAGACGACGTGGGTGTCCAGGGCCTGCAGCTCGTCGGCGTGCTTCTGCATGTCCCCGACGGTCTGCGCGACACCGCCGTTCATCGCGGACAGCACGTGCACGGCGTCGTTGCCCGAGCGCAGGAAGACACCGAGCCACAGGTCGTGGACGGTGTAGGAGTGGCCCTCCTTTATCCCGACCACGCTGGAGCCGACGCCCACGCCCGCGAGGTCGGCCGAGGCCACCTTGTGCTCCATGGTCCGGGGAAACCTGGGCAGCAGGGTGTCCGCGAACAGCATCTTCAGCGTGCTGGCCGGGGGCAGCCGCCAGTGCGCGTTGTGCGCGGCGAGCACCTCCCCCGACTCCGCGTCGGAGACGATCCAGGAGCGGGCGGTGAGGTCCTTCGGCAGCACCGGGACACCCGGGGCGAGGTTCACCTGCGTGCCGGGGAGCCCGAGCCGCTCCCCGCCCACGGTGGACATGCGGGCCGGAGGCGTCGCCGACGGACTCGCCGGCGGGGTCGGGACGGCCAGGGCGGCGGGCGCGGTGACGGACAGGGACAGCAGGGCGGTGGCGGCGACCAGCAGGGAGCGCCGGACGGTCTTCTTCGGTGCGGGCACGGTCGAGAACGTACCTTTTGTCGGCCGTGTAGGCCCATGACCCAGGTCACCCCCGACAGGGAACCGGACAGCCGGCGGTGATACTGGTGCCATGAAGCTCAGCCGCCCGGTCTCCTGGTTCCTGCTCGTTTTCGGGGTGTGGTCCTGGGTCATCTGGGTCACTTTCGTCAAGAACCTGGTCAAGGACAGCAGCGGACTCGCCTTCGACCACGGCCACCCCACCGCGTACTTCTGGGTGCACCTGCTGCTGGCGGTCGTTTCCTTCGTATGGGGGACGGTCATCGGAGTCATCGGGTTGCGCGGCCTGCGCGCACTGCGCCGGACGTCATAGCGCGGGACGCGGCGCACCGTTCTCGCACCTCTGGTCAGAAAGCCCTTCCCCCCGCTGAAACAGGTGTGATTAGGTGAGCCGCGCCACTAGGGGAGTGGTCAGGGGTAGGGCCTGGGGAGGGCACCACCATGCGATCTGTTCGCATGCGCGTTCTCGTGACACTGCTCGCGCTCGCGGTCGTGGGAATCGGCGGCTGGCAGCTGCTGCCGTCGCAGCAGGACCAGAACAAGACGATCACGGTCGGGACGACGGACGCCGTCACGAACCTCGATCCGGCCGGTGCCTACGACGCCGGCTCCTGGGCCCTGTTCAGCAACGTCTTCCAGTCGCTGCTGACGTTCGAGCCGGGCGGTGTCGAGCCGGTCCCGGACGCGGCGAGCAGCTGCGCCTTCCAGGGCGCCGGCCTGCGGACGTACCAGTGCACCCTGCGGTCCGGGATCACCTTCCCGAGCGGGCGGGCGATGACGGCCGAGGACGTGAAGTACTCCTTCGACCGCGTCAAGAAGATCAACTCCGATGTCGGCCCGGCGTCGCTGTTCTCCACGCTCGCCTCGGTGACCGCCGACAGCGCGACGACCGTCACCTTCCACCTGTCGTCCCCCGACGCCACCTTCCCGCTGAAGGTCGCCACCGGCGCCGGGTCGATCGTGGACAAGGACAGCTACCCGGCCGGCTCCCTGCGCACCGGTACCGCGGTCGACGGCACGGGCCCGTACACCCTGGCCTCGTACACCAGGGGCCGGCAGGCCGACCTGAGGCCGAACGGGCGGTACAAGGGCTACCTCAGCGGCACCGGCCGTCCGATCGAACTGCGCTACTACACCGACTCGGCGAAACTCGACAGCGCCTGGAAGGCGGGCCAGGTGGACGTCGCCACCCGGGACCTGCCGCCGCATGTGCTCTCCCAGCTCAACCCGAGCGACCCCAAGCAGCGCATCACCGAGTCCGACAGCGCCGAGACCCGCAACCTGTACCTCAACACCCGCGCGAGCTCCCCGCTGCACGACGTACGGGTGCGCCGGGCGATGGCCTGGCTGGTCGACCGCGAGGAGCTTTCCGCGACGGTGTACGAGGGCACGGTCGACCCGCTGTACTCGCTGATCCCGGCCGGCCTCACCGGCCACACCACCTCGTTCTTCGACGACTACCCGAAGCAGAGCGCGCAGAAGGCGCGTGAGCTGCTCACCCAGGCCGGGGTGACCCTGCCGGTGCGCTTCACCCTCGGCTACGGCAGGAAGCGGGGCGCCGGTGAGCAGGAGGCCGCGGCGCTGAAGAAGCAGCTGGAGGCGGGCGGCCTGTTCAGGGTGGACGTCCAGGGGTACGAGTGGACCGACTTCCAGAAGCGCTGGGCCGCCGGGAAGATGGACGCGTGGGCGGTCGGCTGGGTGGCCGACTACCCCGACCCGGACACCTTCGGCGCCGCGCTCGTCGGCACCGGCTCCACGATGAGCACCGGGTACAGCAACAAGCTGGTCGACCACCTCATCCTGGACAGCCAGCAGTACCCCGACCGCAGCCGGGCCGCGAGCGACTTCAAGGACATCCAGGCGGACGTCGCCCAGGACGTCCCGCTGATCCCGCTGTGGCAGCGCAAGGAGTACGTGGTCAGCACCGAGGACGTGGGCGGCGGCCAGTACCTGGACGACGGCACGGGCGTGTTCCGCCTGTGGCGGCTGAACTGGATCTGATCAGTCGGCCTTCTTCTGCCCGGCCCTGATGATCTGCTCGACGTCGAGGGTGACCTTGGCGCCGACCGAGTCGGGCAGCGTGACCGTCTCGCCGGGCGCGTGGACGCGGTGGTTCGTGTACTCGCTCCCGTCGGGGTCGGTCAGCACGTGGAGGCGCTGGTGCTTGCGGTCGACCACCAGGTAGACGGGGACCTTGGCCTCGGCGTAGGCGCCGACCTTGGTCTTCAGGTCGTCCCGCCAGTTGCTGGAGGTGACCTCCAGGACGAGGCGGAAGCAGATCGGGTCGTACGCGTTGTTCTCGATGAAGTGGTCGTCGATGTCGGCGTCGACCACCGCCAGGTCGGGAATGCAGTAGTCCTCGGCGCCGGTGGGCAGCTTGATCGCGACGCTCTGGAGGACCTCGGTCTCCTCGCCGTGGAGTCCGGCGGCGATGAAGGGGATCATCAAGCCGGTCAGCGCGCGGGCGTGGGGGGCGTCCCGTGAAGGGGTCACGAGGAGATGGCCTCCGATGATCTCGACGCGGTAGCCCGGATGGCGCTCCATGATCTCGTCGGCGAGGGCCGTCAGGGAGAACGGCTCGTCGGCGTCGAAGGGCTGCTCGACGGATGCGGCGGACATCGCGTGCCTCCTGGGGGCTGGTGTCGAGAGCATCATCGTAAGCAGACGGAACCCCCGGTGTCCTTTCCCCACGCGTTCACCCGAAAGTGATCACTCGGCCGGTTTGCGCCCCGGATCCGGCAGCGCCCTCGTCATCCCCGGCAGGAAGTCCGTGAACAGCTCGTGGACCTCCAGGACCAAGGGCCGCAGCACCCGGAAGCGGGCCAGCGCGACCCCGCGGGCGGTCAGCCGCGCCCCGCGCCGCGCCAGCCGGTAGCTGCGCTCGCGGTCCTCCGTGCGGTCGAAGACCCAGTACAGCACCAGCCCCATCTGGGAGAGCCACATCAACTCCGGGAGGACGTCGCGCAGTTCGGGGGCGACTTTGGACTTCGAGCCGGCCAGCACCTCGCGGTGGACGCTGATCGCCTGCTCGCGGGCGTGCTCGCTCTCCGGTGAGAAGGGGCTGAGCGGGCTGTCGGGGTCGGCGGCGTTCTTGAAGAACTGCACCGCGAACTCGTGGTACGGCCGGGCGATGTCGAGCCAGCGGGTCAGCACACCGGCGAGCCGCGCCTCCAGGTCGGTCTCCCGGTCCAGGATCTCGCGGACCGCCGCCTGGTGCTCGGCGGCGATCCGGTCGTAGAAGCCCTGGATCAGGTGTTCCTTGCCCTCGAAGTAGTAGTAGGCGTTGCCGACGGAGACCCCGGCCTCCTTGGCGATGGCCCGCATGGTGGTCTTGTCGTACCCGCGCTCCTGGAACAACCGCATCGCGGTCTCCAGGATCAGCGCGCGGGTCTGCTCGGACTTGCTGCTGGGGGAGCCGGCCGTCTCGGGACCGTCGTTCTTCGCGGGCACGGGAAGAGCCTAACGAGTGCGGCGGAGGGCCCTAACCGGCGGCGCAGGAGCCGTCGGAGCAGGGTGGCGGGCTGTAGCTCCACCCCGTGCTCGGGTGGTACGTCCACCCGTCGGACCGCCGGTAGGTCTGGTGCCCGCCCCACTGCGCGCCGCGCCATTTCGCCGCCGCCAGCACCGCCCCGCGGGCGAGCCGGGCGCCGGCCGGGGTGCTCAGGCGGTGGGCGAGGGGTCGGTGCTCGCGCAGGGCCCACAGGACGACGATCCAGGCGCGGGCGCCCCGGTAGACCTGGCCGGAGTCGCCGACGACGGTGACCTCGTCGAGGGTGGCCCGGTGGTCGAGCCCGGGGAAGCGGGCCCGGGCCCGGTCGGAGCCCGCCGGCAGCAGCTCCAGCGGGACCAGCTGCGGCTGGCGTGCGAGCCAGTCCCGCAGATGCGTGCACAGGCCGCACTCGGCGTCGTACAGCACGGTCAGCCCGCGGAGGGCCGGGACGCCCCCCGTGGCGCCCCGGTCCTCCGCGGCGGTCATGCCGGTCACGGTGGTCACGCCCCGGCCGCCGGGGTGATCCACTCCTGCGGGGTGACCGGGGGCCGCTGCTCGCGCTCCATGAGCCCGCGCCGCCGGATCCGGTTGAGCACGTACACGTTGCCCAGGTGCATCACGCCGAGCACCAGCAGGACCACGCCCAGCTTGGTCGACAGCGCCTCGAAGATGCCGCGGGTGTCCTCGATCGTGTCGTCCCCGCTGAGGTACAGCGCCACGAAGCCGAGGTTGACCAGGTAGAAGCCGACGACCAGGAGGTGGTTGACGGCGTCCGCGAGCTTCTCGTTCCCGTGCAGCACGTCGGCGAGGAAGACCCGGCCGTTGCGGCTGAGCGTGCGGGCCACCCAGATGGTCAGCGCGATGCTGACGACCAGGTAGATGACGTAGGCGATGACGGTGCGGTCCATGCCCCACCCCTTCTTGAACGCGTTCAAAACGCTGCCACAGGGATGACTGTAGACCTGTTTTTGAACGTGTTCAACTCAAGGGTGTGGCCTCGTGGGTCAGTAACGGCGGCCCAGTTCCGGGCGCTTGGTGTAGTCCGTGAAGCCGAGGATGTTGCCCCAGGGGTCGGCGATCTCCACGGTCCAGCCGGTGGCCACGCGGAACACCTCGTCCAGCGGGGTGATGCCGGCCGCGGCCAGCTCCCGTGCCGCCGTCCGTGCGTCCGGCACCTCCAGCCAGATGCGCGGCGAGGGCCAGGGCGGCGTCCGCTGCCCCATCGCCTCCTCGGCGCGCAGCAGGATCCCGGGGGTTTCCGCGCCGACCCTCAGCAGCGCGATCCCGGCCTCGTCGAACCGGAATCCCACGGTGAACCCGGCCCGCTCGTAGAAGGCGAGCGCCTCGCCGAGGTCGCCGACGGGGAGCAGCACGTTGTCGAAGCCGAGCAGTTCGTACGACTCTTCGTCTGACATGTCGTCAGATTAAGAGCAGTGGTCCCGGGAAGCGAGGAGCCCCACCGGAGCGGACTCCGGTGGGGCTCGTCGGGGTGGCGGACGAACGGCTATGCCTGATCACTTCCACCGGCACCAGGGTGGTGGCAGAGGCCGTCCGCACGCGCCGCACGGTACCCGGCCGGGCCTTCCGTGAACGTGTACAGCGCCAGTAGGTGGCGGGCGAGGGCGAGTGCAGCGAGCAGCGCGACGAGCACGCACACGCCCCACCAGCCGGCCTGGCTCCAGACGCGTGTCCCGAGCCAGGAACCTGCGCTGCCGCCCAGGTAGGCGCAGGTCATGTAGGCGGTGTTGAGCCGGCTGCGGGCGTCGGCGCGCAGGGCGTAGACGCGGACCTGATTGGCGACCATGCCGGACTGCATCGCGGTGTCGAGGAGCAGCGTGCCGAGTGTCAGGAAGGTCAGACCCTGCGTTCCGCCCTGGGCGCCAAGGGCGAGGACCGCGGCCGAGACGAGTACGCCGAGCATGCAGACGAGGTTCACCGGATCGGGGCCGTAGCGGTCCACCAGGCGGCCGGCGAGCGGGGTGCAGACCATGGTCGCCGCGCCGACCAGGGCGATCATTCCCACCGCCTGGGCACCCAGCCCGTAGGCCGGACCGGCGAGCAGCAGCGCCAGGCAGGTCCAGACCGCGGAGAACCCGGCGAAGACGGTTGCCTGGTAGAAGCACGAGCGGCGCAGGTCCGGCTCGGTGCGCAGCAGGCGCAGCGGCTCGGCCAGGAGCGCTGTGTACGGCCGGCGGGAGGACGGGGTCGTGGTCGGCACCGCGAACGCCAGGACGGTGGCGAGGATCAGGGCCAGGACCGCGGCGATCAGGTAGGGGGCCCGCCAGCCCAGCCACTCACCGAGCGTGCCGCTGAACGTCCGGGCCAGCAGCATGCCGCCGGTCGATCCGCTCAGCAGGGTGCCGATCACCGCTCCCTGGCGGTCGGCGGCCACGAGACCAGCCGCCAGGGGGCCGACGATCTGCGCGCCCACGGTGGTCAGGCCGACCAGGGTGCTGGCGGCGATGAGGGCCGGCAGAGCCGGTGCGCAGCCCGCTGCGAGCAGTGCCAGGCCGGTCAGGGCGAGGAGGACGACGAGGAACGAGCGGTGCCGGAGCCGGTCGCCAAGCGGCACCAGCAAGACCATCCCGGCCGTGTAGCCGGTCTGTGTGGCGGTCACCACGGCAGCGGCCGAATCGGGCGACACGTGCAGCCCGGCGGCGATCAGTGGACCGATGGCCTGCGGAAAGTAGAGGTTGCCCACCGCCACGGCGCACGTGACAGCCAGGATCAAGACCATCCGACGGCTCATCCTTCAGCCCACCGGCCCGCCCGCTACGTGGCCGACCGGGATGGACTGCTCCGCCCTGCGCCGGAACTCCTCGGTGATGGCCTCCACGGCTTCGGCGCCGTCCGCCTCGTCCAGATCGGTCACGCCGACCGCCGAGCCGTCGCCCGCCAGGCGCCTGGCGACAGCGGCGCCGATACCGCGGGCGCCGCCGGTGACAACCGCCGTCCGCCGCACATGAGTTGTGGGTGTCATGGGAGGAAGTCCACGGCATCGACGCTGCGTCGCCAATCGATGTAGCGTATGGCTTAATGATCAGCTTTGTGCTCGGCGTCGAGGACCTCGCGGACACCCGCTTCGCCCTCTCACCCCTGCACGAAACCCTGTTCAGCCTGCGGGTGCTCCAGGATCCCGGCCTGTCCGCGCTGCACCTGCCGTGGCGCAGGTCCGTACTCGGCAGACTCGGCACGCTCGACACCGGTCTGCTGATGTCCCTGGTCGCCCAGCGGCGCACCATCCCCGACTTCCTGACCCCGAATCCCGCGAGCTTCGCACCGGCCTTCGAAGAAGAACTCTCCGTCGTCCGCCAGGCATCCTGCGCCCGGGTCCGCCACGACCTGCTGCTCGCGCACGCACCCGACCCTGTTCCCGAAGCCCTCCGCGACGCCACCGCCGCCGAAGACGCACCTGTCGCCAGACTCCGCGACGCCATCTGCGATCTCCTGCGGCAGTACTGGGCGGTGGCCATCGAGCCGATGTGGCCGCAGATGCGAATGGTGCTGGAAGCCGACATGACCTACCGCGCCCGCCAGCTCGCCCTGGGGGGCGCCCGACTGCTGTTCGCCGACATGCACCCGAACCTGCGCTGGCAAGGCGGAGAGCTGCACATCCACAAGATGATCAGCAGGCATCGGGTGGCGGCATCCGGCCGGGGGCTGCTGCTCCTGCCGTCCGTGTTCGCACACAAGCCCGCGCCCCCCGTGAGTCCGGACGAGCCGCCGAGCCTCGTCTATCCCAGCCGGGGAGTGGCCACGCTGTGGGGCTCGGAGATGCCGACCGTCGACTCAGCCGCCCTGGTGTCTCTGCTCGGTTCACCCCGGGCAAGACTGCTCGGCCTCCTGGAAGAGCCGCTACCCACCGTAGAACTCGCCCGCCGCCTCAGGGTCACCCCGAGCGCTGTCTCCCAGCATCTGCGTGTCCTGCACTCCACAGGACTGGTCACACGGACACGTGACGGACGGCATGTGCTGTACCGGAGAAGCGCACTCGGCGACCGGCTCGGGCAACGACGGGAATGTGACGACAGACCCTAGGCAGGTCGGGCTTGCCGTCGCCCCCACAGGGAGATCGGACGGCTGCACGAAGAGGGCCCCGCCCCCGGTGCGTGACCGGAGACGGGGCCCGAGTGGCCGTAGCCGTGCGGAAGATCAGTAGCGGCGCGTGATCAGCGCGCGCTTCACTTCCTGGATCGCCTTGGTGACCTCGATACCGCGCGGGCAGGCGTCCGTGCAGTTGAAGGTCGTACGGCAACGCCACACGCCGTCACGGTCGTTGAGGATCTCCAGGCGCTGCTCGCCCGCCTCGTCACGGCTGTCGAAGATGAACCGGTGGGCGTTCACGATCGCGGCCGGACCGAAGTACTGGCCGTCGTTCCAGAACACCGGGCAGGAGGACGTGCAGGCCGCGCAGAGGATGCACTTCGTCGTGTCGTCGAAGCGCTCGCGGTCCTCGGCCGACTGCAGCCGCTCACGGGTCGGCTCGTTCGTGTCCTTGGTGACCAGGAACGGCATGACGTCCCGGTACGCCTGGAAGAACGGCTCCATGTCCACGACCAGGTCCTTCAGGACCGTCAGGCCCTTGATGGGCTCGACCGTGATCGGCTTCTCGGGGTTGATGTCCTTGATCAGCGTCTTGCAGGCAAGGCGGTTCTTGCCGTTGATCCGCATCGCGTCCGAGCCGCAGATGCCGTGCGCGCACGAGCGGCGGAAGGTGAGGGTGCCGTCGAGGTCCCACTTGATCTTGTGGAGGCCGTCGAGGACACGCTCCTTCGGGTCGATCTCCAGCTGGAAGTCTTCCCAGGCCGCCTCCGCCGAGACCTCCGGGTTGAACCGGCGGATCCGGAAGGTGACCGTGATGTAGGGGGAGTCGGCGAAGCCGGGCTCGGGCTTGCCGGCCGCCTCTTCCTTGTCCAGAACAGGGGTAGCCATCAGTACTTACGCTCCATCGGCTGGTAGCGGGTCTGGACGACCGGCTTGTAGTCGAGACGGACGGTTTCCGAGCCGTCGGCGCCGACCTCGCGGTACGCCATGGTGTGGCGCATGAAGTTGACGTCGTCGCGGTTCGGGTAGTCCTCGCGGTAGTGACCGCCGCGGGACTCCTTGCGGGCCAGCGCCGAGACGGCCATGACCTCGGCCAGGTCCAGCAGGTTGCCCAGCTCGATGGCCTCCAGCAGGTCGGTGTTGAACCGCTTGCCCTTGTCCTGGATCGCCACGTTCTTGTAGCGCTCGCGCAGCTCGGCGATCTTCTCGACGGCCGTCTTGATCGTCTGCTCGGTGCGGAACACCATGACGTTGGCGTCCATGGTCTCCTGCAGCTCGCGGCGCAGGGTCGCCACCCGCTCGTTGCCGGTGGAGCTGCGCAGCCGCTCGATCTGCTCGACGACGAACGACTCCGGGCTCTCCGGCAGCTCGACGTGGTCCGCCTTCGCCGAGTACTCGGCGGCGGCGATGCCCGCGCGGCGGCCGAAGACGTTGATGTCCAGCAGCGAGTTGGTGCCGAGGCGGTTGGCGCCGTGCACGGAGACACAGGCGACCTCGCCGGCCGCGTACAGACCCGGGACGACGGTGGTGTTGTCCGCCAGGACCTCACCCTCGACATTGGTCGGGATGCCGCCCATCGCGTAGTGCGCGGTCGGCTGGATCGGGATCGGGTCCGTGTACGGCTCGATGCCGAGGTAGGTGCGCGCGAACTCGGTGATGTCCGGGAGCTTGGCGTCCAGCTGCTCCGGCGGCAGGTGGGTGAGGTCGAGGTAGACGTGGTCGCCCTCGGGCCCGCAGCCGCGGCCCTCACGGATCTCCGTGTAGATGGAGCGGGACACGACGTCACGGGACGCCAGGTCCTTCATGACGGGAGCGTACTTCTCCATGAAGCGCTCGCCGTCCTTGTTGCGCAGGATGCCGCCCTCACCGCGGGCGCCCTCGGTGAGCAGGATGCCCATGCGCCAGATGCCGGTCGGGTGGAACTGGAAGAACTCCATGTCCTCCAGCGGCAGACCCCGGCGGTAGACGGCGGCCTGGCCGTCACCGGTGAGGGTGTGCGCGTTGGAGGTCACCTTGAAGAACTTGCCGCAGCCGCCGGAGGCGTAGATGACGGCCTTCGCCTGGAAGATGTGGATCTCGCCGGTCGCCAGCTCGTAGGCGACGACACCGGCCGAGTGCTTGACGCCGTCGACCTCGGTGATCAGCTGGTCCAGGACGTAGAACTCGTTGAAGAACTCCACGCCCTCCTTGACGCAGTTCTGGTACAGCGTCTGGAGGATCATGTGGCCGGTGCGGTCCGCGGCGTAGCAGGACCGGCGGACCGGGGCCTCGCCGTGGTTGCGGCTGTGCCCGCCGAAGCGGCGCTGGTCGATGGTGCCGTCCTTGGTGCGGTTGAACGGCAGGCCCATCTTCTCCAGGTCGAGGACGGCGTCGATGGCCTCCTTCGCCAGGATCTCGGCGGCGTCCTGGTCGACCAGGTAGTCACCGCCCTTGACCGTGTCGAAGGTGTGCCACTCCCAGTTGTCCTCCTCCACGTTGGCGAGCGCGGCGGCCATACCGCCCTGCGCGGCGCCCGTGTGGGAGCGGGTGGGGTAGAGCTTGGTCAGCACGGCGGTGCGGCTGCGCTTCGTCGCCTCGATGGCGGCGCGCATGCCCGCGCCACCGGCGCCGACGATGACGGTGTCGTACTTGTGGATCTTCATGATTCTCGCAGCCCCGTGCCTAGCGGATGTTCGGGTCGAAGGTGAAGATCACCAGCGTGCCCAGCAGGATGGTCCACACCGTGGCGGTGTACAGCAGGGCCTTCAGCCACATGCGGGAGCTCGCGCGCTCCGCGTAGTCGTTGATGACCGTGCGCAGGCCGTTCGCGCCGTGCAGCATCGCGAGCCACAGCATCAGCAGGTCCCAGACCTGCCACCAGGGGGAGGCCCAGCGGCCGGCCACGAAGGCGAAGCCGATCTTGGAGACACCGCCGTCCAGCACGAGCTGGATCAGCAGGTGGCCGAGGACCAGGACGACCAGCACGATGCCGGACAGGCGCATGAACAGCCAGGCCGCCAGCTCGAAGTTGCCCCGGGTCGACTTCGGGGTCTTCTTGGTGCGCTTGCGCGGCGCCTCGATCAGCGGGGCCGGGTGGTCGACGTCGTAGGCGGCGCCCTCGACGGGGCCGACGCCGGACGCGGGGGTTTCAGTCGTGGACATCGGCGTCAGCTCCCAAAGAGAACACGGTAAGCGTGACCGAGGACCGGGTAGATCGCCCCGAGCATCAGCACGATCCAGACACCCATCACGGTCCAGAACATCTGCTTCTGGTAGCGCGGGCCCTTCGACCAGAAGTCGACGGCGATGACGCGCAGGCCGTTGAGCGCGTGGAAGAGGATGGCGGCGACGAGGCCGTACTCCAGCAGCGCGACGATCGGCGTCTTGTACGTGGCTACGACCTTGTCGTAGTCCTCGGGGGAGACACGCACGAGAGCGGTGTCCAGCACGTGAACGAACAGGAAGAAGAAAATGAGGACGCCGGTGACTCGGTGAGCCACCCAGGACCACATTCCTTCCCGGCCGCGGTACAGCGTTCCAGCCGGCACGGAAGAACCCTCCGGGAGCGGGGACTAGGGCCGCGCCGGCTTCGGTGTCGGTCGGGCCCGGCCGGGTACGGTCCACCGGCCCCCAGCATCGTAGCGAGACGCCGCGCTGTGCCTTACGGGGGGCCTACCGGTGTGATCAAACTGGCACCGGATGGGTTAGGGGCCGTGCGGCTGCGGGGGTGGTATGTCCTGCTATTTGCCGACTGCGGGTGCGTTTGGGCTGGTCGCGCCCCGCGGCGGAGCCGCTGATGGACACAGCCCCGCGCCCCCGAGTCGGACCAGGAGCCGCCCGCGCGCAAGGCGCCGGAGTTCCTCCGCTGTGACGACCCGTTCTTCCTCGGGATCGTTTGTCAATCGTGACCGGATCGCTTCCAGGGTGCGGTCGAGGGCCTCGGCCGGCGGGACGTCACCCAGATAGATGACGAACGCGTGTCCGAACCTGGCCTCGTAGGCCGCCTGTGCCGCGCTCAGGGCCATGTGGGCCGCCGAGTACGTGCCCTCGGGGAGCTCGGGGAGGGACTCTCCGGCCAGCGCCTCCGCCAGGTCCGCCGGTGACAGGTCGTACGCCGCCTCGTCCGCCGCGGCCAGGAGGGAGGACAGGTCGGGGTAGGGGCGGTGGTCCGCGATGCGGTGGGACCAGCGCAGGCTGCCCAGGCAGTGCAGCAGGAGGGCGCGGGCCTCGTCGCCGGGCGCGTCGTTGAAGGCGTCGAGGGGCCTGGGGAGAGAGGGGAGACGGTGGGCGGGCAGCGTGGGTCCTCGCGTCACATGTGGCGTGGCAGGGGATGCTGTGAAAGGTGTGTCGTCAGGTTATCGAGAGTGGTCACTGTGTGTCGCTGTGATGCCTGAAATTCACTCGGACGGAAGAGTTTCAGGGCGGCTCCATGACGAAGGAGAACCCGATCGGTCGTACGTTGGCAGGGTGACCCAGCACAAGCGCCGTGCTCCGGCGCAGCAGGTGATACGGAAGCGGGCGGTGGTGGCCGCCGCGTTCGTCGGGACCGTCGCGCTCGGCACGGGCGTCGGCGTATGGGCCTCGGCGGGCGGGGGCGGCGGGCAGCCGGAAGGGGGTGCGCGGCAGCAGTCCTCGTCGTCGGGCCGGGTGGCCGGCACGTCCCCCGACGGTGCGGCCACGCCCTCGGCGAGTCCGCGGCCCAGCCGGTCCTATCCGCTGTCGCAGGCGCCGCGCACGATACCCGCGGTGCGCTCGCACACTCCGGCGCGCGGGCCCGGCTGGAAGCCGCAGAAGGCGGACCGGGTGGTGATCAGCGACGGGGAGCTGGCCGACGAGGGCCGGCTGATAGCCGGGGAGCTGGGGATCGGCTACGCCGGCCAGAAGGACGACGTGCGGGCGGGGGACGTCCGGCTGGCGCTCGGCGGCGGGGGCGGGAACCAGGAGTCGTACACGATGACCGTCCGGGACGGGCGGGTGGACATCAGCGGTCCCGGCGAGGCCGGTGTCTTCTACGGCACCCGCACGCTGAAGCAGGAGGTCCACGGCGGCGGTACGGCGCCGGAGGGGGTCGTGCGGGACGAGCCCGCCAAGCCGGTGCGCGGGTTCATGCTGGACATCGCGCGCAAACCGTACTCCGAGTCCTGGATCGAGGACCGCATACGGGAACTGGGGGACCTGAAGTTCAACGAGCTGGGGCTGCACTTCTCCGACGACCAGGCCTTCCGCATCGAGTCCAGCAGCCACCCCGAGATCGTCTCCCCGGACCATCTGACCAAGGCGCAGGTCCGGCGGATCGTGGACCTGGCGAACAGCCGGCACATCACCGTCGTCCCCGAGATCGACTCGCCCGGACACCTGGGCGCCGTCCTCGCCGCCCACCCCGACCTCCAGCTGCGCGACGCGAGCGGGGCCGCCACCAGGGGGGCGATCGACATCTCCAAGCCGGCCTCCGCGAAGATCGTCGACGATCTGCTGAACGAGTACGCGGGGCTGTTCACCGGCAACCAGTGGCACCTCGGCGGCGACGAGTACCAGGCCCTGACGGTGAAGGACCCGCAGACCTCGTTCCCGCAGCTCGCCGCAGCGGCCCGGCAGAAGTACGGCTCCGGCGGCACCGTCGCCGACCTCGCCACCGGCTGGCTGAACGACCGCGCCGGCACCGTCCGCGCCCACGGCAGGACCATGCGGGCCTGGAACGACGGCTTCTTCCGCGGCGCCTCCGTGCAGGCGGCCAAGGACCTCCAGGTCGCCTACTGGACCGGCAAGGAGCTCGGTGGCCGGCAGCCCGTGGAGTACCTGAGCGCGGGGCGGAAGGTGCTCAACTACAACGACGAGTTCCTCTACTACGTCCTCGGCCAGCCGCAGACCTTCGTGTACCCGACCGGGCAGCGGATCTACGAGCAGTGGAACCCGCGGGTGCTGCGCGGCACGAGCGCCGTGCCGGCGAGCTACGACGGGCAGATCCTCGGCGGCTCGTTCGCGGTGTGGTCCGACTTCCCGAACGCCCAGACGGAGGCGCAGGTCGCGGCCGGGATCCGGATGCCGCTGCGGGCCACCGTGCAGAAGCTGTGGGACCCGGGCAGGCCCGCGCTGTCCTGGACCGGCTTCCGGGATCTCGCGAACCGGCTTGGCTGAAAACATCCGCTGTGACACTCCCGCGCCGTCGCACGCAGTAAGGGGAAGTGCGGGCTCCGTATGGGGCGGCGCCCTGGCGAGGGAGACATTTCATGAGCCTGGTGGAACTGATCGCACAGGCCGACGAACGTGGACTGGCCGCCAGCGGGTTGGCTTGTCTGGATCGGTGCCTGCCCCTGCTCGGCGCCGACGACGAGCTGCTGCGGCCCCTGTGGGCGAGCCTGGCCGACGGTTCGGGCTGGGGCCCGGGCCTGGAGAAGGCCCGCGGCGCGCACGGCGCGGAGGGGCCCGCCGACGACGAGGTCGCGCGGCTGGTCCGCCGCATGCTGCAGGCGGCCCCGGCCGAGCGCACCGCCGACGCCGTACGGCCCTGGGCCGACGCCTGCTCGGTCGCCTCGCTGCGCGTACACCGGCTGCTGGATCCCGCGGCGGACGGTGCGGCGGTGGGGGACGGTCTGGACGCCGGGCGCGCGGGGGACACGGCCGGCCTGCCTCCGCTGGTCGCGGCGGAGCTGCGCCGGCAGACGGCGGTGCTGGAACTCCTGGCCGAACACGGCCCGCACGGCCTTCGCCGCGCGCTGGACCTGTCGATCGAGGGGCGGCGGGTGCTGCGGGCGGTGGTGTCACGGCGGGCGCGCAGCGAGTGCGGCGGCTGAAACGCCCTGGCTGCGCGAGTCCTGTAAGCATCCTGCGGTGGGCCTGGGCCGGTTCCGCGACGGTTGGTGAAACGCCTCGGAAACCGGTGACGCCGAAGCCCGGCGGATCGCTTTTCCGTATGTGACAGCCGAGTATGTGACAGCCCAGTACGCGACAGCGCAGCAGGACACCAGGCCGCCCGCCGCGGCGAAGCCCGCGCGGTGGGCCGCGGACACCGTGGCGACGATGCGCGAGGGCGCCCGGGTACGGCTCGACTACTCGGCGCAGAGCCTGTGGCGGGTCGACCGGATGATCGAGGAGATAGGCCGCGAGGGGCCGCCGTACGCCGCCGTCGAGAGCGTGCTGCGCGGCTTCGGCGCCTACGCCGGTGAGGTGATCGTCCGCCAGACCGGCGCCGAGTGGTGGGCGACCGGCGGCGACCACTGGGTGCGCACCCCCGACGGCAGGCTCTGGGACCCCATCGAGGAGGCCCGGCGCGTCTACGGCGGCCACGGCTCGCTGCGCCTGCTGTGCCGGGACGCCACCGGCTCCCGCTGACCGCCCGGCCGAGTCGGCCCCCTGTGACACTTCTGTGCGGCGCGGCGCAGGTCATCGTGGAGGCGGGGACACGGCCGGAGCGTGTCGGACCGTGAGGAACGAGCCACGCGGTGGCCATGAACTCGGCACGAACGAGGACGCCTTGGGCCAGGGAGGGGAACCCCGGCGCCCGCAGCCGCGGGACCGGGAGCTGGGCGAGGCCGTCGCGCGCGCCCAGCAGGGCGACGAGGCCGCCTTCGCGGTGGCCTACCGGATCGTGCAGCCCGCCCTGCTGGGCTATCTCCGCGGCCTCGTCGGCGAGGACGCGGAGGACGTGGCCGCCGACGCCTGGCTGCAGATCGCCCGCGACCTCGGCAGGTTCCAGGGCGACGGCGCGGGCTTCCGCGGCTGGACCGCGACCATCGCCCGGCACCGCGCCCTGGACCAGCTGCGCCGCCGGCGGGTACGGCCCCGGGCCGCGCCGCTGGAGCAGGACGTGCTGGCGCTGCCCGGCCGGCACAGCACCCACGACGAGGCCCTGGAGTCGCTGTCCACCCGGCGGGCGCTGGAGCTGGTGCGCGGGCTGCCGCGCGACCAGGCCGAGGCGGTGCTGCTGCGGGTGGTCGTCGGCCTCGACGCCCCGGCCGCCGCACGCGTCCTCGGCAAGCGCCCCGGCGCCGTCCGCACGGCCGCGCACCGCGGCCTGAAGCGCCTCGCCCGGCACCTGGGCGCCGGGGGAGCGGCGGACGAGGGCGGGAACAGGCGTGCCTGACACCGGGCCGGGAACAGGTGATGCGGCGGCGGGGAGTCGTGGTCGCCGCGTTCCGGGCCGGCGTGACGGTCGTCGCGTGGGCTCCCGGAGCGGGTGTCGTACCAGCGGGTGTCTTACCAGGTGTGGGAAGTAATCCTCGTCACCCGGCGCACCCCGTGCTGAGCGAACGGCCGGGGCCGCCACCCCCCACAGGAGAGGCCCCGGCCGTCGCGCGGACGGGCCGCGCGCGACCCGTACTTGATACAGCGCCATGAGTGCGTTTTCTGTCACACCCCGGCCCCGTCGGCCCTCACCCTGCGCACATCCGTACCCGGTCACGAGTTAGTTGCATCTTCTACGGACATGGACGGCGAGCGGTTTCACGCCGTAACGTGCCTTTCGCGCCGACCGGCAAACAGGCGTAAAGGGAGTGCGGTGCTGGGGGACGACGCGGAGCTGACCGCCGCGGTGCGTGCGGCACAGGACGGAGACGAGACCGCGTTCCGTACGGTGTACCGCTCCGTGCAGCCACGGCTGCTCGGATACGTGCGGACGCTGGTCGGTGATCCGGACGCCGAGGACGTCGCGTCCGAGGCCTGGCTGCAGATCGCCCGCGACCTCGACCGGTTCAGCGGAGACGCCGACCGGTTCCGCGGCTGGGCCGCGCGGATCGCCCGCAACCGCGCCCTGGACCACATACGCATGCGCGGCCGCCGTCCCGCCATAGGCGGCGACGAGACGGAGCTGACCGGCCGGGCCGCCGAGTCCGACACGGCCGGCGAGGCCATCGAGGCCCTGGCCACCGACAGCACCCTCTCCCTCATCGCGCGGCTCCCGCAGGACCAGGCCGAGGCGGTCGTCCTGCGGGTCGTCGTCGGCCTCGACGCCAAGAGCGCCGCCGAGACCCTCGGCAAGCGCGCCGGTGCCGTGCGCACCGCGGCGCACCGCGGTCTGAAGCGGCTCGCGGAGCTGCTCGGCGAGGATCCGGAATCCGCGGGCGTGCTGGACGCACTCCCGCCCCAGCGAGAACCGCGCGGCCGCGCGGTGTCGTCCGCAACTGTGACGCATACGCGTGCGCGGACGCAGAAGGACATGTGATGGCCGACGAGCAGGACAAGTGGCTGAACCGTGAGACGGCGGAACGCCTGCTGCGCGGTGAGTCGCTGGAAGCCGTCGACACCCCCGCCCGTGACCAGGCCGAACGCCTCTCCCGGGCGCTCGGCGCGCTCGCCGCGGAGGCCGCCCCGGCCACCGGGGAACTCCCCGGTGAACAGGCCGCCCTGGCCGCGTTCCGCAAGGCCCGTGATGCCGCCGGGGCCGAACGGACCGCCCCCGTCCCCGCCCCCGGCAGCTCCCGCCGGGCCGTGCCCGGTGCCGGCGAGGGCCTGATCCGCATCGGCGCCCCGGGCCGTACCGGAACCGCCCGCCGCCCCCGCTGGGGCCGCCCGGTGCGCCTGGCGCTCGCCGCCGTGGTGACCGCGGGCACGCTCGGCGGCGTCGCCATGGCCGCCGGGAGCGGGATGCTGCGTACGCCGTTCGGGCCCGAGGAGCCCGGCCCCTCCGCCTCCGCCTCCCCCTCCGCCGACGCGACCTCCACGCCGTTCGCCTCGGTCCCGCCCGGGGGCGCGACGCAGGGGCCGGGCGCGCACCGCGGCGGTTCCTCCGGCGAGGCCACCGGACCGGACGACCGCACCGGCAGCAGCCACACCCCGGGCGCGGGTGAACCCTCCGGCACCCCCGGCGGCCGGTGGAAGGACGCGGCCGGGGCCTGCCGGGACCTCCGGGACGGCAGGGAACTGGAGGCGGGCCGCCGGCGCGCGCTGGAGAACCTGGCGGGCGGCAGCGCACGCGTGAGCCGGTACTGCAAGCTCGTCCTGTCCGTCGCCGACCTGGCCGACGGCATGAAGAACGGCGGCAAGGGCGACGGGAGCGGCGACAGCGGCAAGGCCAAGGGCGACGGCGGCGGAAAGAGCAAGGGCGGCGGCAAGGACAAGGGCGCGGGCGACGACGAGGGCAACCCCGGCCGGGGCCGCCCCGGTCATCCGGGCCATGGCGGCGGCGGTCACCGGCATCCCGGCAAGGGCGGTGCCGGTGCCACGGCCCGGCTCGGTGAGGGCGCCGGGTCCGTCCCAGCCCGGAAGCCGGCCCCGACTCACCGCCCCTGACCTGCGGTTTCGTGCTTCAAGAAAATTTCTTCCCGCAAGGTGTGACGTTTTCGGAGCCCCGGACGCAGTAATGAGTGAGCCGACTGGTCATCGGCCGTAGCACTGAGCCGGGGTTCCCCCCGTACCCACGGCTCGTGCACCTGGCGCGGGCGGGACACGTTCCCCCGGTCCCGCCCGCGCCCCGCAACCCCTCCCCACCCGTCGTCACCAGCGGATTCCCACCGGGTTCACCAGTGGATGACGACCTTGTCGCCCACCCGCACCTGCGCGAACAACCGGGCGATCGCCGTCTCGTCCCGGACGTTCACGCACCCGTGCGAACCGCCCGCGTACCCGCGCGCCGCGAAGTCGTACGAGTAGTGCACGGCCTGGCCGCCGCTGAAGAACATCGCGTACGGCATCGGCGAGTGGTAGAGCGTGGACACCCAGTGCCGTGCCTTCCAGTAGACGTGGAAGACACCTTCCCGGGTCGGTGTGTACTGCGCCCCGAACCGCACCGCCGTCGTCGACAGCGTCCGGCCGTCGACCATCCAGCGCAGCGTCCGCGTCGTCTTGTCGATGCACAGGACACGCCCGGTCATACAGCGCGGGTCGGGCGGACCGGCCGGCTGGCCGCCCATCCGGTACAGCTCCCAGGTGCCGGGCGCATGGGTCATCCGCACCAGCCGCTCCCAGGTGACGGAGTCGGTCTGCCCGGTCTGCGGCAGCCCGCGCTTGCCCTGGAAGCCCCTGACGGCCTGCTCGGTCAGCGGGCCGTACGACCCCGTCGGCCCGTCGAACAGCCACTCCGCCTGGCGCAGCCGCGCCTGCAGCTCCCGCACCCCCGGCCCGCTGTCGCCGCGCGACCACAGCACCCGCGGCCGGGGTGCGGCCGGTACGGCCGGTGACTGCTGGGCCGTCCGGGTGGGATTCACCGGGACAGAGGGCTGATCGGGCGCCTGCCCGGACGTCTGTCCCGGGGTGAGTCCCGACGTCTCTCCGGAGGTGGGTGTGGCGGTCTGTTCCGGGGGCAGGACGTGCACCGGCGCCCTGGGCTTGCCGTCGGTGTCCGGGGGCTGCGCGGTGCAGCCGCACAGGGCGGTGAGTGCGGTAAGGGCGGCGGCCGAGGTGAGTACGGCGGCCGGTCTTCGCGAGATCCTCATGCCGGGGATGCTTCCCCGCGTGACCGCCGCCGAACGACGGGGCATGGTGAGGGGTGACAGGACGTACTGCGGAGGCATCCATGGCGCGTGAGTCGGAGTCGGGACTGCCGGTCGAACCGGTCTACGGACCGGGGGCCCTCCAGGGCTGGGACCCGGCCGGGAAACTGGGCGAACCGGGCGCGTACCCGTTCACCCGCGGGGTCTACCCGACCATGTACACCGGCCGCCCCTGGACCATGCGCCAGTACGCCGGTTTCGGTACGGCCGCCGAGTCCAACGCCCGCTACCGGCAGCTGATCGCCCACGGCACCACGGGCCTCTCGGTCGCCTTCGACCTGCCCACCCAGATGGGCCACGACTCCGACGCGCCCCTCGCACACGGCGAGGTCGGCAAGGTGGGCGTGGCCGTCGACTCGATCGATGACATGCGGGCGCTGTTCGACGGCATCCCGCTCGGCCAGGTCTCGACGTCGATGACGATCAACGCGCCGGCGGCACTGCTGCTCCTGCTGTACCAGCTGGTGGCGGAGGAGCAGGGCGTACGGGCCGACCGGCTGACGGGCACGATCCAGAACGACGTGCTGAAGGAGTACATCGCGCGCGGGACGTATATCTTCCCGCCGAAGCCCTCCCTGCGCCTGACCGCGGACATCTTCAAGTACTGCACCGCCGAGATCCCGAAGTGGAACACGATCTCGATCTCCGGCTACCACATGGCCGAGGCGGGCGCGTCACCCGTCCAGGAGATCGCGTTCACCCTGGCGGACGGCATCGAGTACGTCCGTACGGCGGTGGCGGCGGGGATGTCCGTGGACGACTTCGCGCCCCGCCTGTCCTTCTTCTTCGTGGCCCGTACGACGCTGCTGGAGGAGGTCGCCAAGTTCCGCGCCGCGCGCAGGATCTGGGCGCGGGTGATGCGGGAGGAGTTCGGGGCGCGGAACCCCAAGTCGCTGATGCTGCGCTTCCACACCCAGACGGCCGGGGTCCAGCTGACGGCCCAGCAGCCGGAGGTGAACCTGGTCCGGGTCGCCGTCCAGGCCCTGGCGGCGGTCCTCGGCGGCACCCAGTCCCTGCACACCAACTCCTTCGACGAGGCGATCGCGCTGCCGACGGACAAGAGCGCGCGGCTGGCCCTGCGCACCCAGCAGGTGCTGGCGCACGAGACGGACGTGACGGCGACGGTGGATCCCTTCGCGGGTTCGTACGCGGTCGAGCGGATGACGGACGAGGTCGAGGAGGCGGCCGTCGACCTGATGCGGAGGGTCGAGGACCTGGGCGGGGCGGTCGCGGCGATCGAGCGGGGCTTCCAGAAGGCCGAGATCGAGCGGAACGCCTACCGGATCGCCCAGGAGACGGACTCCGGGGAGCGGGTGGTCGTGGGCGTGAACCGCTTCCAGCTGGACGAGGAGGAGCCGTACGAGCCGCTGCGCGTCGACCCGGCCATCGAGGCCCGGCAGGCGGAGCGCCTGGCGAAGCTGCGGGCCGAGCGGGACCAGGGGGCGGTGGACGCGGCGCTGGACGCGTTGCGGAAGGCGGCGGCGGGTGAGGACAACGTGCTGTACCCGATGAGGGAGGCGCTGCGGGGGCGGGCGACGGTGGGGGAGGTGTGCGGGGCGCTCCGCGGGGTCTGGGGGGCGTACGAGCCGTCGGAGGTGTTCTGAGCCGGAGTGTCGTACCCCCGTGCGACACTCCTTCCCATGTTCGGCGTCATCGACCTCCCCACCTACCTCGCGGGACTGATCATGATCGTCCTGCTGCCCGGCCCCAACTCCCTCTACGTCCTGTCCGTCGCCGCCCGGCGCGGAGTGCGGGCCGGTTACACGGCCGCCGCCGGGGTCTGGTGCGGGGACACCGCGCTGATGACGCTGTCCGCCGCCGGGGTCGCCTCGCTGCTGAAGGCCAACGCCGTGCTGTTCGGGATCGTGAAGTACGCCGGTGCCGGATATCTGACCTGGCTCGCGATCGGCATGCTGCGGGCCGCCTGGCAGATGTGGCGGACGCGGCGGGAGAAGACCCTGGAGGACTCGGCCGCGGCCACCGCCGTCACCGACGAGCGGCCCTTCCGGCGCGCGTTCGTCGTGAGCCTCTTCAACCCCAAGGCGATCCTGTTCTTCGTCGCCTTCTTCGTGCAGTTCGTCGACCCCCACTACGCCTACCCGGCGCTGTCCTTCGTCGTCCTCGGCGCCTTCGCCCAGCTGGCCAGCTTCCTCTATCTCAGCGCGCTGATATTCAGCGGGACGCGGCTCGCCGCGGCCTTCCGGCGGCGGAAGCGGCTGTCCGCGACGGCCACGTCGGCGGCCGGGGCGTTGTTCCTGGGGTTCGCCGTGAAGCTGACGCTGGCCAGCGCGTAGCGTCTAGCGGTGGCCGACCCGGGTGAGATACGCGTCCAGCCCGGCTGTCGTGTCGCCCGCCCAGCCCACGTACCCGTCCGGGCGGACCAGGAAGACACCCGGGCCGTATGACTCCGGCACCGCGGGCAGCGCCCGCACGCCGGTGACGCCGGAGGCCTCCGCGCCGAGCAGTGTCCAGTGCGGGCCCCGGAACGCGTCGAAGAGGCGGACGCCGGACACCGTGCCGTCCGGGGCGCGGTCGCCCGCCCGGAGGCCGGCCGGTTCGCCCCGCGTCTCCACGCTCAGCGACGACTCCCGGTAGCCCAGGCCGAGTTGCCCGGTCGCCTTTCCGCGCCGTACCTCGCCGCGGTGCACGCCCGTCGACAGGTCCAGCATGGCCGCGGCGTTCGCCCGTCGCTCCTCCTCGTAGGTGTCCAGCAGCGAGTCCGGCGCCCCGGACCGCAGCACCGCGCCCAGTTTCCAGCCCAGGTTGTAGGCGTCCTGGACGCTGGTGTTCAGGCCCTGCCCGCCGGCCGGGGAGTGGACGTGGGCCGCGTCGCCCGCGAGGAACACCCGGCCCACCCGGAAGCGGTCCGCGAGGCCGGTGCGCGGCCGGAAGTCCGAGGCCCAGCGCAGTCGGGTGACGTCCGCGGCGTCCAGGTGCGTGTACGCCGCCACCAGCTTGCGGACGCCGTCCAGGGACAGGTCGGGCTCCGTGCCCGGTGCGAGGCGTGCCTGCAGCTGGAAGTCGTCCGTGCCGGCGAGGGGGCACAGGGCGACGCCGGTGTCGTCGGCGCCCGGGAAGGTGTGCCAGTGGTCGCGGTCCAGGCCCGTCAGCCCTATGTCCGCCACCAGGAACGGCGCGGGGTCGACCGTCTCCCCGGTGATGCCGACGCCCAGCGCGCGCCGGACGACGGACCGGCCGCCGTCGGCCGCGACCGCGTATCGGGCGCGGGCGGTCGTTCCGTCGGCGAACCGCACGGTCACGCCGTCCGTGTCCTGCCCGACGCCGGTCACCTCGCGCCCGAAGGAGACCGCCCCGCCCAGCTCGGCCAGCCGCCCGTACAGCACCTCCTGCGTGCGCCACTGCGCGACCATCAGCGGCTCGGTGTACGGCGCGCCCTCATCCGCCTCGATCGCGTCGAACATCGGCTGCTCGCCGGTCCGCTCGCCGTTCCTCCAGATCATCCGGGCCGGGTACGGACCGCCCGCCGCGCGGACCTCGTCCACCACCCCGAGGTCGTCGAAGACCTCCAGGGTGCGCGGCTGCAGCCCCTTGCCGCGCGAGCCGGGGAAGAGGCCCTCGGCCCGCTCCACCACCAGCGCCTCCGCCCCGCGTCGCGCGAGGTCGATGCCGAGGGTCAGACCGGTCGGGCCCGCGCCCACGATCAGAACATCCATCACATTTCTCCTTAACGTTGTTAAGTTCCGTTGCCCATGAGCGTGCCCTTAACGCTGTTAAGCTGTCAAGTGTGAGCCCCGAGAAACGTGCCCCCCTGGATCGCCGACGCGTCGCCGGCACCGCGCTGCGCCTGCTGAACGAGGTCGGCCTGGACGGCCTCACCCTGCGGGCCATCGCCAAGGAGCTGGACGTCAAGGCGCCCGCGCTGTACTGGCACTTCAAGGACAAGCAGGCGCTGCTGGACGAGATGGCTACGGAGATGTACCGGCGGATGCTCGCCGGTGTCGCGCTCGACCCCGCCGACACCTGGCAGGAGCGACTGCTGAGGACGAACCGCGGACTGCGGGCCGCGCTGCTCGGCTACCGCGACGGGGCCAAGGTGTTCAGCGGCTCACGCTTCACGGGCACGGACCACGCCGCCCAGCTGGAGGCGAACCTGCGCCTGTTCACGGACGCCGGCTTCACCCTCGTCCAGGCGGTCCACGCGGGGCGTACGGCGACGGCGTACACCATCGGCTTCGTCACCGAGGAACAGGGCGTCGTACCCCTGCCGGGCGAGCGCCGGGAGGGGTACGACGTCGAGCAACGCGCCCGGCGGATGGCCGGGTACCCGCTCGCCGCGGAGGCCGGACAGCTGCTCTTCGACGGCTATGACGAGCAGTTCGAGGAGGGGCTGGCACTGGTGGTCGCGGGCATCGGGGCGCGGTACGGGATCAGCTGAGCGGAGAGTCCAGGGGGTTTCGTTCGGATCGGGTCGGATCAGGCGCCGGGCGTCGCGGACCCGGGCTGATCCAAACGAAACCCCCTAGACCCCGAGTCGCCCCCGCGTCTTCAGAGCCCGCTTCAGGCGCGGCCCGACCGGCCTCTCCACGAACCGGTGGATCAGCCACGCCAGCAGCAGCATGCCCAGGACGGTCACGAGCAGCGTCGGCCACGCGGGCAGGCCGAGGCCCCGGTGCAGCACCCGGATGACGAACCAGCCCAGGTGTTCATGGACCAGGTAGAACGGGTACGTCAGCGCGCCGGCCGTGACCAGCCAGCGCCAGGAGGCCCACCGTGTCCAGCCCACCGCCACCGCGGCGACGGCCGCGAAGGCGACGGTGACGATCAGGATGACGACGTAGGGGTCACGGTGCGGATGCGGGCCCCACAGGCCGCGGGTGGCCTCGCTCTGGGCGAGCAGCCAGGACATCGCGACGACGCCCCACGCCAGCAGGTCGCCGCCGAAGCGGTGGATCAGGTACAGCGCCAGGCCGCCGATGAAGAAGGGGGCGTACTCGGGCATGACCACCTGGTCCAGCAGCTCGTTGCCGGACGAGTGGCACAGGACGGCCGCCAGGGTCCAGACGCAGGCGAACAGCACGACCCGGCGGTGGGTGACCCCGCGCACCACGACGAGCAGGGCGAAGAGGGCGTAGAAGCGCACCTCCACCCAGAGCGTCCAGCACACGCCGAGGACCCGGGTCGCGCCCATCGGCTGCTGCAGCATGGTGAGGTTGACGAGGAACTCGTCCAGCCGGACCGGGTGGACCACGACGGGCAGCGCTACGGACGCCCCCGTGATCAGGACCAGCGCGACCCAGTACGCCGGGTACAGACGCGCGACGCGGGAGCGGAAGAAGTCGCCGAGGGTGCGGCCCCAACTGCTCATGCAGATCACGAAACCGCTGATCACGAAGAAGAACTGCACGCCGAAGTTGCCGTAGACGGCCGCCCGGGACAGGACCGGGAAGAGCTGGGCCGGGCTCCCGTGCCACGACGCGGAGACCGGGCCGCCGCGGCCGGCGTAGTGGTAGAGGCACACCATCAGCGCGGCGACGAGCCGCAGACCGTCCAGGGCGAGCAGGCGGCCCCGGCGCCCGCCGGAGCCCGGCGGCACCGCGGCCGCCCGGGATGTGACCCGGGATATGAGAGGGCCGGGTTCGGCGGTGAGGCCGGGGCGTGAAGCAGCCATGTGTGGTGTTCCCTCCTGGTTCGGTCGCAAGGTCCAGCTGCCGATGGCTCCCCGGCCGCGTGTGCGGCCCCGCCCCCGGCGGTCAACGGCGCGACGACCGGCGCAGGCTGCGGGCCTTGCGGGCCACCCGGCGGACCGTCGCGTTGCGCGGGATGAACGCCAGCTGGGCGGGCACCCCGCCGGGCAGGGCCAGCGAGGACAGCCGCCGGCGCTTGAAGTAGCGCATGGTGTGCGGGTCCAGGTGCCGCGCGAGCCAGGTCTCGGCCTCGGGGCGCAGCCGCGGGTAGATCTTCGGCTGCATCGCGAAGCCCACCGCGCGGACCAGCGCGCCGAGCGCCTCGACGGCCATGCCCGTGCGCTGCCCGGTGACCGCGGCACGGTCACCGAGGTCGGGCAGCAGCGCGTCCACGATGCTGACCGGGACCCGGTTGCTGTTCTCGTACGGGGTCAGCTGCTCCAGCAGTACCTCGGTGCCGGTCCGGGCGACCGGCAGGCCGTACAGCGCCCGCGCCGTGAGCAGGGCGGTGGAGAAGCAGCCGACGACCAGCGCGGGACGCATCCGCTGGTACAGCACCTCGGCGAGGACCGGCGTGTCGACCACGGTCAGCTCGGCCTTCAGTTTCTCCGCCTCCTGCTCCAGCGAGCGGGTGAAGCGGGCCGGGGCCGACGGGTGCGGCTTGAACACCACCCTGGTGTGGCCGAGCGCCACCGCGCCCTGCAGCATGCGTACATGCAGCTTCTCCTCCTGCTCGGCGGTGAGGATGTCCAGCGCCGAGAGGTACTGGCCGAGCAGCAGCGCGGGCTCCTCGACCTCCGGCAGCCCGTCCCCGGACGGCGCCAGTTCGGCGAGCACCTTGAGGAAGGCGGCCGTCGGCACGATCTCACCCGGCACGCCGAACTCGGTGAGCAGCAGCGGCTTCAGGCCCGGCACCAGGTCCAGGTGCAGCACCCGGTCCACCCGGGTGCCGACCAGCGGGTCGATCTTGTTGCGGGTGGGGCCGTAGCTCATCAGGCCGTCGGCGTACACCGTCACCGGGGCGCCGGTGAAGATCTGCGCGAGCGCCAGCGACGGGTTGACCTGGATCGACTCGACGGCCAACTCCACGTCATCGGCGCCCAGTTGCCACTCGTGCCGCAGGAAGCGTTCCCACAGCGGCATGTCGTCCACCCGGGGCGCCCAGCCGCCCGGGTGGAACGGGAAGATCGTGTCGTTGTACAGGATCACGTCGTCGAAGCGGTCGCGCAGCTTCCCGAAGCCGGGTGCCTCGTCCAGCGCGGGCGTGGTCTCGGGCGTGGCCGCGTTGTTGCAGACCAGCAGGATCCGCCGGTCGGCCGGGCGGAAACAGCCGGAGTCCAGGGCGGCGGCGAGCGTGGCCGTGCCGTACAGCGTCGACGCCTGGAAGATCTGGGTGGTCACGCGGCGGCCCCCGCGGGGGCGGGACGGCGGCGCAGCCGGCGCAGCTTGGTGGCACGCTGGAGGTCCATGGAGTCCAGCGCCTCGTCCAGCACGTCCTGCGGCATGCGCCGCAGGGCGGCGGCACTCATGGATTTCAGTTTCTTCGCCACCGCGGGCTCGAACCTTTCGATGGATCCCAGATGATGGGAAATGATGGCGCAATAGGTGCGGACGGCCTTCGGGAGCAGTTGGCCGGCATCCCGGTCCTGCGCGGTTTCCGTGATGACCTGATCGAACGCGCGAATGAAATCGAGCTGCCGGACATCACCGATCTGGGTGAGCGAGGAGGCGACTCCGCGCCGGTAGAACACACCGAGCAGACTCACCGCGGCGAAGGATTCCGCCTCCCGGTGCAACTTCCAGATCCACGGCCGGTCCTCGGCCGTGCGCAGCCCGTCGGTGAAGTGCAGCACCCCCTTGTCGACCAGCCGCCGGTGGTAGAAACCCGCCCACGCGTACGCGTAGTCCACGGACGTCGACCGGTCGGCGGGCAGGATCGCCGCCCGCGGGTCCAGCACCACGTTCCGCCGGCCGACCGGCACCCGGAACACCTGGCGCGACCGAGCGGTGCACTGCACATGGTCGGTGCGGATGAAGTCGCAGCCCAACTCCTCCATGGCGGAAACCGCTTGTGCGAAGTAGCCGGGGGCGAGCCAGTCGTCGCCGTCCAGGAAGGTCAGGTAGGCGCCGCGCGCCCGGTCGATACCGGTGTTGCGGGCAGTCGCCAGCCCTCCGTTCCGCTCGTGCCGGACGTACACGGCCCCGGGCAGCTCGCGCTCCGCGCGCGCGAGGATCTCTGGTGTCCCGTCACGGGAACAGTCGTCGACGAGAATGAATTCGAAGTCCTCACGCGCGTTCGCCTTCAGGCTCCTGAGCGTGTCGGGCGCGTATTGCTGCACGTTGTAGAACGGCACGATGACGGAGAGCTTGACCACGTCAGGGACGTTAGGGCGAAGCCCGTCATTCGTCTTGGCCGTCCGCTTGATGCCGGGTGAACGACACATGGCGAAGCTGTGAACCAGGCTTTTTCCGGGCGCCTTCACGGCCCGATTCGCCATTCGGCGATGTGCTGTTAACCGTTTGTTGCATTCCGGTTGGGCGGAACCTCGGAATGCCTTCCTAGCGTCTTCGGCGTGCCAGCAAGTGCTACGAAGTCCCTGCGGGTCGCGGTCCTCGCCGATTCCGACACCCGGTGGAAGTGGGGCGCGCTCACCGCGCAGCGCCTCGCCCCCGCCGATGCCGGGATCCGCCTCGACGGCTACCTCCTGCGGGGACGAGCCACCCCGACAGCCCGTCAGCTGAAGGAGGTCGGCGTCCGGGCGGACTCCCTCCGCGAGGTCACCGGAGTCGAATTCCTGCGCGCCATGGGCGACGCGTCGTACGACGTCCTCGTCCTGGCTCTGGTCGGCGGCGGGGTGCAGGCGATGCTGCACGGGCTGCGCGCCACCTGGGCGGGCACCGGCGCCCGTCCCGTCGTCGTCACCGGGTACGTCGGTGTGGTCTACGAGAAGCTCGCCGACGGACTGCTGCTGCGGCACGGCGCGGACCTCGTCCTCGCCAACTCGCGTCATGACGCGGACCGGTTCCGGGCCGTGTACGAGGGCGTGGGGGCCGACGCCTCCTCGGTCACCGAGGTCGCGCTGCCCTTCCTCGGCGGGGCGCCGTACACCGGTGAACACGACCCGTACACCGTGGTGTTCGCGGCCCAGCCGTCCGTCCCCGACAGCCGCAAGGACCGTACGTACCTGCTGAACCGGCTCATCGGACACGCCCGCAGGCACCCCGAGCGCGAGGTGCTGCTCAAGCTGCGCTCCAAGCCGGGCGAACACACCACCCACATCGAGGAGACCCCGTACCAGAAGCTGGCCCAGGGCAAGGACCTGCCCGCCAACTTCCGGCTGGTGTACGGCCACATGGGCGAGGTGCTGGACCGCACCGACCTCCTCGTCACCGTCAGCTCCACCGCCGCCCTGGAGGCCCTGCACCGCCGTATCCCCACGGTGATCCTGACCGACCTGGGCGTGCGCGAGGTGCTCGGCAACCACCACTTCACCGGCTCCGGCTGCCTCGCCTCCTGGGACCAGCTCGACGCCGGACACCGGCCGGTGGCCGACGGGAAGTGGGTCGCCCGGCAGGGGGTGGCGGCCGACGGCACGTACGGCACGGCCTTCGACACGGCCCGCGAGCGCATCGCCAAGCTGCTGGACCGCCCCGGCGGCCTGCCGCCCCTGACCCCCTACTACACCCCCGAGACCGCGCCCGGCTATCTGCCCGGCATCCTCGCCCGGCACCACCTGGGCCCGGACGGCGTCCCGCTGCCCGGCGCGCCCGCCGCCGACAAGGAGCCCGGGCCGGTCCGCCAGATCGTGCGCCGCGCCGCGCGGGGCGCCTACCGCCACGGCGTGCAGCGGGTCGCCCCGGTGATCCGCCGGATGGGGGAGCTGTGACCTCTTTCCAAGGAGTGGACCCCATGTCGAACCCGGAAGCGGGCCGAGGCGCGACGGTGCGCCGGGTGCTCGCGGTGATCCCCGCGCGCGGCGGCTCCAAGGGCGTGCCCGCGAAGAACCTCGCGCCCGTCGGCGGGGTCCCGCTGGTGGCGCGCGCGGTGCGCGAGTGCCGGGCCGCCCGGCTGGTGACCGACGTCGTCGTCTCCACCGACGACCAGGCCATCGCCGCCGCCGCCCGCGAGGCCGGCGCCGAGGTCGTGCTGCGCCCGGCCGCCATCGCCGGGGACACGGCGACCTCCGAGGCCGCGGTCCTGCACGCCATGGACGCCCACGAGGCGCTGCACGGCGCGGCGGTCGACGTGGTCCTCCTGGTGCAGTGCACCAGCCCGTTCCTCGTCCGCGAGGACATCGACGGCGTCGCGTCGGCGGTGATCGAAGGCGGTGCGGACACCGCGCTGACGGTCGCGCCGTTCCACGGGTTCGTCTGGCGGGACGCGGTCGACGGACTCGCCTCGCACGGCGAGCCGTCGCCCACCGGCACGCTGACCGAAGGCCGGGCGGCAGCGGAGGAACCCACGCTCCCGGCACGCCCGGCAGCCGGGCCCGGCACCGGCTCGGCGGACGCAGCGGCCGGCGGCGGCCACGCCGCTCCCGCGCCGACCGCCGGAGGCCACGGCGTCAACCATGACAAGTCCTACCGCCCGCGCCGCCAGGACCGCCCCCAGGACTTCCTGGAGACCGGCGCCGCCTACGCGATGGCCGCGCCCGGCTTCCGCAAGCACCGGCACCGCTTCTTCGGCCGTACGGAACTCGTCCGCACCGACCCCGCCCGGGTCCTGGAGATCGACGACCCGCACGACCTGGCGCGCGCTCGGGCCCTCGCCCCGCTGTTCGACGCGGACCGCCCGGGTGCGCTGCCCGCCCACGACGACATCGACGCCGTGGTCCTCGACTTCGACGGCACCCAGACCGACGACCGGGTGCTGATCGACTCCGACGGACGGGAGTTCGTCTCCGTGCACCGCGGCGACGGACTGGGCATCGCGGCCCTGCGGCGCAGCGGCCTGAAGATGCTGATCCTGTCCACGGAACAGAACCCTGTGGTCGCCGCCCGCGCCCGGAAGCTGAAGCTCCCGGTGCTGCACGGCATCGACCGCAAGGACCTCGCCCTGAAGCAGTGGTGCGAGGAGCAGGGCATCGCGCCGGAGCGCGTGCTCTACGTCGGCAACGACGTCAACGACCTGCCGTGCTTCGCCCTCGTCGGCTGGCCCGTGGCGGTCGCGAGCGCCCACGACGTCGTACGCGGCGCCGCACGCGCGGTCACCACCGTCCCCGGCGGTGACGGCGCGATCCGAGAGATCGCCAGCTGGATCCTCGGCCCCTCTCTCGATTCCCTCCCCAAGTAAGGACATCTCCCCCATGAGCAGCAACTCCCGCATCCGCACGTTCGGTTCGCGCGAGGTCGGCCCCGGCCGTCCCGTCTACATCTGCGGCGAGATCGGCATCAACCACAACGGTGAGCTGGAGAACGCCTTCAAGCTGATCGACGTGGCCGCCGAGGCCGGCTGCGACGCGGTCAAGTTCCAGAAGCGCACCCCGGAGATCTGCACCCCGCGCGACCAGTGGGACATCGAGCGCGACACCCCCTGGGGCCGGATGACCTACATCGACTACCGCCACCGCGTGGAGTTCGGTGAGGACGAGTACCGCCAGATCGACGAGTACTGCAAGGAGAAGGGGATCGACTGGTTCGCCTCCCCGTGGGACACCGAGGCCGTCGCCTTCCTGGAGAAGTTCGACGTGCCCGCCCACAAGGTGGCGAGTGCCTCCCTGACGGACGACGAACTGCTCCGCGCCCTGCGCGCCACGAACCGCTCGGTCATCCTCTCCACCGGCATGTCCACCCCCCGCCAGATCCGCCACGCGGTGGAGGTGCTCGGCTCCGACAACATCCTGATGTGCCACGCGACGTCGACGTACCCGGCGAAGGCCGAGGAGCTGAACCTCCGCGTGATCAACACGCTGGAGAAGGAGTACCCGAACGTCCCGATCGGCTACTCCGGCCACGAGACGGGCCTGCAGACCACGCTGGCCGCGGTCGCCCTGGGCGCGGTGTTCGTCGAACGCCACATCACCCTCGACCGCGCCATGTGGGGCTCCGACCAGGCCGCCTCCGTCGAGCCGCAGGGCCTCACCCGCCTCGTCCGCGACATCCGCACCATCGAGGCCTCCCTCGGTGACGGCGTCAAGAAGGTCTACGACTCCGAGCTGGGCCCGATGAAGAAGCTGCGCCGCGTCGCCGGCGTCGTCGCCGAGGCGGAGATCGCGGCGGCGGCGGGCGAGCCGGTCTCGGTGTGAATCCAGGTCACTTACGACGGGACGGTCGTACACCGATGAGCCCCCGCGCCGGTCACACCGGCCACCCTCCCCGCACGCTCGCTTTCGTGGAGAGCCCCGTCCAGCTGCTGAACGTGCTGGAGTGGGCGCATCTGCGGGGCCTGCGCGGCGCGGATCCGGACCCGCTGCCGTCCGTGCCGGCGCAGGTGCGGCGGACAGTGGCCGGTGACACGCCACCGGCCGGCGCGGATCTCACGGTCGTCGTCCTGGCCCCAACCGACCCCATGACCCGGGGCCAGCTGCGCCGCATGGCGGACCTGGCCCGGGACGAGGGGTACCGGGTGCGCTGGGAGGAGGCGCGGGGCGGCCCGGCGGCCCCGTTCCAGACGATCGGCGGCCTCGCGGGGGCCCTGAGACGGGCGGACCGCATCGTCATGGGAGACCCGTTCTCGCGCTATGTGCAGTTGCTGCTGACGATCACCCGTGCCAAGGATCTCGTGGTGGTCGACGACGGCACGGCGACGATGGAGTTCGTCACCCAGCTGGCCCGGGGCGAACGGCTCGTCCGCTGGCACCGCAAGGGCGGCCGCCGCGGGGCGCGCGACCTGCTCTTCGCCCCGGTGTCCTCCTCGGCCCGCCGCCGTCTGAGGCCGAGCGCCCACCGCCGGGTCGAGGTCTTCTCCTCCATGCCGGTGACGGAAACCCCGGACGGGGTGGCGGTCACGGCCAACGACTTCTCCTGGACCCGCGCCCGCTTCGGGCCGCCGCGCATCAGCAAGGGCGCGGACATGGTCGGCACGTCCCTGGTGGAGACGGGGGTCGTGGACGGCGACCGCTACCTGGACGCCGTCCGCAACCTGGCCAAGGCCCACGGCGCGACCCGCTACTTCGCACACCGCCGCGAGAGCGCGGACAAACTCCACCGTCTGGCCGCCGAGACGGGCCTGCAGGTCGTCCGCCCGGATCTCCCCCTGGAGCTGATCGCCCGCCGGGGCCCGATCGGCCGTACGATCCTCAGCTTCCCGTCGACGGTCGTCCACACCCTGCCGCTGGCACTGGCCGGCACGGGGGTGCGCGTCGCCGTCTGCGACATCGACCCGACCTGGCTCACGGAGAACGCGTCCCCGCGAGCGCAGGGCTTCCTGTCCGGGGTGACGGGCACGGCCCGGGACGTGCACCGGCTGACGGCGGTCACGAGCCCGGCCTAGGCCGAGCGGGCCGGCCGACTCCTTCCGCTATGACCGGTACCGGTAGCGGATCCGGCCGCGGGTGAGGTCGTAGGGGCTGAGTTCCACGAGCACCCGGTCGTACGGGAGGATCTTGATGTAGTTCTTCCGGATCTTGCCGCTGATGTGGGCCAGCACCGTGTGCCCGTTCTCCAGCTCCACCTTGAAGGTGGCGTTGCGCAGGCACTCGACGACGGTGCCTTCGACTTCCACGCCCCCTGAAGTCTTCGTCATGCTCTCTCACTTCTCTCTTCGACGGTTCGTCAGTGACGGATGAGTTCCAGGGCGCCGGCCGTGCGCCGGGCACCGATGCTCTCGAACAGGGCGGTGGCCGCCGCGTTGGACTCGTCCACCTCGGCCCATGCCGCGGCGGTCCCGGAGCGGTGCAGCGAACCCAGCGTGTGCGCCAGCAGCGCCCGGGCGATGCCGCGGCGGTGCCAGTCGGCTCGCACGGCGATCAGCCCGATCCGTGGCTGCCGGCTCGGCGGAGTCACCCGCACCAGTCCCACGTACGCGTCCACGTGCTGCGCCACCGCGTACTTCGACGGGTCGACCACGGTGGTCCCCGCCGGGCGGGGCAGCACCTCGGCCGGCATCGTCCGCCATCCCACGGCGGCCTCGACCTCGTCGCGGACGATGCGGTCCAGGGCGCGCAGCCGGTCCGCCGCGGCCTCGCCGGCGGGCACGATCGTCACGCCCGAGGGGGGCCGCACCGAGCCGAGTCCGGTGATCTGCGGGTCGGTGGGCACGAGACAGCCCCACTCGCGGCGTGCGGCGGTGAAACCCGCCCGCTCCCACGCGGATGCCGAGTCCTGGTCGGCCTCGTCGACCACGGTGTACAGCGGTGTGGGCAGGTCCGCCAGCATCGCGTCGGCGATGCGGTCGAAGACCGCGCCGTGCCACGCGTCGATGCTGATGAAGAGCCGCCCGTCGGGTCGGCGTGAAGCGTCGCCGCGGCCGACCGTGCGGTCGTCCTCCACGGCGTGCCACTGCGTGTCCGAGACTCGCGTGACCACCACCGGATGGTGGTCCGCGCCCGAAGTGGAATGTTCATGGTTCATAGGTGTTGCCTCTCAGGAGTGCCTTGTCCGAGGCGCTCCCGGCGACACCTACGTCAACCGCCCACCGTGACGACAAGGGGGAGCACCCACACCGATCCAGCCTTCATGGGTCTCACCTCCTCGCGTTCTCTCACGGCTGCCCAGACGGTACCAGCGGCAAGTCGGCGGGCCCAACGCATTTAAATTCCTCGGTCGTCGGGTGTAGGTCGCTCGCCTCATGCGCGCTGTGAGCCTCCTGGCTAGGGTCGGCGCTCATGCAGACCACGGGCATCACTCATCGCCGGCCGGCGGAACGCAGGCGCGACACCCTGGAACGGCTCGCCACCGAGCGGGACCTATGGGTGTCGACGGCTCACCCCGATCACGGACCGCACCAGGTGCCGCTGTGGTTCCTGTGGGATGGCCGAGCGGTGTGGCTGTGCACCAGCGCCGCCTCCGCAACCGTGCGGAACCTCCGCGAAGAACCGCGCGTGCGCCTGGCACTGCCGGACACCGCCGACGTGGTGCTCGTCCACGGGGAGGCGGAGTGCTTCCCGGACCAGAAGGTGCCCGCGGACGCGGCGGAGGCGTTCGCGGCCAAGTTCGGGTGGGACCCGCGCGCGGAAGAGGGCCCCTTCGTGTACATCCGCGTGGCGCCGAAGACCGTACGCGCCTGGCGCGGCGAGCCGGAACTGCGCGGCAGGGTCATCATGCGCGCCGGGACCTGGCTGGAGTAGCGCCGCGCCGGCAGCCGTACGTCCCTCTCCCGCTTCGGCAGCACCGGGGCGTTGGCGCTGATCACGGCGTATGAGCGGGGACCCCTTGTCGTTGTTGCCCAGGAGGCTGGTGGGACAGCCGCGTTACGATGCCCTCGACCAGGTAAGAGATTGATCTGATCCTTACCTTCTCGCTGAACGGGAGACGGGGGCGTCACACACATGTCCTGGGACGAGTGGGAGCAACTGAAGGCCCACGCGGCAGCGCGTGGCTCGACTCGTATGCAGTTAAATCACGCTTCGGACCCCGTGGGTGTGGGGTACGACCGCCTGAAGTCGAACAAGAATGCCTGGGCGAAGGCCGGTGAAGACCTGTCCGGCCTGAAGGGCGCCATCAGCAAGGCGCTGGGGAAGCTGGATGACGGGCAGTCAGGGCTGGGTGGCACGGACGGCTGCGAGTCGGCGGCGGCGCAGAAGGAGCTGCTGGCCTCCTGGAAGAAGTACGTCGGTGACGTGAGCGGCCGGTGCGACGAGCTGGCGGGTCTGCTGCAACGTACGGGGCTCGACCTGGCGATGACCGACGCGGACGTGAAGGCCGAGCTCGACAAGATCCACGGCAAGTACCAGGACACCGAGGCGCTCGGCGGCCAGACGAAGGGCAAGTGATCGACAGCCATGGATCTTGCGACGCTGAAGGCCCTCAAGCCGTCCGAGTACCAGGAAGCGGCCGACGGGTACCGGGCCACGAGTGAGATGGCCGGATCGGCCAAGGACACGATCGACAACCAGATCTCGGCGGGCATCCGCAACAAGCTCGAAGGCGAGGCGGCGAAGGCCGCCCTGCGCGAGCTGGCGGAGTTATCGAAGGACTTCCACTACGCCCAGACCGAGTGCGGGCTGGCCAGTACGGCACTGAACGGGTTCGCCTTCGACATGGCCGCGGCCAAGCGGAAGCTGGAGGCCGCCCTGGAGGACGCCAAGGCGGCCGGCTGCACCGTCGGCGCGGACGGCTCGGTCACCTTCCCGGCAGGCGGCAAGGAAGTCGACGGCAAGGTACCGGAGGGCGGCACCGTCTCCGCGAGCCCGACCCCGACGGACCCAGGGGCGGCGGCCATGGAGCGCCAGGCCGTCAACATGCACCCCAACCCCCACTTCAAGAAGGCTGTGGAGTTCGCCGACCGCATCGGCGATGCCCTGAAGGAAGCCACGGACGCCGACGCGAAGTGGGCGCCGAAGCTGCGCGCGCTCAAGGCCGACGACGACCTGGTGGTGTCCGACCGGGACTGGGCGGACGCGAAGTCGGACACGGACGGTGTCCGCGACGCGGGCAAGGACTACCTCCACTCCCTGCCGCAGCCGCCGAAGGACGGCGGCCCGAAGGACAACGCGACCTGGTGGAAGGGGCTCAGCCCCGAGCAGCAGGCGGCGTGGATCTCCCTCCAGCCCGACTCCGTCGGCAAGCTGGACGGGCTGCCCTCGTCCGTCCGCGACGAGGCCAACCGCGTCGTCTTCGACGAGACCAGGGCCCGGTACCAGCTGGACCTGGACTCGATCCCGAAGCCACCGGCCAACGAGTGGACGTACATCAACGGCGGCGGCGGTTTCGCATCCAAGGTGCACACCGATGAATGGATGGACTGGTACAAGAAGTACGGCGAGCGGTACGACCACCTCACCAAGTCGCTCAACGGCATGAAGAGCATCCAGGAGCGCTTCGACAAGACCGGTGAACGCGGGCTTCCCGAGGCCTACTTACTGGGGTTCGGCGCCGACGACGACGGCCGCGCGATCATCGCCAACGGAAACCCGGACACCGCCGACCACCAGGCGGTCTATGTGCCGGGTACGACGTCGGATCTGAACGGTATCGGGGGCAACATCGACCGTATGACCAACGTCTGGCGCAGGGCCCACGACCAGGCCGACGGCAAGACCGTCTCCACGATCACCTGGCTTGGCTACGACGCTCCGGACGACGTCGTCAAGGACGCACCGTTCAGTCACTATGCGTACGACGGCGCCCCGGCGTTCAACAAATTCCTGGACGGGCTTGGGGTGTCCCACACAGGCGACGCACCGGCGCACCGGACGCTCATCGGCCATTCGTACGGAACAACCCTGATCGGTGCCGCGGCCGAGAAGGGCACTCTCAACGCCGATGACATCGTCTTCGCGGGCAGTCCCGGTGTCAGGGTGTCCGGCGCCGACGAACTGGACGTGCCCAAGGGGCACGTGTGGAACGAGGAGGCCGACGGAGACCCGGTTCCGGACATCGGCCGCTATGGCCACGGCGGAGACTACTTCGTCATCCCGAGTGACCCGGACTTCGGCGCCCATCAGATGACGACGGACACCCATGGCCACAGCGGCTACTGGGATGTTGGTTCCACGAGCCTGAACAATCAGGCGATGGTCGTGGTCGGCAAGGGCGACAACGTGCAGTTGAAGCCGGCGCAGCCCGATTACGGGTCTGATTTCTGGAAGCACGTGAAGTAGGAGAGACCCCCTGACGTGAAGATCAAGATGGCCGTCCTCGCGGTCGCCGTGCCCCTTGCGCTCACTACCCTCACCGGATGCAGCATGACTGACAGTGACAACGGCAACGACTCCGGCAAGGTCCCGTTCGCCGGCGTGAGTACGTCGAAGGACGCCGCTGACGCCGTGGAGAAGATCTCCAGCGGTCTCTACGACCTGATCAGCGTCAAGGGCAAGGCGTCCGACAGCCGGGCGGGGGTGGAGGAGTGTGCGGGCAAGGACCGGGACACCTACTTCCGGATCTTCCACCCCTGGAGCTTCTACCCCGCGTCGGCGAGCGAACTCGACGACGCGATGCGGCAACTCAAGCGGGAGCTGCCGAAGCACGGGTGGAAGATCGTCGACTACGGCCCGGACACCAGCAGGAACAAGAACATCAACCTGACCGCCGACAACGACGCGAAGAAGGTCGGTGTCAACATCGTCCAGATGGCGAAGAACGACCCGCCCAAGCTGAGCCTGACCGTTGTCTCCGGCTGCTACAAGGTCCCCGACGGCCAAGAGGTCGAGCACTTCTAGGGCCCAAGGTCCTTGCCGCGGATCAGAGCCGGACTTCGGGGGGAGCAGGCGAACGGCGGCCGAACGGGTACAGGACCTGTATACGGCCCCGGTGATCGACAGTGACGCCGAAGGCCCGCAGCCCTGGCTCGCGACGGCGTACGTCTCCGGTCCCAGCCTCGCCGCGGCGGTCGCCGAGCACGGAGCGCCGCCCGCCCCGGCCGTCCTGCTGCTCACCGCCGGGGTGGCCGATGCGCTCCAGGCGGTGCACGGCGCGGGCATCGTGCACCGGGACCTGAAGCCCGCCAACGTCCTGCTGGCCGCCGACGGCCCGCGCGTCATCGACTTCGGCATCGCCCGCGCCGCCGACAGCACCGCGCTGACCGGCAGCGGCGTCACGGTCGGCACGCCCGCGTTCATGTCGCCGGAGCAGGCGGCGGGCCGGACCGTGGGCCCGCCGTCCGACGTGTTCGCCCTCGGGCAGATCGCGGTCTTCGCGGCGCTGGGCAGGCCCGCCCACGGCGACGGCCCCTCGCACGCCGTGCTCTACCGGATCGTGCACGAGGGGACTGGCTGCCGAGCGCGATGACCGCGACCCTCACCGAGCGCTACAAGGCTCCCCTCTCCCCACCGACCCCGCATACACAGGCCCCGGCGCCCATACCCGCGGCGCCCCAGCAGTCCCCGGCGCCCACACCGTCGGCGCGCCAGCAGCCCCCGGCGTCCTCGGGGGCCGCCCCTGCCGCGCAGCCCCGGCGCCTACACCGGCGGCGCCCTCGCCGTCCTTGGGGCCCGGCCCTGTCGCGCCCCCGCAGCCCCCGGGGCCCGCCCCTGTCGCGCCCCCGCAGTCCCCGGCGCCCGCCCCTGCCGCGCAGCCTCCGGCGCCCACACCGTCGGCGCCCCAGCAGCCCCGGCGCCCCAGCAGTCCCCGGCGTCCCTGGCGGCCGCGTCTGCCGCGCCCCCGTGTCCGCCGACGGTCGCGGCCGTACCTCAGCACCTCGGGTATCCGCCCACGGCCACGGCCGCCCCTCCTATCCCCGGACAGGCCGCCGTGCCGCACGCCCACCTGCCCGGTGCGCACCAGGCCCCCACCCGGACCGCCTGGCCCGCGCAGTCGCCGACCGGCCCCTGGTGCCGCGCCGCTCCTCGACCGAGGATCTCAGCGTGTCCTGCGGCGGACGCACCTGCTCGGTGGACGACTACGGCATCCGGATGGCCCTGCTCGACCAGGGGGAGCACGGCTCGCTGAACACGTGCGGCCGTCGGCGAGCGGGCGTCCCTCCGGCTCCACGGGTGACACGGGACGTGACCGTCTGGGGCAAGGCCGTACCGGCGGAGGAGTAGGCCGGGCTCATGATCCGCCGGCGGGCCTGCGGGCCAGCACGAACGCCCGTGGGCGCTTCTCCTCCCCGGCCGGCTCCCGGCGGACCGTCGCCACCAGCTCCAGCCCCGCCTCCACCAGCAGGCCGGCGATCCGGTCCGGGGTGCGCCAGTAGTAGTCGAGATCGATCTCGTGGCCGAAGCGCTCCGGGAGATGGAGGTGGCCGGGCTCGGAGGCCGTCTGGAAGGCGAGCAGGGCGTGGCCGCCGGGCAGCAGGGTGCGGTGGAATTCCGCGAAGGCCGCCGGCAGGTGCGTGTCGGGCACGTGGATCGTCGAGTACAGGGCGAGGATGCCGCCCAGGGTGGCGTCCGGCAGGTCGAGGGACGTCATCGAGCCGATGTGGAAGCGCAGTTCGGGGTAGGTGTCGCGGGCCAGGGCCACCATCGCGGGGGAGAGGTCGACGCCGAAGGCCGGGACGCCCAGCTCGTCCAGGAGCGCGGTGACGTGGCCGGGGCCGCTGCCCAGGTCGGCCACGGGGGCGGGGCCGGCCTGCCCGACCAGTTCGGCGAAGGCGGTGATCAGGGTGCGGTCCAGCGGATGCCGGTCACCGGCCGGGAACTGGGCGGCGTAGTCCCTGGCGATCGCGTCGTAGGAGATGCGGGTCGTCCGCAGGAAGGTCTCGGTCTCGTCGGTCACGTGTGCGGACCCTAGGCCCTGTCGTCACATTCCCGCCTGCCCGGCGGGCGGACGACGGGAATGTGACGACAGGGCCTAGGGGTACCCGGGTCGCGCTGGGGTCCGGTTCGTGGACATGACGAGCGTGACTGTGCCGAGGCGTGGTATGCGTGGAAGGAGGAAAGAAGGGTTTTACCCATCAGAGTCCGCCGCCATGCGTCCGCCGGTCAGATTTTCTTCCCCTAACGGGCTGAACTTTTGTTGATCGAGGGGTAGTTGACCAGCCGGGCGTCCTACCCTTCAGAGGGTGAAGCAATTGATGTCCCTAGAGTCCGAGGCCGGCCTCGCGGGGGATGTGCTCCCCGGTGTGCTGAGCGATGCCCTGCACGCCGAACTCGTCGCCTTCCGTCGCGACTTGCACATGCACCCTGAGCTGGGCAATCAGGAGTTCCGTACGACCGCCGCGATCAAGGAGCGGCTGGAGCAGGCGGGGCTACGGCCCCGGGTGCTCGCCAAGGGCACCGGACTCGTGTGTGACATCGGGCTCGCGGAGGGTGAGCGGTCGGCCATACCGCTGCTCGCGCTGCGCGCGGACATCGACGCCCTGCCCATCCCGGACACCAAGACGGACTGCCCGTACCGGTCGACCGTGCCCGACCGGGCGCACGCGTGCGGTCATGACGTGCATACGACCGTGGTGCTCGGCACCGGCCTGGTCCTCGCCGACCTGCACGCCAAGGGGCTGCTGCCCCGGCCGGTGCGGCTGCTCTTCCAGTCCGCCGAGGAGGTCATGCCCGGCGGTGCCCTGGACGCCATCGAGGACGGGGTGCTGAAGGGGGTCGAGCGGATCCTCGCCGTGCACTGCGACCCCCGGGTGGACGCCGGGAAGATCGGGCTGCGGCACGGGGCGATCACCAGTGCGTGCGACCGGCTGGAGATCGCCCTTGACGGACCCGGCGGGCACACCGCCCGGCCGCATCTGACCACCGACCTGGTCACCGCGGCCGCCCGGGTCGCCGTCGACGTGCCCGCGCTGATCGCCCGGCGGGTGGACACCCGGGCCGGACTGGCGCTGACCTGGGGACGGATCGAGTCCGGCCACGCGCCGAACGTCATCCCGCAGCACGCCGAGCTGTCCGGGACCGTGCGCTGCCTGGACCTGGAGGCCTGGCGGCAGGCCCCGGACATGGTGCACGCCGCCATCGACGAGGTCGCCACCCTGCACCGGGCCAAGTCCGAGATCACCTATGTGCGCGGCGTGCCGCCGGTCGTCAACGACCGCGAGTCCACCGAGCTGCTGCGCCGGGCGATGGCCGCACGGCGCGGCCGGGACGCCGTCGAGAGCACCGAGCAGAGCCTCGGCGGCGAGGACTTCTCCTGGTATCTGGAGCAGGTGCCCGGCGCCATGGCCCGGCTCGGGGTGCGCCGGCCCGGCGAGCGCACGGTGCGCGATCTCCACCAGGGCGACTTCGACGCCGACGAGGACGCGATCAAGGTCGGCGTGGAGATGTTCACGGCGGCGGCCTTCCTGGAGCCGAACGGGGTACAGGGCTGAGCACGCGGCCCCCGCGGGGGCCGTTCCCCTGGCCGGCGCAACACGCTCGCAAGCCATTCGAACACGGTGTGCGACAACGGCATGAGAGGGCCGAGAGCCCGAGTTCAGATGCTGTTTGCCTCGAATCGATAACGGCTTCGAGAGGGGGTTTTTTGCGACATCTACGCGCGTTACGATGCCGCGAAGCCGACGCCGATGGGGCGTTCCGGCCCGAGCACTGGCATGGTGCTCACATCAAGCGCCGACACGGCGCTCAGGTCAGGTGAAGGAGCCTTCCCGTGCGCCGGGTAGCCAAGCTTTCCGCTGCGTGTGCCGCCACCGCAGCCCTCGCACTGACTGCCACCGCGTGTGGCAGCACGTCCTCCGACAACACCAGCCCGTCGTCCTCCGGCGGCGGCAAGGGTGTCAAGATCGGCCTCGCCTACGACGTCGGCGGCCGTGGTGACCGTTCCTTCAACGACTCCGCCGCGCGCGGTGCCGACAAGGCCGTCAAGGACTTCAGCGGTTCCATCAAGGAGCTGACCGCGAAGACCTCCGACACCGAGGCCGACCGCGAGCAGCGCCTGCAGGACCTGGCGGACGCGGGCTACAACCCGATCGTCGCCGTCGGTTTCTCCTACGCCCCGGCCGTGGAGAAGATCTCCGCGAAGTACCCGAAGACCAACTTCGGCATCGTGGACTCGGTCGTCAAGGGTGCGAACGTCAACAGCATCACCTTCACCGAGGAGCAGGGCTCCTACCTGGCCGGTGTCGCCGCCGCGCTGAAGACCAAGAAGGACCACGTCGGCTTCATCGGCGGTGTCGACAACCCGCTGATCCTGAAGTTCGAGGCGGGTTACGAGCAGGGCGTGAAGGCCACCAACCCGAAGGTGAAGGTCGACGTCCAGTACCTGTCCCACGGCCAGGACTTCTCCGGCTTCTCCAGCCCCGACAAGGGCCAGCAGGCCGCGCAGGGCATGCTGGACAAGGGTGCCGACGTCATCTACACGGCCGCCGGCTCTTCGGGCAACGGCGCGATCGAGGCCGTCCACGGCGCCAAGGGTGCCTGGGCCATCGGTGTGGACTCCGACCAGTACAACATCCCGGGTCTCGCCCAGTACAAGAGCTCGATCCTGACCTCGATGGTCAAGAACGTCGACGTCGGTGTGTACGACTTCATCAAGTCCGTCAAGGACGGCAAGCCGCTGACCGGCAACAACGTCTACTCGCTGGCCAAGGACGGTGTCTCGCTGGCCACCAGCGGCGGCTTCATCAAGGACATCCAGCCCAAGCTGGACGCCGCGAAGAAGGACATCGTCGACGGCAAGATCAAGGTCAAGACCACCCCGGGCCACTGACGGTTCCGGTCGGTTCCGACGGTAGGTTCCGACCGACGGTTCCGACCGGCTCGTAGGACCTCGGCTCGGCGAGGGAAAGCCGTTCCAGCGGCCCTCGCCGAGCCATAACAATGTGTCAACTCTACGCGTGTAGCGCGGAGTTGCCGCGCTAGCGTCGCCGACGCCTGCCACCTCCCCCACGCAGCCCCTTTCCCCGAGGAGAGTGCGCCATCAACGCGTCCAGCCCTCCCGCTGCCGTCGAACTGCGCGGCATCACCAAGCGTTTCCCCGGCGTCGTCGCCAACCGCGACATCGACATCACGGTCCGCACGGGCACCGTCCACGCCCTGTGCGGTGAGAACGGCGCCGGCAAGTCCACCCTGATGAAGATCCTCTACGGCATGCAGCAGCCGGACGAGGGCACCATCACGATCAACGGGGAGCAGGTCGTCCTGCACAACCCCGGCGACGCCATCGCCCGCGGCATCGGCATGGTGCACCAGCACTTCATGCTCGCCGACAACCTCACCGTGCTGGAGAACGTCGTCCTCGGCGCGGAGAAGCTGTACGGCATCGGCGGCAAGGCCCGCGCGAAGATCAAGGAGATCTCCGACGCGTACCACCTGAACGTCCGCCCGGACGTGCTCGTGGAGGAGCTGGGCGTCGCCGACCGCCAGCGCGTGGAGATCCTCAAGGTCCTCTACCGAGGCGCCAAGACCCTCATCCTGGACGAGCCGACGGCCGTGCTCGTACCGCAGGAGGTCGACGCCCTCTTCGACAACCTGCGCGAGCTGAAGGCCGAGGGCCTCACCGTCATCTTCATCTCCCACAAGCTGGGCGAGGTGCTCTCCGTCGCCGACGAGATCACCGTCATCCGGCGCGGTACGACGGTCGGCACGGCCGAGCCGTCCCACACCACCCCCAAGCAGCTCGCCGAGATGATGGTCGGCAGCGAACTGCCCACCCCGGAGACCGCGGAGTCCACCGTCACGGACGTCCCGATGCTGAAGGTCGAAGGCCTGCACCTCGCGCAGACCGACCTGGAGGGCATCGAGCGGATCATCCTGGACCAGATCTCCTTCACCATCCACAAGGGCGAGGTCCTCGGCATCGCCGGCGTGGAGGGCAACGGCCAGTCGGAACTGGTCGAGGCGATCATGGGCATGCGCCACCCCGACACCGGCGTGATCACGCTCGACGGCACCGACATCTCGCACTCCGCCACCCGCGACCGCCGCGAGGCCGGCATCGGCTACATCCCCGAGGACCGCCACCGCCACGGCCTGCTCCTCGAAGCCCCGCTGTGGGAGAACCGCATCCTCGGCCACGTCACCGAGAAGCCCAACTCGCGCGGCGCGCTCCTCGACATCAAGGCGGCCCGCGCCGACACCGAGCGGATCGTCGAGGCGTACGACGTCCGCACCCCCGGCATCGACGTGACCGCCGCCTCGCTGTCCGGCGGCAACCAGCAGAAGCTGATCGTCGGCCGCGAGATGAGCCACAACCCCAAGCTGCTCATCGCCGCCCACCCCACCCGCGGTGTGGACGTCGGCGCGCAGGCGGCCATCTGGGACTACATCCGCGAGGCCCGCCGCGAGGGCCTGGCCGTACTGCTGATCTCCGCCGACCTGGACGAGCTGATCGGCCTCTCCGACACCCTGCGGGTGATGTACCGCGGCCGCCTGGTCGCCGACGCCGACCCCGCCACCATCACCCCCGAAGAGCTGGGCTCCGCCATGACGGGTGCGGCCACCGGCCACCTGGAGCACACAGAGGACGACGAGCGATGAACAAGCTGACCTCACGGATCGACAAGGAGCGGCTGTTCCTCGGCATCGCCGCGCCGGTGCTGGCGGTCGTCGCCGCGCTCGTCGTCACCGCCCTGGTGATCCTCGGAACCGGCAAGAACCCCGGTCCCGCCTTCAACGACATGCTGACCTACGGCTTCGCCAGCGACAGCCAGGTCTACATCCTCAACAAGGCGACCACGTACTACCTCGCGGGCGTCTCGGTGGCCATCGGCTTCCGGATGAACCTGTTCAACATCGGCGTCGACGGCCAGTACCGGCTCGCCGCGTTCTTCGCCGCGGTCCTCGGCGGTGCGCTGGCCCTGCCCGGCTGGCTCTCCATCCTGCTGATCCTCATCTGCGCGATGGCGACCGGCGCCCTGTGGGCGGCCATCGCGGGCGTGCTCAAGGTGACCCGCGGCGTCAGCGAGGTCATCTCGACGATCATGCTGAACTCGATCGCCACCGCGATCATCGCCTACCTGCTGCAGCCCGGAAAGCTGGCCCAGCTCCAGCAGGGCGGCACCGTCGTCGCCACCAAGCCGCTGCCGTCGGCCTCGCACTTCTTCACCATCGACACCGGCCCGGCCGGCGTGCTGTGGGGCTTCATCTTCATCGCCGTGTTCGTCGGCATCGCGTACTGGTTCGTGCTCGGCCGCACCCGGTTCGGCTACGACCTGCGCACCGTCGGCCAGTCCGAGAGCGCGGCCACCGCGAGCGGTGTGTCGGTGAAGAAGATGGTCGTCACCAGCATGATCATCTCGGGTGCGGTGGCCGGCCTGATCGGCATGCCGACCCTGCTCAACGACAGCTACCAGTTCAGCAGCGACTTCCCGACCGGCATCGGCTTCACCGGCATCGCCATCGCGCTGCTCGGCCGTAACAACCCGATCGGCATCGCGATCGGCGCCCTGCTCTGGGGCTTCCTGGAGCGCACCACCAACCACCTGGAATTCCAGGGCTACGACAAGGAAATCCTCGGCGTCATCCAGGGCGTCATCGTGCTGTGCGTCGTCATCGCCTACGAGGTCGTACGCCGCTACGGCCTCAAGCGCCAGCAGCAGAAGGTCGGCGCCGAACTCGCCGCCCAGGCCGCCGCCACGTCGAAGAAGCAGGAGGTGGCGTGATGACTGCCACGATGACCGACACGCCGCCGCCCGCGGCACCCAGGGCGGCGGGCGCGCCGCAGCGCTCGGGCCGCTCCCTCGGCCAGATCCTCGTCATCGTCGCGGGGGCGCTGCTGCTCCTGGCCGCCGTCCGCATGATCACCGGCTCGCAGGACCTCGACTCGGCCGGGCAGGTCAGCGCCGCCCTCGGGCTCGCCGTGCCGATCGGCCTCGCCGGTCTCGCCGGCCTGTGGTCCGAGCGCGCCGGTGTGGTCAACATCGGCCTCGAAGGCATGATGATCCTCGGCACCTTCGGCGCGGGCTGGGTCGGCTGGCAGTCCAGCCCCTGGCTCGGCCTGCTGGCCGGCATCGGCTTCGGCGTCCTCGGCGGCCTGCTGCACGCCGTCGCCACCGTGACCTTCGGCGTCGACCACATCGTCTCCGGTGTCGCGATCAACCTGCTCGCGCTCGGTGCCACCCAGTACCTCGCCAAGCTGTTCTTCGCCGGCGGTGCCGCGGCCAACGCGGGCGGCAACCCCAAGCAGTCCCCGCCGGTCGGTTCGCTGCCCGACGTCACCGTGCCCGGCCTCTCCGACGGCCTGCACACGATCGAGAACCACCACTGGTTCCTGGTCTCCGACCTCGCCGGCATCCTCGGCGGGCTGGTCACCCACCTGTCCGTGATCACGGTCCTGGCCGCGCTGCTCTTCGTCGCCAGCTGGTGGATCCTGTGGCGCACCCCGTTCGGTCTGCGGCTGCGCTCCTGCGGTGAGAACCCGACCGCCGCGGAGTCGCTCGGCGTCAACGTCTACACCTACAAGTACGCGGCCGTCGCCGTCTCCGGCGGCCTCGCCGGCCTCGGCGGCGCCTTCCTCGCCCTGGTCACCTCGCACACCTACCTGGAGGGCCAGACCGGCGGCCGCGGCTACATCGGCCTCGCGGCGATGATCTTCGGCAACTGGCGCCCGGGCGGCCTGGCGATGGGCGCCGGCCTGTTCGGCTACTCCGACGCGCTCCAGCTGCGCAACGGCGGTACCACCGTGCACGCGCTGCTGCTCCTGCTGGTCGTCCTGCTGGTGGCTCTGGCAGGCTGGAAGCTGTACCGCAAGGCGATGCTGCAGGGCGTGCTCAGCCTGGTCATGGCCGCGCTGGTGCTGGTCTGGTACCTGCTCACCGACGAGGTCCCGAGCGACTTCGTGGGCGCCACCCCGTACGTCGTCACCCTGCTCGTGCTGTCCCTGTCGGCGCAGCGCCTGCGGATGCCGAAGGCGGACGGCATGCGCTACCGGAAGGGCCAGGGCAAGTGACGCGGCAAGCCGCCGGTTTCGACTGGGAGGCGCTGCGGGAGGTGGCGCGGGAGGCGATGACCCACGCGTACGCCCCCTACTCCGGCTTCCCGGTCGGCGTGGCGGCCCGGGTCGACGACGGCCGCACGGTCACCGGCTGCAACGTCGAGAACGCCTCCTACGGCCTCGGGCTGTGCGCCGAGTGCGGCCTGGTCTCGGACCTGCAGCGCACCGGCGGCGGGCGCCTGACCCACTTCACCTGTGTGGACGGTGAGGGCGCCCTGCTGGTCCCGTGCGGCCGCTGCCGTCAGCTGCTGTACGAGTTCGGCGGCCCGGACCTCCTCCTGGACACCCCCGCGGGCGTCCTGACGCTGTCCGAGATGCTGCCCCAGGCCTTCGGCCCGGAGAATCTCACCAAGTAACGCCGTACGGCCCCCTGACCCGCATCAGCGCAGGGGGCCGTACCCTTCGCACCTCCCGGAAGGAAGCCCTCAGCCATGGCCATGGACGCCATCTCCGTCATCCGTACCAAGCGGGACCGCGGCGAGCTGACCGACGAACAGATCGACTGGGTCATCGACGCGTACACCCGCGGCGAGGTCGCCGACGAGCAGATGTCCGCGCTCGCCATGGCGATCCTGCTCAACGGCATGAACCGCCGCGAGATCGCCCGCTGGACAGCGGCCATGATCGCCTCCGGGGAGCGCATGGACTTCTCGGCCCTGTCCCGCCCGACGGCCGACAAGCACTCCACGGGCGGTGTCGGCGACAAGATCACCCTGCCCCTGGCGCCCCTCGTGGCGGCCTGCGGCGCCGCCGTCCCCCAGCTCTCCGGCCGCGGCCTCGGCCACACCGGCGGCACCCTGGACAAGCTGGAGTCGATCCCCGGCTGGCGCGCCCTGCTGTCCAACGAGGAGATGCTGCACGTCCTGGACACCACCGGCGCGGTGATCTGCGCGGCGGGCGACGGCCTGGCGCCCGCCGACAAGAAGCTCTACGCCCTGCGTGACGTGACCGGCACGGTGGAGGCGATCCCGTTGATCGCGTCCTCCATCATGTCCAAGAAGATCGCCGAGGGCACGGGCTCCCTGGTGCTGGACGTCAAGGTCGGCACGGGCGCCTTCATGAAGACGATCGAGGACGCGAGGGAACTGGCGTCCACGATGGTGGGCCTCGGTACCGACCACGGCGTGAAGACGGTGGCCCTCCTGACCGACATGTCCACCCCGCTCGGCCTCACGGCGGGCAACGCCCTGGAGGTCCGCGAGTCGGTCGAGGTCCTGGCCGGCGGCGGCCCGGCGGACGTGGTCGAGCTGACCGTCGCCCTGGCCCGGGAGATGCTGGACGCCGCCGGGATCAAGGACGCCGACCCGGCGAAGGCCCTGGCCGACGGCTCGGCGATGGACGTCTGGCGCCGGATGATCGCGGCCCAGGGCGGCGACCCGGACGCCGAGCTGCCCACGTCGAGGGAACAGCACGTGATCAAGGCTCCGTCGTCGGGCGTCCTGACCCGCCTGGACGCCTACGACATCGGCGTCGCCGCCTGGCGCCTGGGCGCCGGGCGCGCCCGCAAGGAGGACCCGGTGCAGGCGGGCGCGGGCGTCGAGATGCACGCCAAGCCGGGCGACACGGTGACCGAGGGCCAGCCGCTGCTGACCCTGCACACCGACACCCCGGAGCGCTTCGAGTACGCCCTGCAGGCGGTGGAGGGCTCCTACGACATCGCAGCGGCGGGTACGGACTTCACGCCGTCGCCGGTGGTGCTGGAACGTATCGCCTGACCAGGGGATTTCCCTTTCGGGTGAAGGGGACCGGTGGACCGCCGCCGGTCCCCTTCGGCATGCTGGGATCGGTGACGCACCGATAGGAGAACCGCCATGAGCGCACTCACCGTGAGCCAGGACCCCGACCAGAACTGGGACGACCTCGTCCGGTACTGGGAGGAGATGGAATGGCCCGAGGGCAGCAAGGTGGAGATCATCGAGGGGATCATCACCGTGTCACCTTCTCCCGCGTTCCGCCACAATGTGATCGCGGCCCGCATCCAGCGTCGCCTCTACTCCGTGATCCCTGAGGACTGGGAAATCTTCCAGACTCAGTCGATCGCCGTACCGTCACGGCTGGGCATGCTCATTCCGGACCTGTTGGTGACGCCGGTGCAGGAGACCCCGGAGACGGACTCCTACATCCCCGCCGCCCTCGCCGAACTGGTCGTCGAGGTGACCTCCAGGTCCAACGCCCGCCATGATCGCGTCAGCAAGGCCGCCGCCTACGCCACGGCAGGCATCCCGCTCTACCTCCTCATCGACCGCTGGGCCCCCGGCGGCCCCACCGCGACTCTCTACGGGGAGCCGAAGGGCGATGTCTACCGGGTCCTCAGTGCAGTGAAGTTCGGCGATCCTATCAAGCTCCCCGCGCCGTTCGACCTGACGATCGACACCGGCGAGTTCCCCGTCGACTGACCGGACGTCACCCCAGCACCGCCGCCACCCCCACCAGAACCGGCACCGACACCACCGTCGACAGCAGGATCGACTCCCGGGCCAGGCCCTCGGCCACGCGGTAGCGGCAGGCGTACGTGAACAGGTTCTGCGCGGCCGGGAGTGCCGAGGTCACCACCACGTCCAGCAGGGGTGCGCCGTGCAGGCCGAAGACGCCGCGCGCCAGGGCCCAGGCCACGAGCGGCTGACCCAGTGCCTTCAACGCCACGGACAGCAGGACCGGTTGACGGTCCCGCCCCCGGCCCGGGGCCGAACTGCCGTGCAGCGAGATGCCGAAGGCGAGCAGCGCCGCCGGGACGGACATGTTGCCGATCAGCGTGAGGGGGTTCATCAGCGGGCCGGGGACCGTCCAGCCCGCCGCCGACACCACGACCCCCGACAACGAGCCCACCGCTATCGGATTCCGCAGCGGTGTCAGCAGGCGCCGCCACACCGCGCCCTTCTCGCCCATGCCGGACAGGTCCAGGACGGTGAGCGCGACCGGGGCCACCAGGACGACCTGGAAGAGCAGCACCGGCGCCACCAGCGACGCGTCGCCCAGGACGTACGCCGCGATCGGGATGCCGAGATTGCCCGAGTTGACGTAACCGGAGCACAGGGCGCCGATGGTCGTACGGCCCACACCCCAGCGTCGTAGCACGCCGGCCGCCACGAAGACCCCGGACACGGCGGCCGTACTGAGCGCCGTCACCAGCAGGCGGGCGGAGAAGAGGACCGAGAGGTCGGCGCGCGCGAGCGTCGTGAAGAGGAGCGCGGGGCCCGCCACCGTGAAGGCCAGCCGCGTCAGCACCTCACCACCCTGCGCGCCGAGCGTGCCACGACGCCCCAGCACATAGCCCACCCCGATGACGACCGCGATCACCGCGAACCCGCTCAGCACCCCCGTCACACGGCCAACCCTCCGGGGAGAGGCGGGGACCGGTCAATGTGATCTGTGCCGATGAGTTACGCCCGGCCCGCCGGTCTACCGCATGTGGAGGCCAAGGAACCCGGCGTGCTCGTGCTGTCCGGCCCCGTCACCCGTGACGAGGTGGCGGGGCTGTGCGCGCGGGTGCAGGAGCTGCTGGCGGGCAGCCGGGCCCGCGTCGTCGTGTGCGATGTGGGCGGGCTCGGGCCGCCGGGGCTGGCCGTCGTCGATCTGCTGGCGCGGCTGGAGCTGGCCGCCCGCCGGGCCGGCGGGCGGATCCGGCTGCGGGACCCCGGTCCCGCGCTACCCGCCCTGCTCGACGTCGTCGGCCTCCGCTTCCAGACGGAGGGGCAGGTCGAACAGCGGGAACCAGCGCTTGGTGTCGAGGAAGCAGTGGAAACCGGCGATCCGGCCCTCTGACAGCTCCAGCACCTGCACCGCCCACGGGCTGAACCCGCCGTTCTCCGGGTCCGGCTTGTAGTGCGCGAACCCGGGCAGGCCGTTCACCTGGACCGGCAGCAGACGGGAGCCGGCGCAGGAGGCGCCGAGGGTGGTCATGAAGCCGGTGATGTCGGCCGGGCCGCGCAGCCACAGGTCGAACGGCGGCATCGTCATGACGGCGTCCTCCTGGAGCAGCGCCGTCAGCGCCGTCATGTCGTACCCCTCGAAGGCCTTCACATAGCGCTCCAGGAGCTTCTGCTGCTCCTCGTCGAGCGGGTCGGACACCGCGCCCTCCGGGCCCGCGTCCGCGCGCTCGGCGAGCGTGGCCCGCGCCCGCTGCAACGCGCTGTTGACCGAGGCGACCGTGGTGTCCAGCAGCTCGGCGACCTCGCTCGCCTTCCAGGCCAGCACCTCGCGCAGGATCAGCACCGCCCGCTGCTTGGGCGGCAGCTGCTGGAGGGCCGCCATGAAGGCCAGCCGGACCGACTCCTTGGCGACGGCGGCCTCCGCCGGGTCCCCGGCCGCCGGCAGCACCCGCGCGTCCGGCATCGGCTCCAGCCATGTGTGGTCCGGCCGGGGGGACAGGGCCGCCTGGGCGAGCGGGGTCGACTCGGTGAGGTCCATCGGGCGCGCCCGCTTGTTGCCCGCCGTCAGCATGTCCAGGCACACGTTCGTCGCGATCCGGTACAGCCACGAGCGGAGCGAGGAGCGGCCCTCGAACCTGTCGTAGCTCCGCCAGGCCCGCACCAGGGTGTCCTGCACCGCGTCCTCGGCCTCGAAGGAGGAGCCGAGCATCCGGTAGCAGTACCCGGTCAGCTCGGTCCGGTGCTTCTCCAGTGCGACGTCGAGGTCCGCCGTCGCCGTGTCGTTGCCCATCGTCCACCCACCCCTGTGGCCGTTCCCGTGGCGTGTTCTCGCGCCACTTGGGAAGCTACCGCAGGGGACTGACAACGGCGTCCCGGGGGAGAAAAGGCGCAGGCCGGGGTGGGATGCCCAGGAGCTCGGATGGTGCCGGTTCCGGGCGGCCGCGGGATCGTCGTGGTGGTTCGCGCAGTTCCCCGCGCCCTCCGGGGCGGGCCTCAGTGGGCGTTGGCCACGACCGAGCGCCGCGCCGCCACCCGTGCCGCCCGGGTGCCCAGCACCGTGATGGCGACGACCCCGACGACCGCCAGCAGGCCGACCCCCACCGTGCCGCCCCAGCCCTCCGCGTGGAACGCCGTCGCGCCGACCGTGCTGCCGACGCTGGAACCGACGTAGTACATCGACTGGTACAGGGCCGAGGCCTGCGCGCGGCCCCGGGTGGCGGTCTTGCTGACCGCCGAGGAGGCCACGGCGTGGCCCGCGAAGAAGCCCGCCGTGATCAGCACCAGACCCAGCAGGACCAGCGGCAGCGAGGGCGCCAGCGAGAGCAGCAGGCCCGCCGCCGTCGTACCGCCCGCCAGATACAGCGCGCCCCGGCGGCCGAGCCGGCCCACCAGACGGCCCGCCGTGGACGCCGACACCGTACCGACCAGGTAGACCAGGAAGATCGAGCCGACGATGCCCTGCGGCAGCCCGAACGGCTGCTCCGTCAGCCGGTAGCCGATCACCGTGTAGACACCGCCGAACACCGTCATGAACAGCGCGCCGATCGCGTACAGGCGCCGCAGCAGCGGGTTGGCGAGGTGGTCGCGGACCGTGCCGAGCAGCACGCGGGGCCGCAGCGAGCCCGCCCTGAAGTGCCTCGGGGCCGGCAGCAGCAGCCGGAACGCCACCGCGCACACCACCGCGACCGCGCCGATCACGCCGACCGAGACCCGCCAGCCCCACTCCTGGGCCACCCAGCCGGTGATCACCCGGCCGCTCATGCCGCCGACGCTGTTGCCCGCGACGAACAGGCCGATCGCCGTGACCAGCGCCTTCGGCCGGACCTCCTCGGCCAGATAGGCCTGCGCCGAGGCCGGCAGCCCGGCCAGCGCCGCGCCCTGCACCGCCCGCAGCGCCACCAGCGCGCCGATCGACGGCGCGAACGGCACCAGCAGGCCGACCGTGACCGCGACCGCGAGCGAGGCCGTCATCACCGTACGGCGCCCGAAGCGCTCCGACAGGGCGCTCATGGGCAGGACGAACAGGGCCAGTCCGCCGGTCGCGGCCGCCACGGTCCAGCTCGCCTCGCTCGCCGGGACCCCGAACTCGCCGGAGATCAGCGGCAGCAGGGCCTGCGTGGAGTAGAGGAGGGCGAAGGTGGCGACTCCGGCGAGGAAGAGGGCGAGACTCATCCGGCGGTAGCCGGGGCCGCCCGGGGTCATACGGGAGTCGGAAGCAGGGGAGTCGACGGCGGGGACGAGCGCTGCGGCGCCCACGGTGGTGGGCGCCCCGGTACTGGCGGGAGACATGCCTCGACCGTAGGAGGGCCTGTCTGATCCGTCCAATGCATGAATTCGCCATAATCGTTCCCATGGCGCATCAGCAGAGCTCACAGGGCCGCCTGTCACCATCCGGTGACACAGAAGACATGTCTGAGATGTCGCGGGTGCTCGCGCCGCGCCTCGCGTACTTCGCCGGCGTGGCCCGCACCGAGCACGTCACCCGGGCCGCCCTCGACATGAACGTCCCGCAGTCCACCCTCTCGCGCGCGATGGCCCGCCTGGAACAGGACCTGGGCGTCGACCTGTTCGCCCGCCACGGCCGTACGGTCTCCCTGACCCCGGCCGGCCGCACCTTCCTCACCTCCGTCGAACGCGCCCTCGCCGAGATCGAGCGGGCCGCCGAGGAGGTGCGCGCCGACGCCGACCCCGCCACGGGCAAGGTCGCCTTCGGCTTCCTGCACACCATGGGCGCCGAGACCGTCCCCGGCCTCCTGCACGCCTTCCGCGCCGACCACCCGCGCGTCCGCTTCAGCCTGGTCCAGAACTACGGCGAGGCCATGCTGGACCGGTTGCGCGCCGGTGAGCTGGACCTCTGCCTCACCTCACCCGTGCCCGACGCCCCGGACCTGGTGGCCCGCCGCCTGGACGAGCAGAAACTCCGCCTGGTCGTACCCGCCGACCACCGCCTGGCCACCCGCCGCCGCATCCGCCTCGCCGAGGCCGCCGAGGACACCTTCGTCACCCTGGAGCCCGGCTACGGCCTGCGCCGCATCTTCGACGCCCTGTGCCGCGAGGCCGGCTTCCGCCCGAAGGTCGCCTTCGAGGGCGAGGAGGCGGAGACCCTGAGGGGACTGGTGGCGGCTGGGCTCGGGGTCGCCCTGCTGCCCCCGCCGACCGTGCCGAGGCCCGGGGTGGTCGAACTGGCGGTGACGGCCCCCAGGGCGGTCCGTGAAATCGGCGTGGCGTGGCTGGCGGACCGCCCCGACACCCCACCGGTGGCCGCCTTCAAGAAGTTCCTCCTCTCCAGGAGGGGCAACCTGCTGCCCACGTGAGGGCCACGAACCGAGGCGCGCTCTACCGCTTCCAGGACCTGCCGAACCCCGCGGCCAACGGCATCCGGAGCCCGATCGGCGGCGGAGCGGCGAGCGCGTCCGCGACGGGGCGGGACACCGCGTGCCCGAACAGCGCCCCCATCATGAAATCAACGGCCAGACAGGCAACCTCGTCCCGGTGCCCCTGCAACCCGTGTCCATCGGAGTGCACTTCGAACCGGCACACCTCCCGGTTCGCCTTCTTCGCCCGCGCGGCGAACCGGAACGACAGCTCGGGATCGGTCCGTTCGTCGTTCGTGCCGTGCACGATCAGCACCCGCCGCCCCACCAGCTGCTTCACCGGTTCTGCGGGGGCGGCCACATCCTCCTCCGGCAGCCAGGGAGCCAGCGCCACCACGGAGTTGACGGCTTCGTGTCCGCCCGCCCGCAGTGCCGCCCGGCCGCCCATGTCCACCCCGATCAGGCAGACGGGCACGTCCCCGTACCGCCGTACGATCTCGTCGGCGCCCCACTCGGCGTCCACCGCCAGGTGCGCCTCGCTCCCGTTCCAGCCCCGGTAGCGGTATCGCACGGTGTGCACGGCCAGCCCCTCGGCCCGGCCCGCCCGCGCGAGACGCCGGCCCAGCGAGTGCAGCGCGATCGTCGCCCGCACGGGGGACGGCCGGCGGGCGGAGACCTCCTCCCCGCCGGGGAGCAGCAGCACCGCTCCGCTCACCCCCGTCGGCACGGGGCCGATCGCCTTCCCCAGCCCGGCCGTTCGGACCGGTGTCGCTTGCTGTCCCATGACAGAACAGTGTCAGAAGGGGCGGTGTTCAAAACCCGTACGTGCGGTCACCGTTGCGTATCGACGGGAAAGCGCCGGAAAAGTGCTGTGAAAGAGCCGTCGCGTTCACCGGTACCTCTACGCGCGTAGGCGTTAGAGTGCGGAAATGACGAGCCAGACTGCACCAAGTGGGGCCGTTCCGGCACCGGACCAGATCCGCCGGGCACCCAAGGTTCTGCTGCACGATCATCTCGACGGCGGACTCCGCCCCGGAACCGTCGTCGAACTCGCCCACCAGACCGGCTACTCGGACCTTCCCGAGACCGACCCGGACAAGCTGGGCATCTGGTTCCGCGAGGCCGCCGACTCCGGCTCGCTGGAACGGTATCTGGAGACCTTCAAGCACACCGTCGGCGTGATGCAGACCCGGGAGGCGCTCGTCCGGGTCGCCCGCGAGTGCGCCGAGGACCTCGCCGAGGACGGGGTCGTCTACGCCGAGGTGCGGTACGCCCCCGAGCAGCACCTGGACGGCGGGCTGACCCTGGAGGAGGTGGTCGAGGCCGTCAACGAGGGGTTCCGGCAGGGCGAGCGGATCGCCCGGGAGAGCGGCCGGCGCATCCGGGTCGGTGCCCTGCTGACCGCCATGCGGCACGCGGCCCGCTCCCTGGAGATCGCCGAACTCGCCAACCGCTACCGGGACCTGGGTGTGGTCGGCTTCGACATCGCCGGCGCCGAGGCCGGCTATCCGCCCACCCGGCACCTCGACGCGTTCGAGTATCTCAAGCGCGAGAACAACCACTTCACCATCCACGCCGGCGAAGCCTTCGGGCTGCCCTCCATCTGGCAGGCGCTGCAGTGGTGCGGCGCCGACCGGCTCGGGCACGGCGTACGCATCATCGACGACATCGAGGTCGGTGAGGACGGCTCGGTGCGGCTCGGCCGGCTGGCGTCGTACGTCCGCGACAAGCGGATTCCGCTGGAGCTGTGCCCCAGTTCCAATCTGCAGACCGGGGCCGCGTCCTCCTACGCCGAGCACCCGATCGGGCTGCTGCGCCGACTCCACTTCCGGGCCACGGTGAACACCGACAACCGGCTGATGTCGCACACGAGCATGAGCCAGGAATTCGAGCGTCTCGCCGAGGTGTTCGGTTACACGCTCGACGATCTTCAGTGGTTCTCGGTCAATGCCATGAAATCGGCGTTCATTCCTTTCGATGAACGACTTGCGATGATCAATGACGTCATCAAGCCGGGATATGCGGAACTGAAATCCGAATGGCTGTTTCAGCAGACGGTCTCCACCAGGGGTTCTTCCGGTTCGGCGGGATAAGGACGGCTCGCGGGGGGCGCGGCTTGTGAACGGGGGTTCACAAGCCGTCCGCATTTCGGTGTTTGCGGCGGGCGATCGGGCGTGTTTACGGTCGTGGACCGTTCATCGTTTTTGTTCCGTCCCCTCATGGCAAGGACGCATTTCCCATGAAGCACTCCGCTGTCAGGACCCTCGGTGTCGCCGCCCTCGGTGCCGCCTTCGCCGCCGTCGGCGCGGGCGCGGCCCACGCGGCCCCGGCGGTACCGGACACCGCCCCGGCGCTGGACGGCGTCACCAGGACGCTGCCGGCCGGGAACGTCGGCACGGCGCAGCCGGGCACCGCCGACGCCCTCACCCGGGGGCAGGACGCCCTGGGTGCCGGGGTGGCCGCCGCGCAGCCGGCCGTCGAGAGCGCGCTGAGGCAGGGAGCGACCGCGCCGGTGCACAGCCGCCTCGGCGGACTGCCGGTGCAGGACCTGCCCACGCACAGCCTGCCCACGCGCGGCCTGCCGGTCGACGGGGTTTCCCTCGGCTGACGCCGACTGCCGTATGCCGCCGTCGGGGCGCCCCGGTCAGGTCCGGGAGCGCCCCAACGGCGCTTCCCGTACGGCGGTCACCAGGCGGTACGCGTGCTGTCCTCCGCCGGCAGCAGGATCCACAGCGCTATGTAGAGCAGGAACTGCGGGCCGGGCAGCAGGCAGGACAACAGGAAGATCACGCGCATCGTCGTCGGGGAGGTGCCGAAGCGCCGGGCCAGCGCTGCGCACACTCCGCCGAGCATGCGGCCGTGGGTAGGACGGACAAGGGCGCTCATGTCGACTCCTCCGTGTCGTCGGTTCGCTGTCGTCGGATGTCTTCAGCTGTCTTCGACGGTACGGAGACGAAGCGGGCGAAGCGTCACTCTACGGAGCTATTCCGACCCTGGGAATCGTCGGGGTACGCCCCTGAGACAGCCCCTCCTGGACGGTGACGGCCTCGGTCCCGGGATGCTCGTGCGACTCCCGCCTGCGCAGCCGGGCGCGTCCCGCGGGCACGACGAGCAGGTGGGCCAGGATCGCACCGGAGGTGTTGAGCAGCAGCGAGTCGACGTCCACCACCCTGCCGGGGACGCCGGTCTGCAGCAGGGCGATGCCGAGGGAGATCAGCGCGGCCGCGGCGGCCGTACGGATCAGGGAGGCGAGCGGGGAGACGTCGAGTCTGCCGTGGGCCATCGGCAACAGCACGCCGAGGGGGGCGAGCAGCGCCAGTCCCTCACCGAGGGGTCTCGCCGCCCGCGGCCAGCCCAGGGCCAGGTCGGCCCGGATGCCGGCGAACGGGTGCACGTTGGGGGGTGCCACCCAGGGCACGTCCAGAGGCCGCAGCATCAGCCAGGCGACGAGGGCGAGGTGGGCGACGAGGAGGACACCCCCTGTCACCCGGATGCGGATCGCGGCGCTGCCGCCGATGGAGCCTTGACGCTGCACGCCACCCAAGACGCAGCGCGGGTGCCGAACGGTTCCGCGCCGCAACCATCCGGTGCCCTCGGCTGCGCCCGCGGGGGCGGGTGCGCTCTTGGCCGCCGCCGGCCCGGGGGCCGGTTCGCTTGCCCGCGCCGACGGGGAGGCCGCGACGGACCCGCACCCGGCGACGGACCGCAGCCCCACCGCGGGACTCCGCTATCTGCGCCCGATCTCACTGGACGGCGGCTGGACGCTGCCCGGGCGGTCGCGGACCTCGTCCGTGCATTCGTAGCGGCGCAGCGCGTCGTGGGGCGGGCCGCCCAGGATGACCGAGCCGTCGCCCTCCGTCGCCGCCGAGTCGGACAGGGTGCACACCAGCTGGGCCAGGGCGTAGGAGGTCAGACGCGACGGTGCCGTGCTCAGCCGGAGCGTGTCCTCGGGGTCCCTCGGGCCGGGCCCGCTCACGCCGAGCCCGCCCGGCACGTACGTCGTATAGCCCGCGGAGCGCTCCGCGGCGGTGGGCGCCGCGGCGAGCTGGTCCAGCAGTCCCTGCGCGACGATCACCCGGCGCCGCGCGTCCGGAGTGCCCTCGGGGACGCGCACCGTCCGGTCCACGGTCACCAGGGACGCCCCGCACAGCAGGAAGACCTGCACGGGCACCCCCTGCGAGGACTGCGCGGCCGGGTTCGGCCCGGCCAGCGAGCACGGCACCCGGGAGGGCGCCGCGCCGAAGTCGGTCGGCACCTGGGTGGGCCGGATGCCGCACCCGGTGAACAGCAGGCCCAGGAGGGGCAGCGCCAGCAGGCGTCGTCTCACGGTCCGGCGTCGTCTCACGGTCCGCGCGCTCATGACCCCTCCTTTCCTGAACCGTCGTGCGTTTCCTGCTTGTCGTTCTGCGGGTCCCCGTCCGCCTCCTCCGTCAGCCGGGAGGCGTCCCGTGGCAGCGTGAGGGTGAACACCGCGCCGCCCTCGGGCGAGTTGGCGGCCGTGATCTCGCCGCCGTGGATATGGGCGTTCTCCATGGCGATGGACAGGCCCAGACCGCTGCCCTCGGAGCGGGGCCGGGAGGCGCTCGCCTTGTAGAAGCGGTCGAAGACGTGCGGCAGGACCTCCTCGGGGATGCCGGGGCCGTGGTCGCGGACCTGGATCACCATCGAGTCGTCCGACTCCCGCACCGACACCCGCACCGGCGATCCGCCGTGCTTGAGCGCGTTGCCGACCAGGTTGGCGAGGATGACGTCCAGCCGGCGCGGATCGAGGCGGGCGTGGATGCCGCGTTCGGCGTCCAGCTCGACCGCGTCCAGCCAGGCCCGGGCGTCGATGCAGGCGGTGATCTGGTCGGCGACGTCGACGTCGTCCAGCACCAGCCGGGCGGTGCCCGCGTCGAAGCGGGTGACCTCCATCAGGTTCTCGACCAGGTCGTTCAGCCGGCGGGTCTCACTGACCACGAGCCGTACCGCCGGCTCGATCATCGGGTCGATGCTCCCGGACTCGAACTCCAGCTCCTCCTCCAGCACCTCCGTCACGGCGGTGATGGCGGTCAGCGGCGTCCGCAGCTCATGGCTCATGTCGGCCACGAAGCGCCGCGAGGCCTCGTCCCGCGCGGCCATCTCCGCGACCCGCTGCTCCAGGGCCTCGGCCGCGTTGTTGAAGGTCCGGGACAGGTCCGCGAGTTCGTCCGTGCCGGACACCCGCAGCCGCGTGTCCAGCTTGCCCTCGCCGAGCCGCCGGGCGGCAACGCCGAGCCGGTGCACCGGCTTCAGTACGGTCGTGGCGGCGGCCTGCGCGAGCAGTGCCGCACCGATCAGCGCGAGCCCGGTGGCGATGCCCAGCGACCAGGCCAGCGAGTCGAGGTCCTTGGCCTCCGGCTCCAGGGACTTCGCCATGTAGCCGGTCGGACCGCCGCCTATGACGCGGGTGCCGGCCACCAGATAGGGCGTGCCGTGGTCCACGACCCGCTGCCAGTACAGGTGGTACGGCTCCCTGTTGGCGTCGGTCACCTTCTGCCGCTTGGCCACGGCCGTGCGCAGCGACTTCGGTACGTCCTCCAGCGCGAAGCCGTTGATGCCGCCCGAATTGCCGTACACCGTCTTGCCGCCGGCGTCCTGGGCCACCAGGAGCACGCTGAAGTGCTGGCTGCTCGCCGCCATCTGGCCCGCCGCGCGCTGGAGCTGGTCCTGCGTGGGGTGCTCCGGCAGCGCGCCCGCGCGGTTCTGCATCTCCTGCCGGAAGTCGCGCAGCACCGCGTCCTGGGCACGGGTGAGCACCGCCTCCCGGTTCAGCCAGTAGGCGATGCCGGAGGCGGACACCGCCGCGGTGAGCGCGACCAGTGCGAACACCACGACCAGGCGCAGCCTGAGGCTGGTGAACCTGAGCCGCGACAGACTTCCCCTGCGCCGCGCGGACCAGCCGCGCAGCCCCTCTTGCGTATCGGTCACTGAGGCGTGTCCAGGCGGTAGCCGACACCACGGACGGTACGGATCAGGGTCGGGGACGACGGCACGTCCTCGACCTTCGCGCGCAGCCGCTGCACACAGGCGTCCACGAGCCGCGAGTCACCGAGGTAGTCGTGCTCCCACACCAGCCGCAGCAGCTGCTGCCGGGACAGCGCCTGACCGGGCCGCCGGCTCAGCTCCAGCAGCAGCCTGAGCTCGGTCGGGGTCAGCTGCAGGTCCTCGCCGTTCTTCGTCACGGTCATCGCCGAGCGGTCGATGACCAGGCTGCCGAAGGTCGCCGAATCGCTGGACTCCCGCTCCCCGCGCCGCAGCACGGCCCGGATCCGGGCGTCCAGCACCCGGCCCTGGACCGGCTTGACGACATAGTCGTCGGCACCGGACTCCAGCCCGACCACGACGTCGATGTCGTCGCTGCGCGCGGTCAGCAGGATGATCGGCAGCTGGTCGGTGCGCCGGATGCGCCGGCACACCTCGAAGCCGTCGATGCCGGGCAGCATCACGTCCAGCACGATCAGGTCGGGCCGCTGCTCGCGCAGCAGCTTCAGACCGTCCTCACCGCTGGCAGCGGTGGCCACCCGGTGTCCCTGGCGCGTCAGGGAGAGCTCCAGGGCCGTACGGATGGCGTCGTCGTCCTCGATCAGCAACAGGGAAGGCACGGGCTCATTCTGGCCCATGGACCGGGTGTCGTACGACCTGCGCGCACCAGGCCCTTCCCACCGCCACGCAGTGTGCACTTCCTGTGACGGACCTGGGCCGGACCCCTGTGACAGGTCTGTGACAGTCGGCGGACACGGCGATGAAGTCACCCCGGCAGTCTTTTGGGCACGGGCCGACGGGGGAGCCAACCGGCCCGGGCAAGGCCGAATCACCGCAAGTCCACGACGGGGAGCGCGAGATGAACACGCTGCACAGCATCAGCACCAGCGCCGTAATCACGCGACTGCACGACGTGCACCGGTCCGGTTCTGAGAAGTCCGGTGCCGTGAGCGGGCGGGGGTGCGCTCGCGGCACCGGGCGTCAGCACCCGGCATACATGTCGGTGGTTGACGCGCACACGGGGGAAACGCACGGGGGAACCGCGTACAGGGAGGACTCGGGGGAGCAGCGTCACTCGCTGACGGAGGCGGAGTTCACCGCCTACGTACAGGAACGCCGCGCCTCCCTGTACGCCACCGCCTACCACCTGACCGGCGACCGCTTCGAGGCCGAGGACCTGCTGCAGAGCGCGCTGTTCTCGACGTACAAGGCGTGGGACCGGATCAGCGACAAGGCGGCGGTCGGCGGTTATCTCCGCCGCACCATGACCAACCTGCACATCAGCGCCTGGCGGCGCCGCAAGCTCAACGAGTACCCGACCGAGGAACTGCCGGAGACGGCCTCCGACACGGACGCGATGCGCGGCACCGAGCTGCGCGCGGTTCTGTGGCAGGCGCTGGCCCGGCTGCCCGAGCTCCAGCGCACCATGCTGGTCCTGCGTTACTACGAGGGCCGCACGGACCCGGAGATCGCGGAGATCCTCGACATCAGTGTGGGCACGGTGAAGTCCAGCATCTGGCGGTCGCTCCGCCGGCTGCGCGAGGACGAGGTCCTCAGCTTCGGCCGTGACCAGGAGGACGCCTTCGGCGAACTCGTCGCCTGAAGGTCAGGGGTCACTGGGGGGTGACCTGAGGGGGGAACACGGGGGACCACCGGGGGAGGGGGCACGGGGGAGCAAGAGGAACGGGACTGGTGGGCCGGGGGGTCCGACCAGTCCCGTTTCGCGTTGCGTGCGCCGGTCAGGCCACCGTCTGCCGGCGCACCTGCCGCCCCGCTGCCGCCGCCGCGAGCCGGCCGAGGGCCTCGTCCCGGTCGCAGGGGTGCGCGCCCAGAGACACCTGGCGGGCGACGATCGACCGCTCCGCGCGCATCAGCCGCCAGCCCCGGCGCAGCAGGAACGGCACCGACTTGCGCCCCTCCTTCAGGTCGCGCAGGAAACGGCGGCGGAAGGTGGTGACGGGACCGCGGGTCAGACACAGCGCGTCCGCCAGCACCCCCAGCTCACGGCAGCGCCCGACGATCTCCGCGGCGAAGATGCCCTCCGCGATGAACAGCGGGGTACGGCCGATGCGCAGGGTCTCCTCGCCGGTCCGGGCGCTCAGCGCGATGTCGTACACCGGTACCGGCGTCGACCCGGTGGCGCACAGCCGGGTGATGGCCTCGACGGCGACGTCCGCGTCCCACGACTCGGGGTGGTCCCAGTCGATGTCCGAACTCCCCTCCACCAAGGGCAGGGTCGGGTCGTCGCCCTCCTTGTAGAAGTCGTCCAGGCGCAGGACGGGAAGCCCGGAGCGGGCGGCGACGAGGGACTTGCCCGAGCCCGAGGGGCCGCACAGCAGGACGACACGGGCGGGGGACGGGAGATGAAGGCTCACGGAACACCAGTTTGACGCATGGGGAGCCGCCTGCCGACCCCGCGGGTCGGCTTTTGAGCGTGACTCCCACCTCAACTACTCTTCGTGTCGAACCTGCTACACCACGCAACCGAAGGTGGCCCCTGGATGGCACGACACGCGTTCCCCCTCAACCACACCGCGAAGCGGGCCCTGTTCGTCCTCGCGACCGCCTCGGCGGCGCTGGGTGCGGGTGCGGTGACGGCGTCCGCGGGCACGGACGCCGCTCGCCTCGCGGACGTGCCCTGGCGGCCCGCCGCCTCCTTCGGTACGACCGCCCCGCAGGCCGCCGTGCAGGGCGCGACCAGCGGACTGCAGTACGCCACCGTGCCCTTCCAGGCCCTCCAGTACACCCCGGTCGGCAGCATCGCGGCCGGCCCCGCGGACGACGGCGACGTCTCCGGCTACACCGGCCCGCTCGTCGAGACCGGGACGGTCGGCATCGTACCGACGGTGGAGCGGACGGTCGGCGGACTGCTGGGCGGCGGCGCGGCCTGAGCCGGCCGGCGCCCACGAAGAGAGCCGCGCCTTCCCCGGACGGAGGGAAGACGCGGCTCTCGGCCGTGGGGCCCGGACGCGACTCAGTACGACGAGCCGGAGGCGCCCAGTGAGCCCGTCGGGTGCCAGACCGTCTTGGTCTCCAGGAACGCCGTCATCCGGTCGGTGCCCGGCGTCTCGAAGTAATCCACAGCCTGTGGACGCAGCACGCGCTTCAGGTTGTCCGCCGCCGCGATCTCCAGCTCCTTCGCCAGCTCCTCGTCGGCGCCCGCGAGGTCGATCGCGTTGACGTCCTGGTGCGCGGCCAGCGGCGCCGCGATCTCCGCCGTACGGCCGGACAGGACGTTGACCACGCCGCCCGGCACGTCGGAGGTGGCCAGCACCTCGGCCAGGGAGAGTGCCGGCAGGGGGGACTTCTCGCTCGCCACCACGACCGCCGTGTTGCCGGTGGCGATCACCGGGGCCACGACCGACACCAGGCCCAGGAACGACGACTCCTGCGGGGCCAGGACGACGACCACGCCGGTCGGCTCGGGCGAGGAGAGGTTGAAGTACGGGCCCGCGACCGGGTTGGCGCCGCCGATCACCTGGGCGATCTTGTCGGTCCAGCCCGCGTACCAGACCCAGCGGTCGATCGCCGCGTCCACGACCGCGGCCGCCTTCGACTTCGACAGGCCCTCCGCGTCCGCGACCTCGCGCACGAACTGCTCCCGGCGGCCCTCCAGCATCTCCGCGACGCGGTAGAGGACCTGGCCGCGGTTGTACGCGGTCGCGCCGGACCAGCCGCCGAACGCCTTGCGCGCGGCCACGACCGCGTCCCGGGCGTCCTTGCGGGAGGACAGGGGTGCGTTCGCCAGCCAGTTGCCCTTCGAGTCGCTCACCTCGTACACCCGGCCGCTCTCGGAACGCGGGAACTTCCCGCCGACGTACAGCTTGTAGGTCTTGAACACCGACAGTCGTGCATCAGACATCGAGGTACGCCTCCAGGCCGTGGCGGCCGCCCTCGCGGCCGAAGCCCGACTCCTTGTAGCCGCCGAACGGCGAGGTCGGGTCGAACTTGTTGAACGTGTTGGACCAGATCACGCCCGCGCGGAGCTTGCTCGCCACCGCCAGGATGCGGGAGCCCTTCTCGGTCCAGATGCCCGCCGACAGGCCGTACTGCGTGTTGTTCGCCTTGGCGACCGCCTCGTCCGGCGTGCGGAAGGTCAGGACCGACAGCACCGGGCCGAAGATCTCGTCACGGGCGATGGTGTGCGCCTGGGTGACGTTCGTGAAGAGCGTCGGGGCGAACCAGTACCCGGAGCCCGGCAGTTCGCAGGCCGGCGACCAGCGCTCGGCGCCCTCCGCCTCGCCCCGCTCGGCCAGCGCGGTGATCCGGGCCAGCTGCTCGGCGGAGTTGATCGCGCCGATGTCGGTGTTCTTGTCCAGCGGGTCGCCGAGGCGGAGGGTGGAGAGCCTGCGCTTCAGGGACTCCAGCAGCTCGTCCTGGATCGACTCCTGGACCAGCAGGCGGCTGCCCGCGCAGCAGACCTGGCCCTGGTTGAAGAAGATCCCGGTGACGATCCCTTCCACCGCCTGGTCGATCGGGGCGTCGTCGAAGACGATGTTGGCGCCCTTGCCGCCCAGTTCGAGGGTGAGCTTCTTGCGGGTGCCCGCGACGGTCCGCGCGATCTCCTTGCCCACGGCCGTGGAGCCGGTGAAGGCCACCTTGTTCACGTCCGGGTGCGCGACGAGTGCGGCGCCCGCGTCGCCGTAGCCCGGGAGGATGTTGACGACACCCTTGGGCAGGCCGGCCTGGCGGCAGATGTCGGCGAAGAACAGGGCGGAGAGGGGGGTCGTCTCGGCGGGCTTCAGCACGACCGTGTTGCCGGTCGCCAGCGCCGGGGCGATCTTCCACGCCAGCATCAGCAGCGGGAAGTTCCAGGGGATGACCTGGCCGGCCACGCCCAGCGGCCGCGGGTTCGCCCCGAAGCCCGCGTGGTCCAGCTTGTCGGCCCAGCCCGCGTAGTAGAAGAAGTGGGCCGCCACCAGGGGGAGGTCGGCGTCCCTCGTCTCCTTGATCGGCTTGCCGTTGTCCAGCGTCTCCAGGACGGCCAGCTCGCGGCTGCGCTCCTGGATGATCCGGGCGATGCGGAACAGGTACTTGGCGCGCTCGGAGCCGGGCAGCGCCGACCACTTCTCGAACGCCTTGCGGGCGGCCTTCACCGCGCGGTCGACGTCCGCCTCGCCCGCCTGCGCGACCTCGGACAGCACTTCTTCGGTGCTGGGCGAGACCGTCTTGAAGACCTTGCCGTCGGCCGCGTCCGTGAACTCGCCGTCGATGAACAGGCCGTAGGAGGGGGCGATGTCGACGACCGAGCGGGACTCGGGCGCGGGTGCGTACTCGAATGCGGATGCCATGGGGATCAGTCCACCGTCACGTAGTCGGGGCCGGAGTAGCGGCCGGTGGCCAGCTTCTGACGCTGCATCAGCAGGTCGTTCAGCAGCGAGGAGGCGCCGAAGCGGAACCAGTGGTTGTCCAGCCAGTCCTCACCCGCGGTCTCGTTGACGAGGACGAGGAACTTGATGGCGTCCTTGGAGGTGCGGATGCCGCCGGCGGGCTTCACGCCCACCTGGACGCCGGTCTGGGCGCGGAAGTCCCGTACGGCCTCCAGCATGAGGAGCGTGTTGGCGGGGGTGGCGTTCACCGCCACCTTGCCGGTCGAGGTCTTGATGAAGTCGGCACCGGCGAGCATGCCCAGCCAGGACGCCCGGCGGATGTTGTCGTACGTCGACAGCTCCCCGGTCTCGAAGATGACCTTCAGACGGGCGCTGTCGCCGCAGGCCTCCTTCACGGCGACGATCTCGTCGTACACCTTCAGGTACTTGCCGGCCAGGAACGCGCCCCGGTCGATGACCATGTCGATCTCGTCGGCGCCCGCGGCGACGGCGTCACGGACGTCGGCCAGCTTGACGTCGAGGGCGGCGCGGCCGGCCGGGAAGGCGGTGGCGACCGAGGCGACCTTCACGCCGGAGCCGGCCACGGCCTCCTTGGCGACGGCCACCATGTCGGGGTAGACGCAGACCGCGGCCGTGGTCGGCGCCGTACGGTCCGTCGGGTCGGGGTGGACGGCCTTGGCGCCGAGCGCCCGGACCTTGCCCGGGGTGTCCGCGCCTTCCAGCGTCGTCAGGTCCACCATCGAGATGGCGAGGTCGATGGCGTAGGCCTTCGCGGTGGTCTTGATGGAACGGGTGCCGAGAGATGCGGCGCGCGCCTCCAGGCCGACCGCGTCGACGCCGGGCAGCCCGTGCAGGAAGCGGCGCAGCGTGCTGTCGGACGCGGTGACATCCGAGAGAGCGTGAGCTGTGGGTGCGGTAGTGGGCATGGTCACCAGACGAGCATATCTACGCGCGTAGCGGATGTATAGCCCCGGGGTGCGATCGGCGCTCATCCTCTGCCCGAAGATCACGGATGAGCGCCGGTGCCGGACCGCGTGGAGGCACCCGCGGCGATGTCATGCACAATCGGGACCATGACGACCCCGGACCACCAGTCACCCGCGTCACAGCCTCCGGTGCCCACCCAGCAGGACCGGATCTACCGCTCGCCCATGGCGCTCGTGGGCGGCGTGCTGCTGCTCCTCGTCGTCGGCTGGCTCGGCTTCGACGCGCTGTTCCAGGGCCACGGCCGCACCCCGTGGCTGGCGCTCGCCGGAATGATCCTGGCGGTGCCGCTGGTGATCGCCTTCACGCTCCGCCCGGCGGTCTTCGCGGGCGAGGACCGGCTGCGGATCCGCAACCCGTTCCGGGTGATCAGCCTGCCCTGGGGCGAGGTCGCCTCGCTGCGCTCCGGCTACTCCAACGAGGTCGTCGCCAAGTCCGGCACCAAGTACCAGCTGTGGTCCATCCCCGTCTCGCTGCGGGCCCGCAAGAAGGCGGAGGCGCGCAAGGCGCGGGCGGCGGCGGAGGGAGCGCGCGGCGAGGGGCCGGCGAGCCGGGGACTCGGCGGCCTGGGCGCCTTCGGCGGCGCGGGGCGCGGCGCTGCGGCGACCGGACCGACCCGCGCGGAGACCGACCAGGTCATGGATGAGCTGCGGGAACTCCTGGACCGGCGGGGCGAGGCGGAGTCCGCGCGCGGAGAGGTCACCGTGCGGTGGGCGTACGAGGTGGTCGCACCGGCGGTGGCGGGGGCGGTCCTGCTGGCGATTCTGCTGGCCATGGGCTGAGGGGTTCGCGGCTGGGCGGGTTGGGGTGAGGTTGTCGGGGTGGGCTGAGGTACGGGTTGGGCTGAGGTTGAGGTGTTTTGCCCGAGGGTGCCGGATAGTTGCCGTTGGGCCGCCCGCTTCTGTGTCAGTGTCGTGCTTCCGCGAGGCGAGTAAAGGGCGCTCCCGTTCCGCTGCGCTCCACTCCCGCGTCGCCTTCGGCGATGGCCCTCCGGGCCACCCTTGACTCGCCCCGCTCCAGCACGGGGAAGAAGCGAGCGAGCGGCCGCGAAGGCAGCGGCCCAGCCCGGCACCGGGCCCTTCGGCGGGCAGCGAAGCCGCCGTGGGCAGGGGGCGCGGTCGCGGGTCGCATGCACGCCGGGTGGGCTTGGCGGCGTCCGGCCGGTGGTGGGGGGCGCGGTCGCGGGTCGCCAGCACGCCGGGTGGGTGTGGCGGCTTGCGGCCGGTGGGTCGGGAGCGGCGAGGGCGAGCGGTGAGTGGCCCATGGGCAGGGGGCGCGGTCGGGTCTCGCATGCACGCCGGGTGGGTGTGGCGGCTTGCGGTCGGTGGTGGGGTGCGCGGTCGCGGGTCGCCAGCACGCCGGGTGAGTTCGGCGGCTTGCGGCGGGTTGGGGGTGGGGAGGGGCGGCGCGCGTCGGTGGCGGGAGCCGTGATTGGTAGATGTGGGCGGGGTGGGGGAAGCGAGGCAGGGGCGTGGCTGTGTGGAGGGCTTGGTGAGTGGCCCAAAGCTGCCCATTACTGCCTGCGCCCGGTCCGGGGGCGCGGCCGACCCGAGGGGCTGGTGCCGCCGAGTGGCCGGCGGTCACTTCGGGGGGGTCGGGAGGATCGCGAAATGGGGTGCCCCGGGTCGGGGGCACCCCATCGGTGTCGGTGTGGGGCGGCTCAGATGCCGGCGGCCGCCGACAGGTCGCGCTTGATCGTGGTCAGGAGTTCCGCCGCGCGGGCCCGGGCGGCCGGGAGGCCGGTGTGCGTGGCGACCGGTACGACGACCTCCAGGTAGCACTTCAGCTTCGGCTCGGTGCCGCTCGGGCGGACGATCACCCGGGCGCCGTCGAGGGTGTAGCGCAGGCCGTCCGTCGGGGGCAGCCTGTCCGTGCCCCGGGTCAGGTCCTCGGCCCGGGTGATGGGCAGGCCGGCCAGCTCGGTCGGCGGCTGCTCGCGCAGGCGGCGCATCGCGTCGGCGATGAGCGAGAGGTCCTGGACCCGGACCGAGAGCTGGTCGGTGGCGTGCAGGCCGTGCTCCACGGCGAGGTCGTCCAGGAGGTCGAGGAGGGTGCGGTTCTCCGACTTCAGCTGCGAGGCCAGCTCGGTGATCAGCAGGGCCGCCGTGATGCCGTCCTTGTCGCGCACGCCCTCGGGGTCCACGCAGTAGCCGAGGGCCTCCTCGTAGCCGTAGCGCAGGCCGTCCACGCGGGCGATCCACTTGAAGCCGGTCAGCGTCTCCTCGTAGGGCAACCCCGCCTTCTCGGCGATGCGGCCGAGGAGGGAGGAGGAGACGATCGACTCGGCGAAGGTGCCGCGCGCTCCGCGCCGGACCAGGTGGGCGGCGAGGAGCGCGCCGACCTCGTCGCCGCGCAGCATCCGCCAGTCGGCGCCGTCCTTGACGGCCACGGCGCAGCGGTCGGCGTCGGGGTCGTTGGCGATGACCAGGTCCGGGTCGCTCGCGCGGGCCTGGGCGAAGGCGAGGTCCATCGCGCCCGGCTCCTCCGGGTTGGGGAACGCCACCGTCGGGAAGTCGGGGTCCGGCTCGGCCTGCTCGGCGACCAGCACCGGCTCGGGGAAGCCGGCGCGGCCGAACGCGGCGAGCAGGACGTCCTTGCCGACGCCGTGCATGGCCGTGTAGACCGTGCGGGCCGTGCGGGGGGAGGCGGGGGACAGCACGGCGTCCGTGCGGGCCAGGTAGGCCTCCAGGACCGCGTCGTCGAGGGTCTCCCAGCCGGACTCCGGACGGGGTACGTCGTTCAGGCTCGCGATCGCGTCGATCTCCGCGGCGATCTCCGCGTCGGCCGGCGGCACGATCTGGGAGCCGTCGCCGAGGTAGACCTTGTAGCCGTTGTCCCGGGGCGGGTTGTGGCTGGCGGTCACCTCGACGCCCGCGACCGCGCCGAGGTGCCTTATGGCGAAGGCCAGGACGGGGGTGGGCAGGGGGCGGGGGAGTACGGCCGCGCGCAGGCCGGCGCCGGTCATGACGGCGGCGGTGTCCCGGGCGAAGTCGGCGGACTTGTGGCGGGCGTCGTAGCCGATGACGACGACTCCGTCGGTCTGGCCCTTGTTCTTCAGGTACGCGGCGAGGCCCGCCGCGGCGCGGATGACGACCGACCGGTTCATGCGCATCGGGCCGGCGCCCAGTTCGCCCCGCAGTCCGGCGGTGCCGAATTGCAGCGTGCCGCTGAAGCGGGCCGACAGTTCCGTGACGTCACCGGCGTCGATCAGCTTGGCCAGTTCGTCGCGGGTCTCCTGGTCCGGGTCCTCGGCGAGCCAGGTCTTGGCCCTGCTGATGAGATCGTCGTGCACCTTGGGATCAACCTCTCCGTGTTTGCCTGGTCCACTGGGGCTCCGCCCCCGGCCCCCGTTTACAGCTTGCCCAGCACCTGGCCCAGCAGCTGGCCCATCCGTGCGGCCGAGTCGCGGCCCGCCTGGAGGACCTCCTCGTGGTTGAGGGGCTCGCCGGTCATGCCGGCCGCCAGGTTGGTGACCAGGGAGATGCCCAGCACCTCGGCGCCCGCCTCGCGTGCGGCGATGGCCTCCAGGACCGTGGACATGCCGACCAGGTCCGCGCCGATGACGCGGGCCATGCGGATCTCGGCCGGGGTCTCGTAGTGCGGGCCGGGGAACTGCGCGTAGACGCCCTCCTCCAGGGTGGGGTCGATCTCCTTGCACAGGGCGCGCAGACGGGGGGAGTACAGGTCGGTCAGGTCGACGAAGTTGGCGCCGACGATCGGGGACGTCGCGGTCAGGTTGATGTGGTCGCTGATCAGGACCGGCTGGCCGGGGCGCATGCCCTCGCGCAGGCCGCCGCAGCCGTTGGTCAGGACGATCGTCTTGCAGCCGGCGGCCACCGCGGTACGGACGCCGTGGGCGACGGCGGCGACGCCACGGCCCTCGTAGTAGTGCGTGCGGCCCAGGAAGACCAGGGCGCGCTTGTCACCGAAGGAGTACGAGCGGATCTTGCCGCCGTGCCCCTCGACGGCCGGCGGCGGGAAGCCGGGCAGCTCGGTGACCTGGAACTCGGCGTCGGGGGCGCCCAGGGCGTCGACGGCCGGAGCCCAGCCGGAGCCCATCACGAGGGCGACGTCGTGGGTCTCGGCGCCGGTGAGTGCGCGCAGGCGCGCGGCGGCGGCGTCGGCGGCGGCGTACGGGTCGCCCTGGATGTCGTCCGGAAGAAGAGATGCGTTCACGCCGACGAGGGTAGCTCGTCTTCGCCTACGCGCGTAGATGACAGACGTCACGGGATCGGGATCGTTGTCTTGTCGTTTCCGACGAAGCGGGCCGGCGGCCGCGCTCAGACGTCGGTGATGAGGACGTCCTTGTCGTTGAAGACCTCGACGATGAAGATCAGCAGACGGCCACGGCTCACCGTGTACTCGACCAGGATGTTCTGGGTGAGCCGGATCGTGCGGTCGTCGCCGGTGGAGCTTATGGGCCGGGACACCGGGAGGAAGGGGTCGCGGGCCAGCATGGCCATGCCCTTGTCGAAGGCGTTGCGCTGCGGCTCGTCGAGCCGGTCGCGGGCCGCCGCGGCCTGGACCGTGTAGTAGATGTCGTAGGTCCTCGTGGGGGCCATGAGCTCTCCCGTTGGTGCGTCGGAACCCCAATTCTACGAGCGCGGCCGCTCAGCAGGGGCGTTTCCGCAGCTCCATCACATAATCGTGGGGCGCCCCCGCCGACTCCGCCGCGTCGGCGATCTCGCCCAGGTAGCGCGCCGAGGGCAGACCGCCCTCGTAGCCGTTGAGGACGTACGTCCACGCCGTCTCCTCGCCGTCGAGGGTGTGCACGCGCACCCGGACCCGGCGGTAGAGGTCGTCTTCCACGCCCTCCCACCGGTCGAGGGACTCCTCGTCCATGGGTGCGATGTCGTACAGGCCGACGAAGACCTGTGCCAGCGGATCCTCGACGATCGTCGCCAGCGCCCCCTCGAAGCCCAGCTGCTCGCCGCCGAACGTCAGCCGCCAGCCGTTCAGCCAGCCCGTGGCGCGCAGCGGGGAGTGCGGGGCGCGGAAGGACATCAGGCCCGCGTCGAGGTTGCCGGCGTAGGCGGCATAGAGCGACATGCAGAGAGGGTACGGCAGGGGAACTCGGGTCACTCGTGTCCCAGCCGAGGCTTCCGTGCGCCCCGGGGCAGTAGCACCTTGAAGGGTGCGGGACAATGGAGTACGTGACTCGGATCGTGATCATCGGTGGCGGACCCGGCGGATATGAAGCGGCCCTGGTGGCCGCCCAGCTCGGTGCGGAGGTGACCGTCGTCGACTGCGACGGTCTGGGCGGAGCGTCGGTGCTGACCGACTGCGTGCCGTCGAAGACGCTCATCGCTACGGCCGAGGTGATGACCACCTTCGATTCGTCGTACGAAGAGCTGGGGATCATCGTCGCCGACGACACCCCGCCGCTGGAGCAGGCGGCCCGGGTGGTCGGGGTGGACCTGGGGAAGGTCAACCGCCGGGTGAAGCGGCTGGCCCTCGCCCAGTCCCACGACATCACCGCCTCCGTCACGCGCGCCGGCGCCCGGGTCATGCGCGGCCGCGGCCGGCTGGAGGGCATGCAGGCCCTCGACGGGTCCCGGAAGGTCGTCGTCACCGCCGCCGACGGCACCGAGGAGACCCTCACCGCCGACGCCGTCCTCATCGCCACCGGCGGTCACCCGCGCGAGCTGCCCGACGCCCAGCCCGACGGCGAGCGCATCCTCAACTGGACCCAGGTCTACGACCTCACCGAGCTGCCGGAAGAGCTGATCGTGGTCGGATCCGGTGTCACCGGTGCCGAGTTCGCCGGCGCCTATCAGGCCCTGGGGTCGAAGGTCACGCTCGTGTCGTCCCGGGACCGCGTGCTGCCCGGTGAGGACCCGGACGCCGCCGCCGTGCTGGAGGACGTCTTCCGGCGCCGCGGCATGAACGTCATGGCCCGCTCCCGCGCGCAGTCCGCCAAGCGCGTCGGCGACCGGGTCGAGGTGACGCTGGCCGACGGGCGCGTCATCAGCGGCACCCACTGTCTGATGGCCGTCGGCGCCATCCCGAACAGCGCGGGGCTGGGCCTGGAGGAGGCCGGCGTGAAGCTGCGCGAGTCGGGGCACATCTGGACCGACAAGGTGTCGCGTACGACCGCTCCCGGCGTCTACGCGGCCGGTGACGTGACCGGGATCTTCGCCCTCGCGTCCGTCGCCGCCATGCAGGGACGTATCGCCATGTACCACTTCCTCGGCGACGCGGTGACCCCGCTGAACCTGAAGACGGTCTCCTCCAACGTCTTCACCGACCCCGAGATCGCGACGGTCGGCTACACGCAGGCGGACGTGGACGCGGGCAAGATCGACGCCCGGGTCGTCAAGCTGCCCCTGCTGCGCAACCCCCGCGCCAAGATGCAGGGCATCCGGGACGGCTTCGTGAAGATCTTCTGCCGGCCGGGTACGGGCATCGTCGTCGGCGGTGTGGTCGTCGCGCCCCGCGCCTCGGAACTGATCCACCCCATCTCGATCGCCGTCGACAACAATCTGACGGTCGAACAGATCGCGAACGCGTTCACGGTGTACCCCTCCCTTTCGGGGTCGATCGCCGAGGTGGCCCGGCAGCTGCACACCCGCAAGGCGGGCGCGGACGTCTGACGGCCGGTTCCGGCTTCCCGCTGGTCACGGGGAGTTGCCGCGTGTGCGTACGGCATAGTCGGGGCGGATAGGTCCTATACCACTTCCGCCCCTGTCGTACGAACAACTTCTGTTATTCGGCGCAAACTGCTGAAAGCAGACGGTCGCTGGGGTTACTGTCAGTTTCGTGTTCGCTGCTGAACGTCGCCAATTGATCCTCGAAATGGTGCGAGCGAACGGTGCCGTGTCGCTCCGTGAGCTCGCCCGCGTCGTCCAGACCTCCGAAGTGACCGTACGGCGGGACGTGCGGGCACTGGAGGCCGAAGGACTCCTCGACCGCCGGCACGGCGGTGCGGTACTGCCGGGCGGGTTCACGCGAGAATCCGGCTTCCCGCAGAAGTCCCATCTCGCGACCGCCGAGAAGACCGCCATCGCCGACCTCGCGGCGGGCCTCGTCGAAGAAGGCGAGGCCATCGTGGTCGGCGCGGGTACCACCACGCAGGAGCTGGCCCGCCGGCTCGCGCGGGTGCCCGGCCTGACGGTCGTCACCAACTCCCTCCTGGTGGCCCAGGCGTTGGCCCATGCCAACCGGGTGGAGGTCGTGATGACCGGCGGCACCCTGCGCGGCTCCAACTACGCCCTGGTCGGCTCCGGCGCCGAGCAGTCCCTGCAGGGGCTGCGCGTGTCGAAGGCCTTCCTCTCCGGGAGCGGGCTCACCGCCGAGCGCGGCCTGTCCACGTCCAACATGCTCTCGGCGTCCGTCGACCGGGCGCTGGTGCAGGCCGCCGCGGAGGTCGTGGTCCTCGCCGACCACACCAAGCTCGGTACGGACACGATGTTCCAGACCGTGCCGACCGATGTCATCACGCGCCTGGTCACCGACGAGCCGCCCGCCAACGACGACCGGGCCGGCATGGAGTTGCAGGCTCTCGCCGACCAGGGGGTGCAGATCGCCGTGGCCGGGGCGAGCGGCCCTCCGGGGGGTGAGCAGGCCCCGGCGCGTCGCGCTCCGCTGCCGGGGCCGCGCAGGGGGGTGACGCTCCGCTCGGGGGCGGGGTACGGGGAGCCTGCGGGGGCTGAGCGGGGGCGTGTCGCTGATTTGCGGCGGCGCTGAAGGCGCCTGCTCGCCGTAGGGGTTGTGGTCCGTCGGCGGGTGCGGGTTCGTTGTGGTTGCTCGCGCCCACGCGGCGGAGCCGCACAGGGGGCACAGCCCCGCGCCCCTGGGGAGTCGCAGCTCGCCTCGCCGACAAGGGAACGCCCGGCGGGCCAACCGAGGTTGGCCCGCCGGGCGTCTCTCGGAAACCGGCGTCAGTCCTTGATCTCGCAGATCGCCGCGCCGGACGTGATGGAGGCGCCGACCTCGGCGTTCAGGCTCTGGACCGTGCCCGCCTTGTGGGCGTTCAGGGGCTGTTCCATCTTCATGGCCTCCAGGACGACGACCAGGTCGCCCTCCTTGACCTCCTGGCCCTCCTCGACCGCGACCTTGACGATCGTGCCCTGCATCGGTGAGGCGAGGGTGTCGCCGGAGGCGACGGGGCCCGACTTCTTGGCGGCGCGGCGCTTCGGCTTGGCGCCGGCCGCGAGGCCGGTACGGGCCAGGGACATGCCCAGGGACGACGGCAGGGAGACCTCAAGGCGCTTGCCGCCGACCTCGACGACGACGGTCTCGCGGCCGACCTCCTCCTCCGCCTCCACGTCGGCGGGGGCGGCGAAGGGCTTGATCTCGTTGACGAACTCGGTCTCGATCCAGCGCGTGTGGACCGTGAACGGGTCGGCGGAGCCGGTCAGCTCGGGGGCGAACGCCGGGTCCCGCACCACCGCGCGGTGGAAGGGGATCGCGGTGGCCATGCCCTCGACCTGGAACTCGTCCAGGGCGCGCGCGGCCCGCTCCAGGGCCTCCTTGCGGGTGCGGCCGGTGACGATCAGCTTGGCGAGCAGGGAGTCCCAGGCGGGGCCGATCACGCTGCCGGACTCCACGCCCGCGTCCAGGCGGACACCGGGGCCGGACGGCGCGTCGAACCGGGTGACCGTGCCGGGGGCCGGGAGGAAGTTGCGGCCCGGGTCCTCGCCGTTGATGCGGAACTCGAACGAGTGACCGCGCAGCACCGGGTCGTCGTAGCCGAGCTCCTCGCCGTCGGCGATGCGGAACATCTCGCGCACCAGGTCGATACCGGCGACCTCCTCGGTCACCGGGTGCTCCACCTGGAGCCGGGTGTTCACCTCCAGGAAGGAGATGGTGCCGTCCTGGCCGACCAGGAACTCGCAGGTGCCCGCGCCCTCGTACCCGGCCTCCTTCAGGATGGCCTTCGAGGCGCGGTACAGCTCCGCGACCTGCTCGTCCGAGAGGAACGGCGCCGGGGCCTCCTCGACCAGCTTCTGGTGGCGGCGCTGCAGGGAGCAGTCACGCGTGGAGACGACGACCACGTTGCCGTGCTTGTCGGCCAGGCACTGGGTCTCCACGTGCCGCGGACGGTCCAGATAGCGCTCCACGAAGCACTCGCCGCGGCCGAAGGCGGCGACCGCCTCGCGGACCGCCGACTCGTACAGCTCCGGGACCTCTTCCAGGGTCCGGGCGACCTTCAGACCGCGGCCACCGCCACCGAACGCGGCCTTGATCGCGATCGGCAGGCCGTGCTCCTCGGCGAAGGCCACGACCTCCTCCGCACCGCTCACCGGATCGGGCGTACCGGCGACCAGCGGGGCACCGGCGCGCTGGGCGATGTGGCGGGCGGCGACCTTGTCACCCAGATCGCGGATGGCCTGCGGCGGCGGGCCGATCCAGATCAGACCGGCGTCCAGGACCGCCTGCGCGAAGTCGGCGTTCTCCGAGAGGAATCCGTACCCCGGATGGACGGCGTCCGCGCCGGACTCGCGCGCCGCGTTCAGGATCTTGTCGATGACCAGATAGCTGGTGGCCGGGGTGTCACCGCCCAGGGCGAACGCCTCATCCGCGGCGCGGACATGCAGAGCGTCCCGGTCCGGGTCGGCGTAGACGGCCACGCTCGCGATCCCGGCGTCCCGGCAGGCCCGGGCCACGCGGACAGCGATTTCGCCACGGTTGGCGATGAGCACCTTGCGCACGATTGAGGCTCCCTCCTTGAAACAAGCCGAGTTTAGGGACTGCCGACACGGCACTTCGACCCGTCCCCAATGGTGAGCTTGCCCACACGGAGCGTGATTCGAGGCGCGCTCGACCCGTGAAAGTCCTTGTCGCACCGCGATACGCAGGACTCCTCCGGGAAACCCTAGCCCTGTCATGTGGTCAAGGTCTCTGTGAGAGCGTGCTGCGGCCCACTCAGTTTCTTTGTCGAGTCCCTACGAATGGCCCAATGATTCTTTGCTGGTGCGCGAACCCTTGTCCCGGGGTTTACCCGTTAGTAGCGTTCGTGACGGCTCGAACGTACCTGGGGTAACACGCAGCTGGCTTGAGAGTGGGTGGGGACCGGTGGTGCGCAGACCGGTGGCATGGGTCGTGGCGGTCGTCCTCCTGGCGGAGGGCGTCTTCTTCGCCGCGCTGAACTGGTTCCTCGGAGTGGTGGTCGACCGCCAGGACATGTCCCTGGGCGGCCTCGACCCGTCGACGATGGCGACGTCCTCGAAGATCGGCGGCGTCGTCTTCGGGCTCTACTTCGCGCTGTGCGCGCTGGTGGCCGTCCTGGTCGCGGTACGCGACCGCGCCCCCGCGGGCTTCGGCCGCGTCCTGCTGATCAGCGTGGCGGTCGTCCACGGCCTGCTGGGCGCCTTCGCCTGGGGCCTGGTGGGCTGGACGGCGTTCCTGTTCATGGTGGCCGTGCTCGGCCTCGTCGTACTGCTCCTGATGACGTACGACCGTGACGGCGGCCCGCAGCGGGGGGCCGCCGGCGGTGGCGCCGGGCAGGACGGCGACCCGGTGGCGGAGGCCGAGCCGGCCCCGGCTGCGGCGACGGCCACGGGCCCGGCGCCCGTACCGGGCCCCCGTACGGACACGCCGCAGGACGCGGGCGACGGGCACGGCGAGCCGCAGGACTCCGCGCCCGCCCGGATCACTCGTCCGGCGACCACAACTCCGTGATGCCCACGCCCAGTTCGGCCAGCAGCCTGCGCACCAGGGGCAGGCTGATGCCGATCACATTGCCGTGGTCGCCGTCGATGCCCTCGATGAACGGCGCCGAACGGCCGTCCAGGGTGAAGGCCCCGGCGACGTAGAGGGGCTCGCCGGACGCCACGTAGGCCGCGATCTCCTCGTCGCTGGGCTCACCGAAACGGACGACGGTGGACGCGGTCGCGGAGACGTACCGCTTGGCCGCCGTGTCCCAGACGCAGTGGCCCGTCTGGAGGGTGCCGGCCCGCCCGCGCATCGCCTTCCAGCGGGCGGTCGCCTCCTCGGCGTCGGCGGGCTTGCCCAGGGCCTGCCCGTCCAGCTCCAGCACCGAGTCGCAGCCGATCACCAGGGCGCCCTGCACCTCCGGCTTCGCCGCCACGACCGAGGCCTTCGCCTCGGCCAGGGCGAGGGCCAGCTCCGCCGGGGTGGGCGCGGTGACGGCGTCCTCGTCGACGCCGCTGACGATCACCTCCGGTGCGAGGCCGGCCTGCCTCAGCAGGCCCAGCCGGGCGGGGGAGGCGGAGGCGAGGATCAGGCGGCGGCGTGGCTTGGCAGTCATGCGGCCAGGTTAGTCAGGTGGGGTGCCGTTCGGCTCACCTCAGGCCGATGACGAGCATGGCCAGGATCATGGCCAGGGCCATGAAGAGACCGAGCCGCCGCATCATGTCCTGCGCGTCGCGCAGCTCCTTGGGCGGCTCGTCTTCCGGGTCTGACCACAGCATGCCACCAGCGTGCGGCCTCGGCCGTGGAGGGCGCCTGAGTAGCGGTACTCAATTGGCGCCCTGGGCAACCTCCGTCAGCTCGGCCAGTAGGTGCGCGTCCACGACGCCGGCCCCGGCTTGGGGAGCCGGGCGGCCGCGATCCTGTCCGGGTCGGACCAGGCGTCCCTCGGGCCCTGGGCGCCGGGCGGCGTCGCCGCTGCCGCCGCGGCGCGGGCGCGGACCACCGCCAGGGCGGCGGCGAGCTCCTCCGGGGTCGGGTTGCCCCGTACGACTTTGATCGTCACAGCGGCTCCTTAGAGGGGGATGTTGCCGTGCTTCTTCGGAGGCAGGGATTCCCGCTTGGTGCGCAGCTGACGCAGGCCGCGGACGATGTGGGCGCGGGTGTCGGACGGCATGATCACCGCGTCGATGTAGCCGCGCTCGGCCGCCACGTAGGGGTTGAGGAGGGCGTCCTCGTACTCCTGGATCAGCCGGGCCCGGGTGGCGTCGCCTTCTCCCGCGGCCTCCGCCTCGGCGATGGTGCGGCGGTGCAGGATGTTGACCGCGCCCTGGGCGCCCATGACGGCGATCTGGGCGGTGGGCCAGGCCAGATTGAGGTCGGCGCCCAGGTGCTTGGAGCCCATCACGTCGTACGCCCCGCCGAAGGCCTTGCGGGTGATGACGGTGATCAGCGGGACCGTCGCCTCCGCGTAGGCGTAGATCAGCTTGGCGCCGCGCCGGATGATGCCGGTGTGCTCCTGGTCGACGCCCGGCAGGAAGCCCGGCACGTCCACGAAGGTCAGCACCGGGATGTTGAAGGCGTCGCAGGTGCGCACGAACCGGGCGGCCTTCTCGGACGCGTCGATGTCCAGGCAGCCGGCGAACTGCAGGGGCTGGTTGGCGACGATGCCGACCGGGAAGCCCTCGACCCGCCCGAACCCGGTGAGGATGTTCGGCGCGAACAGGGACTGCGTCTCGAAGAACTCGCCGTCGTCCAGGACGTGTTCGATCACCGTGTGCATGTCGTACGGCTGGTTCGCGCTGTCGGGCACGACGGTGTCCAGCTCGCGGTCCTCGTCGCTGACGGCGAGGTCGGCCTCCTCGGGGAAGACCGGGGGCTCGGAGAGGTTGTTGGACGGCAGGTACGACAGCAGCTGCTTGACGTACTCGATGGCGTCCTTCTCGTCGCCGGCCATGTGATGGGCCACACCGGAGGCCGTGTTGTGGGTCCTGGCGCCGCCCAGCTCCTCGAAGCCGACGTCCTCGCCGGTGACGGTCTTGATGACGTCCGGCCCCGTGATGAACATGTGCGAGGTCTGGTCGACCATGACCGTGAAGTCGGTGATGGCCGGGGAGTACACGGCTCCGCCGGCGCACGGGCCGACGACCAGGCTGATCTGCGGGATGACGCCGCTGGCGTGGGTGTTGCGGCGGAAGATCTCGCCGTACGCGCCGAGGGAGGCGACGCCTTCCTGGATGCGGGCGCCGCCGGAGTCGTTGATGCCGATGACCGGGCAGCCGGTCTTGAGGGCGAAGTCCATGACCTTGACGATCTTCTGTCCGTAGACCTCGCCCAGCGCCCCGCCGAAGACGGTGAAGTCCTGCGAGAACACGGCGACGGGGCGTCCGTCGACGGTCCCGTACCCGGTCACGACGCCGTCGCCGTACGGCCGGTTCTTCTCCAGCCCGAAGTTCGTGGACCGGTGCCGGGCGAACTCGTCGAGCTCGACGAAGGAGCCTTCGTCCAGCAGCAGCTCGATCCGTTCACGGGCCGTCAGCTTGCCCTTGGCGTGCTGCTTTTCGACGGCGCGTTCCGAGCCGGCGTGCGTCGCCTCGTGGATGCGGCGCTGGAGATCCGCCAGCTTGCCAGCGGTCGTGTGAATGTCGATCTCTTCCGGCTCGGACATCGGGATACGGCTCCCTGCCTGCTCAAAAGGGGGGACGGTTACTCATCCGTAGAGTAGTGCTGGGCCTGTGGGTCGGCAGTGCGGCGTTTCCCACACCTAGGGTGACTTGCATGACGCCGCACAATGCATCAGATGACAGCCGCTGGTCCGACCTGGACCGTCCGCCCCTGAACGCCGCGGCACTGCGGCGCGCACTGGTCCGGGAGGGGGGCCTGTACCGCGAGGTGGACGTGGTGCAGCGCACCGGCTCCACCAACTCCGACCTGGTGGCCCGGGCCGCCGCCGGGAAGGCCGGTGAGGGGGCCGTGCTGGTCGCCGAGGAGCAGACGGCGGGCAAGGGCCGTCTGGACCGCCGCTGGACGGCACCGCCGCGCTCGGGCCTGTTCTTCTCCGTGCTCCTGCGGCCCGTCGAGGTGCCGGTGGCGCGGTGGGGCTGGCTGCCGCTGCTCACCGGTGTCGCCGTGGCGGCGGGGCTGGCGCGGGCGGCGGGCGTGGACACGGCGCTGAAGTGGCCGAACGACCTGCTGGTGACGGTCGGGGGCGAGGAACGCAAAGCGGGCGGGATCCTGGCCGAGCGGGCCGGCGCGGACGGTGTGGTCATCGGCGTCGGCATCAACGTCACGCTGCGGGCCGGGGAACTGCCGGTGCCGCAGGCGGGGTCGCTGGCGCTGGCCGGGGCGACGGGCACGGACCGCGATCCACTGCTGCGGGCGGTACTGCGGTCGCTGGAGGAGTGGTACGGGCGGTGGCGGCGCGCCGGTGGTGACCCTGCGGTGAGCGGGCTGCAGGAGACGTATGCGGCGGGGTGCGCCACGTTGGGGCGCACGGTGCGGGCCGAGCTGCCCGGGGAGCGTTCGATCGTGGGCGAGGCGGTGGCGGTCGACGGGGACGGCCGCCTTGTCATCGCCACGGAGGCCGGCGTGCAGGAACCGGTGGGGGCGGGGGACATCGTCCATCTGCGGCCCGCGTGACGGTGCCCTTTGCTGCCCGGTGCCGGTGCGGGCCGGGTCGCTTACTGGCGCAGCGGCGGCGGTGTTTCGAAGGCGCCGGTACCGCAGCGCCCCGTCAAGGGGCGCGGGGCTGTATCGATATGCGGCTCCGCCGCGTGGGCGCGACCAGCCACGACGGATCCGCGGGCCGGCGACGGAGGGGACGCCCCCGGACCTGCCCCGATGCGGGGGCCTGGGGGGCGCAGCCCCCGGGGTGGCCGGCAGCAGCACCGGGAAGCGCACCCGGCACCGGGAGGTGAACCGTCGGCCGAACCCGACGGAGTGAGCTGGCGCACACCTGCCGTAGAGTTGAGGCCGGTCGAAACGTGACCGCGGCAGATCGGAAGGGCAGCAGGCGTGACCGTCGACGACACGGGCTCCGGCGCGGGCGCGGACGCCGCCGACCCCGGCGAGGATCCGCTGGCCCTGCGCCTCGAACAGCTCATCCTGGGCGCCGAGCGCCGCTACACCCCGTTCCAGGCGGCCCGCAGCGCCGGTGTCTCCATGGAGCTGGCGTCACGCTTCTGGCGGGCCATGGGCTTCGCCGACATCGGCCAGGCCAAGGCGCTCACCGAGGCCGACGTACTGGCCCTGCGCCGCCTCGCCGGTCTGGTCGAGGCGGGGCTGCTCAGCGAGGCCATGGCGGTGCAGGTGGCCCGGTCCACCGGACAGACCACCGCCCGGTTGGCCGAGTGGCAGATGGATTCCTTCCTGGAGGGCCTGACCGAGCCGCCCGAGCCCGGGATGACCCGCACCGAGGTGACGTACCCGATCGTCGAGCTGCTCCTGCCCGAGCTGGAGGAGTTCCTGGTGTACGTGTGGCGGCGGCAGCTCGCCGCCTCGGCCGGGCGGGTCGTGCAGTCCGCGGACGACGAGGAGATGGTCGACCGGCGGCTCGCCGTCGGCTTCGCCGACCTGGTGGGGTTCACCCGGCTGACCCGCCGGATGGAGGAGGAGGAGCTCGGCGAGCTGGTCGAGGCGTTCGAGACGACCGCCGCCGACCTGGTGGCCGCGCGCGGCGGCCGGCTGATCAAGACCCTCGGCGACGAGGTGCTGTTCGCGGCGGACGACGCCGGGATCGCCGCGGACATCGCGCTGCGGCTGGTCGAGACGCTCGCGAACGACGAGACGATGCCGGAGCTGCGGGTCGGCATGGCGTTCGGCACGGTCACCACTCGTATGGGTGATGTGTTCGGTACGACGGTGAACCTGGCCTCCCGGCTGACCTCGATAGCCCCGCGGGACGCCGTGCTGATGGACAGCGCCTTCGCGGAGGAGCTGATCCGCACCGGTGAGGCGCCCGCCTCCGAGGCGGAGGCGGCCGAGGCCGCCGCGGCCGCCGAGAAGGAGGGTGAGGAGCCGCCGGTGTACCGCTTCGCGCTCCAGCCGATGTGGCAGCGCCCGGTCCGCGGGCTCGGCGTGGTCGAGCCCTGGCTGCTCACTCGCCGCGACGGCCGGTCGTAACCCCCTCACCCCGGTCCACGCACAGGCCGAGCACCGGCACGCACAGCCCGCCCGGACCGCCCGTGGCCGGGCCCGCCGTGCTGTGGGTGGGTGCCGGGGCGGTCGGTGCGGGCCGGGAGGCGGTCGGGGCGGGTGGCCGGGCGGTGGGTGCCGCCGGGGGCTGCGACGGGGGGCCGTGGGTGGCGGCCGGTCCGGTGGGGGCGGTGCTCGGTGCTGCGGTGCTGCCGGGCGGCGCCGTGCGCGTTGCCGGTCCGGGGCGGGCCCCGGCCGGACGGGTGGCCGTCGGCGGGAGGCTGCGGCCGCCCATGACGGAGGTCGCCGAGGGCAGCGCGGTGGGGGCGGCGGCGACCGTGGCGGCGGTGTTCGCCGCGGGATCCGTGGCGGCGCCGGCCGCGTCGGGGCGGGGCTCGGCCTCGGCCGTGCCCGGGACGTCGACGCCCGGGTCCGGCACCACCCGGATCAGGCTGAGCACGCCTGCGGCCAGGGCGAGTCCGCCGGTGGCGAGCAGCACCTTGCGGGGGCGCGGCTTGCGGTGCCGTCCGCGTCGTACGGCGGACGCGCCGACCGGTTTGCCGTGCCCCGGTGGCTCCTGGTGCCGCTCCGGCTCCGCGTCCGTACGGGACTGTGCACGTATCGGTGACATGGTTCCCCTCCCCGCCGCGCGCCCGCCGTGCCGTGGCGGACGCACGCTATGCGTTCCCGTGGGGGATGTGGGGTGAGACGGCCGGGATGTCACTCGAACGGGCGTAGGCCCCCCGGGCTTTCCCGGGGCCGGGTCCGGCTGCGATGATCGAGCCGACAGTGGTTAACCCGCGTTAACACGTGAGCCGGAGGGTGTCATGAGCGAGGAGCGGTTCGGGGAGTTCGTGCTGGTGCGGCGGCACGGGTTCGTCGCGGAGCTGGTGCTGGACCGGCCCAAGGCCATGAACGCCGTCTCGACGGAGATGGCCCGCTCCCTCGCCGCCGCCTGCACGGCGCTGGCCGCCGACCGGGACGCGCGGGTGGTGGTCCTCACCTCGTCCCATGAGCGGGCGTTCTGCGTCGGGGCGGACCTGAAGGAGCGGAACTCCTTCAGCGACGCCGATCTGCTGCGGCAGCGACCGGTGGCGCGCGGGGCGTACACCGGGGTGCTGGAGCTGCCCATGCCGACGATCGCGGCGGTGCACGGGTTCGCGCTGGGCGGGGGGTTCGAGCTGGCCCTGTCCTGCGATCTGATCGTGGCCGACCGTACGGCGGTGGTGGGGCTGCCGGAGGTCTCCGTCGGGGTGATCCCGGGCGGCGGCGGTACCCAGCTGCTGCCGCGGCGGGTCGGCGCGGCGCGCGCGGCCGAGCTGATCTTCTCGGCGCGGCGGGTGGAGGCGGCGGAGGCGGCCGGGCTGGGGCTGGTGGACCGGGTCGTGGACGAGGGCCGCGATCGCGAGGAGGCGTTGGAGCTGGCCGCCCGTATCGCCGGCAACTCACCGGTCGGGCTTCGGGCCGCCAAGCGGGCGCTGCGGCTGGGGCACGGGCTGGATCTGCGGGCGGGGCTGGAGGTCGAGGACGCGGCGTGGCGTTCGGTGGCGTTCTCGGGGGACCGCGCGGAGGGAGTGGCGGCGTTCAACGAGAAGCGCAGGCCGGAGTGGCCCGGGGAGTAGGCGGGGCCTGCCCCGTGAGGGGCGCGGGCTCTGCCGGTACGCGGCTCAGCCGCGTGGGCGCGACCAGCCGCGGCAGGCGCGCACCCGGTGCGGGGCCCGCCACCTGATCGCTTCACCGATATCCCGATTGCTCCTATTTATCCCTAACCTGGAGTAATGGGTGAGGACAGGCGGCTGGCCGCGGTCGTGGCGCTGGCGCAGGGCATGGCGGCGGCCCACACCCCGCGGGACTCGTGGCAGGCCGCAGCGCTCGGCGCATGCCGCGCGCTGGACGGCGGCTTCGCCGCGCTGTCGGTGTGGGAGCGGCAGCTGGGCCGCCTGCGCGTCCTCGTGAACGTGGGGGACCGGCGCCCGGACGAGGAGGAGTTCCCCGAGTCCGAGGCCTACCCGGTGCACCAGTTCCCGGAGATCACCGAGTTCCTGCACGAGCGGTGGGCCGGCGGGGGCGGACCCCACGCCTGGGTGGAGACCGCCGAGGGGACCGCCGCCGGTACGCCCGGATACTTCCACCAGCGCGTCGCCGCCCTGCGCCGCAGGGGCCGCGGCTGCTGTGTCGTCGCGCCGGTCGTGCTGCACGGACGAGCCTGGGGCGAGCTGTACGTCGCCCGCCCCGTCGACGCCCCCGTGTTCGACCGGGCCGACGCCGACTTCGCCACCGTGCTGGCCGCGGTCGTCTCCGCCGGGCTCGCGCAGACCGAGCGGCTGGAGGAGGCCCGCCGGCTCGCGTACACCGACCCCCTCACCGGACTCGCCAACCGCCGCGCCGTGGACGTACGCCTGGAGGAGGCCGTCGAGCGGCACCGTACGGAGGGTGCGGCCGTCAGCCTCGTCGTCTGTGATCTCAACGGGCTGAAGCGGGTCAACGACACCCTCGGGCACGCCGTCGGCGACCGGCTCCTGGAGCGCTTCGGCTCGGTGCTGTCGCTGTGCGGGGCGATGGTGCCGGGCGCGCTGGTCGCGCGGCTCGGCGGGGACGAGTTCTGTCTGCTGGCGGTCGGGCCGCCCGCCGACGACGTGGTCAAGGCAGCCGACGAACTGTGCCGGAGGGCGGCGGAGCTGGAGCTGGGGGAGGGGGTGGCGTGCGGGATGGCCTCGACCGAGGACCCGATCGGGGAGGTGCGCGACGCCCGGCGGCTGTTCCGGCTCGCCGACGCCGCCCAGTACCGGGCCAAGGCGCTGCGTGTCGACCGGCCGGTGGTCGCGGGCCGGGAGGGGCCGCAGGACCCGGTCGTACGGCTGGCCGACGAGCCGTCGCCCGCGCAGGCCGAGCGGCGCCGGTTCCGGGGGCGGCGGTGAGGCGAAGCCCACACGGAGGGGTAAGGGGTGCTCCCGTTCCCCACTAGTGACATCGCCGCATTCAATGCGTACGCTCCTGAATATGGATATGCACACTGTGGTGGTGGGGACGTCCGGTGTCACGGCGTCCGACGTTCTCGCCGTGGCGCGCGGCGGTGCCCGCATCGAGCTGTCGGCCGAGGCGGTGGCGGCCCTGGCCGCGGCCCGCGAGATCGTGGACGCCCTGGCGGCCAAGCCGGACCCGGTCTACGGCGTCTCCACCGGCTTCGGAGCCCTGGCGACCCGGCACATCAGCCAGGAACTGCGCGCCCAGCTGCAGCGCAACATCGTCCGCTCGCACGCCGCCGGCATGGGGCCGAGGGTCGAGCGGGAAGTCGTACGGGCCCTGATGTTCCTGCGGCTGAAGACCGTCTGCTCCGGGCACACGGGTGTCCGGCCCGAGGTCGCGCAGACCATGGCCGACGTGCTGAACGCCGGGATCACCCCGGTGGTGCACGAGTACGGCTCCCTCGGCTGCTCCGGCGACCTGGCCCCGCTGTCCCACTGCGCCCTGACCCTCATGGGCGAGGGCGACGCCGAGGGCCCCGACGGGACCGTACGCCCGGCCGGCGAGCTGCTCGCCGAGCACGGGATCCAGCCCGTCGAGCTGCGCGAGAAGGAGGGGCTCGCCCTTCTCAACGGCACCGACGGCATGCTCGGCATGCTGATCATGGCCCTCGCCGACCTCGACACCCTCTACAAGTCCGCCGACGTCACCGCCGCCCTCAGCCTGGAGGCGCTGCTCGGCACGGACAAGGTGCTCGCGCCCGAGCTGCACGCCATCCGCCCGCACCCCGGGCAGGGCGCCTCCGCCGCCAACATGCTGGCCGTGCTGGAGGGCTCCCAGCTCACCGGGCACCACCAGGACGACGCGCCCCGCGTCCAGGACGCCTACTCGGTGCGCTGCGCCCCGCAGGTCGCCGGTGCCGGACGCGACACCATGGCGCACGCCCGCCTGGTCGCCGAGCGCGAGCTGGCCTCCGCCGTCGACAACCCGGTGGTGCTGCCCGACGGCCGTGTGGAGTCCAACGGCAACTTCCACGGCGCGCCCGTGGCCTACGTCCTGGACTTCCTCGCCGTCGCCGCCGCCGACCTCGGCTCCATCGCCGAGCGCCGCACCGACCGGCTGCTGGACAAGAACCGCAGCCACGGGCTGCCGCCGTTCCTCGCCGACGACGCGGGAGTCGACTCCGGGCTGATGATCGCCCAGTACACGCAGGCCGCCCTGGTGAGTGAGATGAAGCGGCTCGCCGTACCGGCCTCCGCGGACTCCATCCCGTCCTCCGCCATGCAGGAGGACCACGTCTCCATGGGCTGGTCGGCCGCGCGCAAGCTGCGCACCGCCGTCGGCAACCTCACCCGGATCATCGCCATCGAGCTGTACGCGGCCACCCGTGCCATCGAACTGCGCGAGGGCCTGACCCCGGCGCCCGCCTCCCGGGCCGTCATCGAGGCCGTGCGCGCCGCCGGTGTGCAGGGCCCGGGCCCGGACCGGTTCCTGGCGCCCGACCTGGCCGCCGCCGACGCGTTCGTGCGCGGCGGTCACCTCGTCACCGCGGTGGAGTCGGTCACCGGCCCGCTGAAGTAGCGCTTCACGCAAGGGGGCCCGTCCCGGCGGACAGGGCCCCCTTCCCGTGGCGCTACGTCACTTCAGCTTGGTCTGCTGGGCCTTGACGACCTCCGGCGAGACCGCGTACGCCTTCTTGTCCATCATCGCGCCCAGGTTCATCGTGACGTAGCCGGACAGGGTGTTCCCGGCCCGGACCACCTGGGCGTGGACGGACCCCGCGTCCCCGTCGTCCGTGTCCGCGGTCGCCGCGAACGCCACCGCCCCGCCCCCGGCGCCCGTGGGCTTCTCCTCGGCGACCTTGGTGAACCTCGTCTTCGTCCCCGCCTGCTTGCCGGAGAAGCCGCTCGCGCAGGCCTTGACGGCGGCGGAGACCGACGCGAGGGCCTTCTCGGCGCCGTCGCCGTCGTACGAGGCCAGGGTGACCGTGGTGACGTCCCGGTCCAGGGCCTTGTGCATCGACTCCTCGAACTTCTTCCCGTCGAGGTCGTCCGGCGAGGCCGGCTTGGCCGGGGGGACCCGCTTCGGGTTCTCCATGGCCAGCCGGTCGGTCTTCGCCGCCGCCTCGGCCGGCGGGAGCCCGCTGAGCACGCGGGCCAGCGGCCGGCACGGCGCGCTGTCGGTGGTGATCGGCTTGGCACGGGTGGCCGGCACCGGGCCCACCTTGTACCCCGGCACCTCGCCCTCGGCGATGATCATCTTCTTCAACTCCGCGGCGCTGCGCGCCTGCACGGCCGGCTTCGCCGCGTCCTGTCCGGCGCAGCCCGTGACAAGGGCGAGCGACAGCGCACCCACCACCGAGGTGGCGCACCGTCGCACGCCCGATGATCTCTTCATGGGCGAACTATGTGTGCGCCGTCAAGGAACCGTCAAGGGAAATTAAAAGCCCATGCGTTCGCGGCGCACCGAATACACCACGAAGCCGGCGCCGACGCCGAGGAAGAGAGTGCCGCCGACGACGTACGGCGTGGTGTCGGGGCTTCCGGTGTCGGCGAGTTCGGTGTCGGCCGCCGCGTCCCGTGCGCTGTCCGCGGCCTCCTGCGACACCGCCCTGGCCTGCTGGGTCACATGAGTCGTGGCGGATTCCGCGTTCGCTCTGGCCGGGTCCTGCGAGGCCTTCGCGGACGGTACGAACCACAGCGCGCACAGCAGGGTGCCCGCGGCGGTGGCGGTCAGCAGCGGACGGCGAGCGGATGACACGGAATATCGATCCCCTTGTAGCGCTGGCGAATTGGCCGTGTGGAGCGATGTTAGTGAAAGTCGCGGGTCACGGGAAAGTCACGGGAGGTTTCGGTCGTACGCTCGCGCCATGAGCGCTGAAGAGACATCACATTTTGTACGGCTTCGGGTGGAGCTGGTCCTCGAAGTGCAGGACGAGGGCGAGGTGACCAAGGCCGCGCAGCGCCGGCTCGCCCGGGACACGGAGCTTCCGGAGGCGGAGCGGGTCCAGACCGAGGGGGCTGTGACGGACGACACCGCGGAGGCCCTCGCGTATCTCGTGGACCCGTTCGACCTGGTCAGCGGGGTGCCCGGGGTGGAGCTCCAGCAGGCGTCCTGGTCGAGCGAGCGGATCGACTACGACCCTGACTCGCCCGAGTGGGATCTCTACGAGGATGATGGGGAGGGCGACGAAGAAGAGGACGGCATCGGCTGAGCGTCCCGGGGCACCCATGACCCCGGACGGCAACCGCCGTCCGGGGTTTCGTCGTCTCAGGGGGCGCACGGGCGACTTCCGCACCACCTGCCTTGGGGGACCGAGGCCGGCGTGGTGCGCCTAACACATGCGAACCGCGTGGAAAGGGACGGATCGCCCGTAGCGTGGATGGTTCGCAACGGGGGCCTCGGGGTTTTCACGATTACGGCAACGATGGAGAAGCGTGTGATGACGGACAGTAAGCGGCGCAACGGCCTGATGGTCGCGTCCGCACTGCTCGGTGGGGTACTGGCACTCACGGGCTGTTCCGGCGGCGGCCACAGCAAGGCGTCCGACGGCGGCGACAGCTCGCAGGCGAAGGCCGACGAGGCAGCGGCCAAGAAGTCGTCCGAGGCCCAGATCACCATCACACCCAAGGACGGCTCCGACAACGCCTCCATCAACAACTCGGCCGGCGTCACGGTCGCCAAGGGCACGCTCACCGGCGTCACGATGACCACCCAGGACGGCAAGGCCGTCGCCGGGCAGCTCTCCGCCGACAGGAAGAGCTGGAAGCCGACCGTCCAGCTGCAGCGCTCGACCACCTACAAGATCGCCGCCGAGGCCAAGGACGCCCAGGGCCGCATAGCCAACGAGAACGCGTCCTTCACCACGGTCGCCCCGGCCCACAGCTTCATCGGGACCTTCACCCCGGACAACGGCGCGACCGTCGGCGTCGGCATGCCGGTCTCGATCAACTTCGACAAGGCGATCACCAACAAGGCGGCCGTGCAGAAGGGCATCACGGTCACCTCCAGCAGCGGCCAGGAGGTCGCCTGCCACTGGTTCAACGCCAACCGCATGGACTGCCGCCCGGAGCAGTACTGGAAGGCGGGCTCCACCGTCACCCTGAAGCTCGCGCTCGACGGCGTCGAGGGCGCGCCCGGCATCACCGGCATCCAGCAGAAGACGGTCACCTTCCACATCGGCCGCAACCAGGTCTCCTACGTCGACGCGAAGACCAAGCAGATGAAGGTCACGCAGGACGGCAAGGTCGTCAAGACCATCCCGATCTCCGCCGGCGCCCCCGACCACACCACGTACGAGGGCCAGATGGTGATCTCGGAGAAGTTCAAGCAGACCCGCATGAACGGCGCCACGGTCGGCTTCAAGGACTCCGACGGCAAGGGCGAGTACGACATCAAGGACGTGCCGCACGCCATGCGCCTGACCAACTCCGGCACCTTCATCCACGGCAACTACTGGGGCGCGCCGTCCGTCTTCGGCAGCGCCAACACCAGTCACGGCTGCATCGGCCTGCAGGACGTCAAGGGTGCGGGCGACGCGAACATGCCGGCCGCCTGGTTCTACAGCAACTCCCTGGTCGGTGACGTGGTGGTCGTCCAGAACACCGGCGACAAGACGGTCGCGCCGGACAACGGCCTCAACGGCTGGAACATGAGCTGGGCCCAGTGGAAGGCCGGTTCGGCCGCCTGACCCTCCTCCCCACCGTTGAGCCGTCCGAACTCCCCCTGGTTTACTGCCTGACCGGTACTCCATCTCCAGGGGGAGAACTTGCCCGGACAAGTGAAAAGCGCCGCTGCGGCCGGTGTCGCCACGGCCGCAGCCCTCGCCCTCGCAGCGGGTGTGACCAGCCCGGCGTCGGCGAGGCCCGTGGAGCCCACCCCGGCCACCGCCTCCGCGCTCACCGCGAGGACCCACGTCACCCTGATCACCGGTGACCGCGTCGCCCTCGACGGCCGGGGCCGGATCGTCGGCCTGCAGCGGGCCGAGGGCCGCGAGGGCATACCCTTCCAGGTCCGCAGGACCAAGGGGCACACCCTGGCCGTCCCGGTCGACGCGGCCCGCCTGGTGGCCTCCGGCACCCTGGACCAGCGCCTGTTCGACGTCACCGAGCTGAACAAGGCCGCGACCCGCAGGGCCCAGAAGGACGGCCTGAAGGTCATCGTCGGCTACCGCGGCGCCGCCGCCGCGGCCAGGGCGGACGTCCGGGACGCGGCCCACCTGCGCCGCAGCCTCGGCACCCTCGACGCAGACGCCGTACAGACGACCGTCAAGGACACCGCCGAGCTGTGGCACGCCGTCACCCACGGCGACCGGGCCGCCTCCGGCATCGCGCACGTCTGGCTCGACGGCGTCCGCAGGGCCTCGCTCGACACGTCCGTGCCGCAGATCGGTGCCCCGGTCGCGTGGCAGGCCGGCTACACCGGCAAGGGCGTCAAGGTCGCCGTCCTCGACACCGGCGTGGACACCCGCCACCCGGACCTCAAGGGCCAGGTGATCGAGTCCCGGAACTTCACCTCCGCCGCCGACGCCGGCGACCACTTCGGGCACGGCACGCACGTCGCCTCCATCGTGGCGGGCACCGGTGCGAAGTCGGGCGGCAAGTACAGGGGCGTCGCGCCGGACGCCGAGATCCTCAACGGCAAGGTCCTGGACGACACCGGCGCCGGTGACGACTCCGGCATCCTCGCCGGCATGGAGTGGGCGGCCGCGCAGGGCGCCTCCGTCGTCAACCTCAGCCTCGGCGGCTCCGACAGCCCCGGCACCGATCCCCTGGAGGCCGAGGTCGACAAGCTCTCCGCCACCAAGGGCATCCTGTTCGCGATCGCCGCGGGCAACGACGGCCCCCACTCGATCGGTTCACCGGGCAGCGCGGACGCCGCGCTCACCGTCGGCGCCGTCGACAAGAAGGACGGACTCGCCGACTTCTCCTCCACCGGCCCGCGCATCGGCGACGGCGCCATCAAGCCGGACGTCACCGCGCCCGGCGTGGACATCACCGCCGCCGCGGCCAAGGGCAGCGTCATCGACCAGGAGGTCGGCGAGAAACCCGAGGGCTACCTGACCCTCTCCGGCACCTCGATGGCCACCCCGCACGTCGCGGGCGCCGCCGCGATCCTGAAGCAGGAGCACCCCGACTGGGGCTCTGCCGAGCTGAAGGGCGCCCTCACCGGCTCCGCCAAGGGCGGCGCGTACACGCCGTTCCAGCAGGGTTCGGGCCGTATCGCCGTGGACAGGGCCTACCGGCAGACCGTGATCGCCGACCCGGTCTCGGTGAGCTTCGGTGTGCAGCAGTGGCCGCACACCGACGACAAGCCGGTCACCCGGCAGGTGACGTACCGCAACCTCGGCGACCAGGACGTCACGCTCACCCTGAGCAGCACCGCCACCGACCCCAGGGGCCACGCCGCCCCGTCGGGCCTCTTCACACTGGGCGCGACGAGGCTGACCGTCCCCGCACACGGCAGGGCCTCCGTCGGCCTCACCGCGAACACCCGGCTGGGCGGCACCCTCGACGGCGCCTACTCCGCGTACGTGACCGCGACCGGCGCCGGGCAGCGCGTCCGCACGGCCGCCGCGGTGCAGCGCGAGGTGGAGTCGTACGACGTCACGCTGAAGTTCACCGGCCGCGACGGCAGGCCCGCCCCGTACTACAACGCCGACCTCAGCGGAGTGGGCGGCCTGGCGAACGGCACCGAGCTGAACCCGTACGACCCGTCCGGCACGGTGAAGGTCCGCGTGCCCAAGGGCACGTACCTCCTCAACTCCGCCGTGTTCGGGAACCGGGACGGCACCGGCGGCACCGACTGGATCGCCCAGCCGAAGCTGACCGTCGCCAGGAAGCAGACCCTCACGATCGACGCGCGCGGGACCAAGCCGGTCGACATCACCGTCCCCGCCCCGGGCGTGAGGTCGCGGTTCGCCTCGCCGGGATACACGCTCACCATCGGCGACGCCGAGTACGGCTACAGCTGGTTCCTGGACACGTACCAGGACTTCCGCACCGCCCACCTGGGCCCGAAGATCCCCGCGGGACAGCTGTTCCAGCAGTGGGACGGCCACTGGACCAAGGGGACGGGCGAGCAGTACGACGTCACCTCCGGCGGCCCGGTCACCCGGCTCGCCACCGGCTACACCAGGCACTACCGGGCGAGTGAGCTGGCCACCGTCAAGGCCCGGCTGGGCGCCTCCGCGAGCGGCAGGACCGGCTCGGTCGCCGCCACCGGCTGGCTGCCCGGCAGCACGGGCTCGTCCATCGACGTACCGCAGCGACTGCCCGGCACCCGCACCCTGCACCTGTCCGCGGACGGCGGAGTCCTCTGGGACCTGCACTTCACCCAGTACGGCGGCACCGGCCAGGACGGGGTCCCGCTGCCGGACGCCGCGTACGAGCTCGGCACGTCCTCCTTCAAGGCCGGCAAGAGCTACACGAAGACGGTCAACACCGCGGTCTTCGGCCCGCACGTCGACAAGGACCTCGGCCTCTACCGCTCCGGCAACGAGATCTACGGCTCACTGCCGCTGTTCGCCGACTCCGCCAGGCACGCCGGGTACTCGGCGTTCACCTCGGTGCGCACGACCCTCTACCGCGACGGCACCGAGGTCGGCTCCACCGACGACCCGCTGTCCGGGGAGGTGCCCTTCAAGGTTCCGGCCGGTGACGCCGCCTACCGGCTGACCACCTCGGTCAAGCGCTCGGCGAAGGTCGCCCGGGCCTCCTCCCGGATCGACGCGACCTGGACCTTCCGCTCCAGGAACAGCTCCGGCGGCTCCGTCCAGCTCCCCGCCTCCGTCCTCCACTACGGCATCACGACCGGCCTGGACGGCCGGGCCGCGGCCGGCAGGACGGTCACCTTCCCGGTCACCGTCGAGGGCGCGGCGGCGGGCGGCAACCTGAAGTCCCTCGCCGTGTACGTCTCCTACGACGGCGGGACCTTCACGAGGGCCGCCGTCCGAGGCGGCAGGGTCACCGTCAGGAACCCGGCGAAGGGCACCTCCCTCTCCCTGCGCTCCGAGATCACCGACAAGAAGGGCAACACGTCGGAGATCACGGTCTACGACGCGTACTTCGGCGAGTAGCCGGTCCGCGGCAGGGCTCAGGCCGACCGCACCGCGCGGGTCGCGTCCGTGCCCCAGCTGGCCAGCAGGCGGAGGGAGTCGGCGGACGGGGAGCCCGGCTCGGCGTGGTACGTGATCAGCGACTGCTCCGGGTCATCCGGCAGGCGGAAGGACTCGAAGTTCAGGGAGAGGTCGCCGACCAGCGGGTGGTGCATGCGCTTGACGCCATGGCTCTTCTCCTTGACGTCGTGGGTCGCCCACAGGCGGCGGAACTCCTCGCTCTTGACGGAGAGTTCACCGACGAGCGCCGACAGCTTCGGGTCGTCCGGGTGGCAGCCCGCGTCCATGCGCAGGGCGCAGACGATGTCGATGGCCTTCTGCTCCCAGTCGACGAACAGCTCCCGGTAGTCCGGGCGCAGGAACGTCAGCCGGGCCCAGTTGCGCTCGGCCGCCGGCAGTTCCGACCAGTCCCCGAAGAGCGCCGCCGCCATCCGGTTCCAGGCGAGGATCTCCGAGCGGCGCCCGACGACGTACGCCGGTACGCCGTCCATCGTGTCCAGCAGCTGCCGCAGCACGACCCGGACCTGCTGCTGGCGCGCCGCCGGCTTCTTCTTGTGCGACTTCGGCTTGGCCAGGTGGGTCAGGTGGGCGTGCTCGGCGTCCGTCAGCCTGAGCGCGCGGGCGATCGCGTCCAGGACCTCCGCCGAGACGTTCCGCCCGTTGCCCTGTTCCAGGCGCGTGTAGTACGCCACGGACACCCCGGCCAGCTGCGCCAGCTCCTCACGGCGCAGCCCCGGCACCCGCCGGTGCCGGCCGTAGTCGGGCAGCCCCACGTCCTCCGGCTTCAGCCGGGCCCGCCGACTGCGCAGGAACTCGCTCAGTTCGGCCCGCCGGTCCAGGGGCGGGGACGAGGGCAGGGGCTGGTTTTCCATACAACCAGTATTCACGGTCGTACGTACAGGAACCTGACCCCGCCAGTGGTAGGCACGGCAGTCGTACGCAGAGGCGTGGTCTGGGTGGCCGTCGTAGCGTGAGAGAGGGTGATTGCGTACCCGGTGGAAAGGCAACCGGGCACGATCACATCGCTAGGAGTACCCCGGCATGACCACCACTGTTGCTGCTTACGCCGCGCCTGCCGCGAAGGCCCCGCTGGAGCGGACCACGATCGAGCGGCGCGCGGTCGGCGAGTCCGACGTCCTGATCGACATCGAGTTCGCCGGTATCTGCCACTCCGACATCCACCAGGCCCGCGAGGGCTGGGGCACCGCGATCTTCCCGATGGTGCCCGGCCACGAGATCGCGGGCGTCGTCTCCGAGGTCGGCCCGGGTGTCACGAAGTACGCCGTCGGCGACCGCGTGGGCGTCGGCTGCATGGTCGACTCCTGCCGGGAGTGCGACAACTGCAGGGCCGGTCTGCAGCAGTACTGCACCGGCGGCGGCCCCACCTGGACGTACAACGCCGTCGGCAAGGACGGCGAGCCCACCTACGGCGGCTACTCCCAGAAGATCGTCGTCGACGAGAACTACGTCGTCCGCATCCCCGACGGCCTCTCCCTCGACGTGGCCGCCCCGCTGCTGTGCGCCGGCATCACCACCTACTCGCCCCTGAAGCACTGGAACGCGGGCCCCGGCAAGAAGGTCGCCGTCGTCGGCCTGGGCGGCCTCGGGCACATGGGAGTGAAGATCGCCGCCGCCCTCGGCGCGGAGGTCACGGTCCTCTCCCAGTCCCTGCGCAAGAAGGACAACGGTCTGAAGCTGGGCGCCGCCCACTACTACGCCACCAGCGACCCGAAGACCTTCGAGGACCTCAAGGGCACCTTCGACATCATCCTCAACACCGTCTCGGCACCGCTCGACTTCGGCGCGTACCTCTCCCTGCTGCGCACGGACGGCGCGATGGTCAACGTCGGTATCCCCGAGGAGCCGGTGCACATCCTGCTGTCCTCGGTGTTCGGCCACCGCCGCAGCATCAGCAGCTCCGGCATCGGCGGCATCCAGGAGACCCAGGAGATGCTCGACTTCTGCGCCGAGCACGGCCTGGGCGCCGAGATCGAACTGATCCGCGCCGACCAGATCAACGAGGCCTACGAGCGGGTCGTCAACAGCGACGTCCGCTACCGCTTCGTGATCGACACGGCCACGATCTGAGTCACCGGTTCTGTCCGCGGGCCCGGCCGGGGCGCTGTCAGCGCGACGGACCCGGCCGGGCCGGCCGGCAGACCTCTAAGCCTCGGCGACGGAGAAGCGCTCCCCGGGCCCGTACGCCCGCACGAGGGCGCCCCCGCCCCCGTCCGGCCGTACCAGATGCGCCCGCCCCAGCCCGGCCACCCGGACCTCCCCGTCCGCCACCTCCAGCAGCGTGTTCTCGTCGACGGCGACCCCGTACGGCGCCGCGCCCCGTCCGACCACCGCGATCAGCCGTGCGAGCGTTCCCCACTGGGCGGCGTGGACGTCCACCGCGAACGGCACCAGCCCCAGCCCCGCCCGCACCTCGACCTCCGCCAGGTCCTCCCCGGTCTCCTCCGGACACACCGGTACCCCGTCCGCCAGCCAGCCGCCGACCACGGCCCGCCGCGCGGCCACGGCGGCACCCGCCGAGAAGCCCGCGTACGGCATCCCGCGCCCGGCGAGCAGCGTCGGCAACCGCTCCAGACCGTCCTCCAGTGCCTCCTGGTATGCGGGAGTCAGCCCACCGCACACCAGCAGGCCGTCCACCCCGGCCAACGCCTGTTCCGGCCCGAACCGGCCGCCGAGCGGCACCAGCAGCGGCACGGGCGTGCACGGCCCCGCCTTCCGCAGCGCCCCGGCATACCGCTCGAACTGCGCCGCCCCGTCCCCCTCGTCGACGATCAGACACCCGATGCGCCGCTCCCCGCCGACCGCACCGACGAACGGCTCGTACACCTCGGCCGTGTCCCAGCCGCCGCCGATCAGAAACGTTCCCATCCCCGCTGCCTCCCTGGTCGCCCCACGAGCGGCGAATGTACGGCGCGGGAGCCGCTCCCGTCGCCGCAATTACCCGGAAGCGCCTCCGAAGCGTTCCCGAAGCGGGCGGCGGCTGTCGGCGGAAGCGGCGGCGGATCTTTGCTGGAGGGGTGAAGAGGTCAGCCGGCGGCGGTCGGCGGGAGCGCCGGCCCCTGCCCGTCCGCACTGCGCAGGAACGCCTCGACCGCCGACAGGTCGGTACGCTCCAGCTCGTCGGCGCGGATGACGATGCGCAACTCCGGGGAGACCGCCGGGTCCTGGCGCAGGCTCCGGGTGAAGGTCTCGACGATCAGCAACAGCAGCTGCGTGCGGTCGAGCTGCACGATGCGGGACAGGCCCGCGCCGATCAGCGGGATCGCCACCGGTTTGAACAGGCCGTGCCGGGCGACCGCCGGCCACAGGCAATCCAGGCTCAGCCGCAGGTCCGCCGGGGCGGACCGGGCCCGCAGGTCGTTGCCCAGCCGGGAGTAGGCCAGGGCGAACACCTTGCGCCGGCCGGCCGGCACCGCGACCGCCGTGCCGATCGGAAAGCGGGTGCGCCGGCCGCGCCGCTTCGCCCGGACGCTCTCCGTGGCCAGCGGTGTGAACCCCTTCAGGCCCCGGCGCAGCCGGTCGTCGAGCAGCCGGTACCGGCCCTCGAAGAGCCGGTCGACCAACTGGCCCTGCACGCTCTCCCGGCTGATCACCACGTCGTCGGGGAAGGTGTCGAAGGTGTCGCAGAACCCGACGACCAGGTTGGCGTCCTCCTGCTCGAACAGGTCGCCGCGCAGCACGACGACGTCCACCCGCAGCCCGCGCAGGGTGTGGCGCAGCAGTTCGTCGCCGTGCCGCTCGCGCAGCCGGGCGTTCAGCCGGGCGAGGACCGCGGCGGCCTCGGGGTCGTCCGGCCGTTCCCGGGCCGTCCGTTCGGCCACCGGGAGGGCGAGGTCGTAGCGGCCCAGTGCGGTGTGTCCGGCGATCAGTTCCCGCAGCGCGGTCTCCCTGAGCTGGGTCAGCCGCCGCACCGGCGCGGCCGCGAACTCCTCGTCCGCCACCTCGGCCAGCGGCCGGCCGTGCCAGAGCCGCAGGGCGTCCGCGAGCAGCCGGACGGCCGAGGCCGGTGCCGCGTGCAGCGCGTCGCCCACCAGGCGCGTGAACTGCGTGCTGTCCAGCTCCTCGACCGAAAGGTCCAGCCGGTAGGTGCTCTCGGCGCCGTGTGCGGTCGGCAGCCGTCCGGTCCGTACGATCCGGTCGCCCGTGCCCGGTCCCGCGCGGTCGAACGCGCGCCGCAGCTCCAGGATCCGTTTCTGCACCTCGTTGCGGTTGCGCAGGCCCTGGTGCGGCAGCTCCACGGTCTGCTGCCAGACGTCCCGGTAGAGCCGGCGGGCGGTCACGGCCTCGCCGTCGGCGGCGACCAGGCGCAGCAGCAGCCGCGCCGTCAGCGGGGTCAGGCGGACCGTGACGTCGTCCACTTCCAGCCGCACGGGGCCCAGAACGTGTACGCGTACGGACGGTGTGCGGCTCTGCACGCGCCTCGCCCCCTCAGCCGCATGACGGCCCGTCAACAGGGCTTTCAGCCTACCAAGATGACTCGGAGTGACGCATGCGATCGACCGTCCCGGACCCGTCGCCGTCCCGTCCCGCGCGATCGCCGCTGCGCCCCGCGCGGTCCCGGCTGCCCCGCTCCTGGCGCGGGTGGCGGGTCTTCCTGGGCAACGTGCTGGCGGCCTTCGGCGGGGTGTCGGCCGTCGTGCAGTTCGCCGGCCAGCTGTTCCCGCGCGTCGTGTCCCGGCCCGGTCCGGTGCTGGCCGGTTCGGTGGCCCTGTGCCTGCTCTGGGGGCTGGTCCGGGCCCGTCCGCAGGCCGGCGTACGGCAGGAGTTCACCCGTCCGCACATGACCGTGGTGGTCGAGGAGGGCGACCTCTTCGAGCAGCCCGGACATCTGGTGGTGGGGTTCACCGACACCTTCGACACCCTGGTGGACGACGGGGTCGTCATCAACGACGACAGCGCCCAGGGGCAGTTGCTCGCCCGCCGCTACGCGGGGGACGCCCAGCGGCTGGACGCGGAGCTGGCCGCCGCGCTGGACGGGGTGGCCCCGGTGGCGCGGGAGAGCGAGCGGGACAAGCCGCGCGGCAAGCGCGCCCGGTACCCGGTGGGGACCGTCGCCGTCCTCGGCAGCCGCCCGCAGCTGGTCTTCGCCGTCGCCTACAGCCGGATGGGCAACGACTGCGTCGCCTCCTCCGGGGTGCAGGAGCTGTGGCTCGGTCTGGACCGGCTGTGGGACGCCGTCCACCGGCACGGCCAGCTGGAACGCGTCACCATGCCGCTGACCGGTGCGGGGCTCGCCCGGCTGCACGACCTCGACGAGGACAGCCTGCTGCGGCTGATCCTGCTGTCGTTCGTGGTGCACTCGTGGGAGCGGCCGGTCTGCCGCGAGCTGCACGTGGTGATCCGCCCCGGCGAGCTGAGGCGGATCGACCTGCCGGAGACCGGCGCGTTCCTGGCCGGCCTGGCGGCGGGCGCCCGGCGCCATGTCTGACACCGGGCGCCCGCGGGACGGTACGGGCCCTCCCCCGGAGCGTGACCGAGCGGCCCCTGGGCCCGTGCCGGGGCTCAGCGGGCCGGCGGCAGGTGCCGACCGGTCCGTCCGTACGCCGACAGATGGCTGTACGGCCAGGTCTGGCGCCATTCGGAGCGGGTGTCGTCGATCGTGCAGCCGGCCATCCTCAGTCGCTGCACGATCTTGCTCAGGGCGGCCTCCGAGCCGTCGAACCGGATGACGTTCCGGCCCGCGATGTCGGCGATCGTGCGCAGCTCACCGACCTCCACCATGAGCGTGCGCTCCGGGTAGGCCATCAGGACCATGCCCAGTTCGATCAGCACGTTCGGCCGGGGCTGCCCGGTCGGCTCGGTCTCGTACGGCGGCTCGTTCGAACCCCGCAGTTCCGGGTGCAGCTGGACGATGTCGTCCGGGGTGAGCAGCACGAGGGCCGCCTGGGCCTGTTCGGGAGCCTTCGCGACGACCTCGCCGAGGAAGGGCGCCGTCTTGCCGGTGGCCCTGACCAGGTCCTCCCATTCCAGCGGACGCAGATCGAGCTTGCGCAGCAGGCCGAACATCTTCGTCCGGACCTCCTCGTCGCGGCCGTGGACGACGAAGACGTTGCGGCTGCGGTCCCGGGACGGGCCGGGACGGTCCTGGGACGGGCCGGGACGGTCGTCGTCCGCGGGCGGCCGGCTGCCGCCGCCGTAGAGGTTCTGCGTGCCCGAGTTGGTGCTGTTGCCGTTGCCGTTGACGAAGCTGTTGCCGCTGCCGAAGGTGTTCCCGCTTCCGTAGTGGCTGCTGTTGCCGGAGCCCGTGCCCGCGCCCGTGGTGTCGTCCGTCATGCCGATCCCGTTCCCCGGCCGCCGTCGGAGGCGCCGTAGTGGTTCTGCGTGCCCGAGTTGGTGGTGTTGTTGTCGCCGTTCACGAAGCTGTTGTTGCGCCCGTAGTCGTTGAGGATGTTCGTCTGGCGGGCCTCGTGCTCGGCGAGGTCCACGTTGTGCTCCTGCAGGAACTCCCGGATGAAGTGGAGGAGTTGGCGCTCCACGATCTGGGTGTACTTGATCGTGTCCGTCTCCTGGAAGAACTCGTGGAAGTCGTCGCTGGTCGCCATCTCCCGGATGCTGGTGAGCGCGCCGCGGTTCACCAGGGTGTCCGCGTAGCGACCGAGCCCGAACTCACTGGTGTCGGCCGGCTGCGGCAGCAGGACGGTGTTCCTGGCCCAGGGCAGCAGGACGGACAGCGCCGAGCGGGCCCGCGAGAGGACGGGCCGCAGTGCCGCCTGGGGCGCGGCCCGCAGGGTGTGCCAGCCGACCCTGAGCAGGGTCACGGCATCCAGCCGCGCGGGCAGCCGGTCCACCAGGTGGAAGCTCGCCTGGATCGGCCCCAGCACATACGAGTAGAACTCGGTGTGCAGGGTGTTCCCCTTGAGGTCGAAGCCCACGAACGCCGTGGTGACCAGCTCCTGGTTCCACGAGCCGACCCGGACGCACAGGTACGCGCGCCCCGAGCCGTAGGTGTCCTGCCAGCGCCCGTCGGTCTGCTCCGGGATCGTCGTCCACGCGCCGGGGAGAGTCGTCACGGCCGTGGTGAACGTGCTCTGCTCGACGGCGAGCCCCTCGATCCGCGTCAGCCGGCTCGCGTGGTCACGCAGTCCGGAGGTCATCCGGGCGGAGACATAGGCGGAGAGGTCCTCGACGGTGAAGGGGATGATGTCCTTCCGCTTCGGCTCCTGGCCGGCCCCGGGGCGCGGGGCGCCGGTCGCCCCGGACAGGTCCGGTCCGTGCCGGCCCTCGAACACGTTGACGGGCGCGCCGATCAGCAGCTCCGCGGTGGACCAGCGCCGCACCTGCTGGCCGGCGCCGACGAACGGCTTGTAGCCGCCGTAGCAGATCAGACTGCCGTCCGAGGTCTGCTCGCGGTTGATCTTGGCCACGAGCTCGCCCGTCAGCTCGGGGTGTCTGGGATAGGAGCCGTCGAACCCGCCCACCGGGCGCGCGGCACCGGTGCGGCGCCCCAGCCGGGAGGTCAGCAGCTGCAGGGTGACGACGCGCCGCAGAAACGCGGTGACCCACAGCAGCCAGGCCAGCATCAGCGTCCCGGCGGCCCCGTTCAGGACACCGGCGGTGGTGAGGAGGAACGTGAGCAGCACGCCCGCGAGGAGAACGGCCACCCGGGCCCGGTGCAGCCGGCGTGCCGCCAGGGCGTGCGCGAGCACGGGAACCGCGTCGTACCCGTACGAGGGCGCCACCACCCGGAACCGGTGGGTCAGCAGCTCGCGGATGACGGTGGCGCGGTACACCGGATCCAGATAGGTGCCGGCGCACAGCAGCCGGGTGGCGTCGCTGCCGGCGTCCGTGGACGGCCGGGCCGGGACCGGCCCGCCGGACTCCGGCGGCGGAGCGGGAACGGAAAGGAATGCACTCGCCATGGCTCGGTTCTCCGCTCTCTTCAGCCGGCCGAGGTCATCGAGGCGTGGGTGATGACCCCATCGACCACGGTGTACTGACCGGTGAACGACTTCTGCGTGCCGTCGCTCTGCTGGGCGTTCAGGTTCACCGAGACCGTGCCGCCGTCGACGGACTCGATGAAGACGTCGTCGTGCTCGGTGGTGTCGAAGCCCGCGACGAAGGAGTCGTAGTCCCTGTCGAGGTTCTTGCCGCCCAGCGCCCAGGCGGTCTTGAAGTCGCGGCGGTTGATGGCGTCGAAGAAGTCGTTGACGGTCTTGCCGGGACCGGTGCTGCTGTCCGCGCTGCCCGAGCTGTCCGTGCTGTCCGGGCTGCCCGTGCCGTCCGTGCTCGGGGCGCTCTCGTCCAACGGGGTCGGGGACAGGCCCGTGCTGTCGTCACCGCCGAGGGGCGTCGACGGCTCCGTGCCGTACGCCGTGGAGGTGTCCGGTGCCGGCGGGTCCGCCGGCGGCGGTGTGTAGGTGTAGCCGCCCTGGCCGTCCGCCGAGGTGGCACCGGATGCGTTTCCGCCACCCGAGGCCAGCAGCGGCAGGACCGCCATCAGCAGGATGAGCAGAAGGGGGACACCGGCGATGACTAGGGCGTACGTCCGTTCCTCACCCGGGGCGGGTATCAGACTCGGCGGCTCATAGGTGTGGTTCATGGGCCCTCGCAACTCCCGGCGGACAGCCGGGGTCTGGCTCGTTCCAACGGCCTGGCGAGAGTCACCTTGCCCGACATCCGACGGGTGGGAGTCGGTTTCGCGCTTCCGATACGCTTCCGATCCAGGCCCGGTGAGCGGGCTGTCCCAGCCGGCCCCGACCGCCTGTCTGCCCCGTGATCAGCCTTCTGTCGGTGCCCATCCGGACGACGCCCCTCCGGAAACGCACCTCGTGTGCTGTCGGCTCAGCCGGGGAGGGTGGCCGGGCTGCCGCCGTTGGCCTCGTAGCCGGCCACCGCCAGGGCGCGGTACACGGCGAACTCGGCGGCCGGGTCGGCGGCCAGCGTCCAGGGCAGCGCGCCGATGTGCCCGTCGACGTGTATCAGCTGGTGCATGGCCTCCTGCCACCGCTCGGCACGGACCAGGAAGAAGACCAGCAGATGGCGGACGTGCGCGAGCATCGGGTCGTCGGGGCGGGCCGAGTGCACCGCGTGCAGGGCGCCGTGCATCGCCTTGGTGACGACCTCGCTGCGGTAGAAGCCCGCCACCAGGTTCACCTCGGGGAGGTGCTCGAAGACCGCGAACAGGGGCAGCGCGGCGAGCAGCGAGCCCTCCGGGGCACGGGCCGCGGCGGCCTCGGCGAAGGAGTACGCCTGCTCGCGCGAGCCGTGCCACTTCTCGCACCAGTAGTGCAGTGCGGCCAGATGCGCGCCCATGTGATGCGGGGCGCGGTCGAGGATCTTCAGCCACAGCTGGTCGAACTCGGCCTGCGTGTAGGCGAGTCCGCGGGCGACGGACAACTCGACGATGTACGGCACCGGGTCGCCGGGGGCGAGCAGCGCCGCCTGCCCGCACGCGTCCCGGGCCTCCTCCATGATGATCCGGAAGTCGTCCGTGCCCGGCGTGGAGGTCCGCCAGGCCTGCTGCACCAGGAACTCCGCGTAGACGGCGGCCCCGCCCGCGTCCTTGGGCTGCTCGGCCCGCCACACCCGCAGCCACTGGCCGCCCGGCGTCTCGTGCACCCCGCCGGGGCGCTGCTGCAGCTCCAGCGCGGCGGCGCCCGCGAAGGCCTGCACCCGCTGCCAGCGCTGCTCCTCCTCGGTGCCGGTGCCGGCCAGCAACTGGGAGGCCGCACGCCAGTCCTGCGTGCGCTGCACCAACTCCAGGACGTCCAGCAGGTCCTGGTCCGGCCCGGGCATCCGCACGTCCAGCTCCTCCTGGAGCACGAAGCCGTAGGCCGCCGGGTCGGCGGCGTCCGGGTGCCCCGGGGGAACCTGCTCGATCAGCCCGCGCCTGCGCCGCATGAGCGGGAGCAGCACGAAGCCCAGCATGAGCAGCGCCATCAGCAGCCAGAGAATCGCCATGCCTCAAGCGAACCAGACGCCGCCGACACTTGGCCAACCCCACCGCCGGGCTGTGGAAAACCCCGGCGCGGGCGTCAGCAGCCGGCCGGGCGCATTACGCTCGGTGGACATGAGCGACAGGCACATCAGTGAGCACTTCGAGACCCTCGCGATCCACGCGGGCAACACCGCGGATCCCCTGACCGGCGCGGTGGTCCCACCCATCTACCAGGTCTCGACCTACAAGCAGGACGGCGTCGGCGGGCTGCGCGGCGGCTACGAGTACAGCCGCAGCGCCAACCCCACCCGTACCGCCCTGGAGGAGAACCTCGCCGCGCTGGAGGGCGGCCGTCGCGGCCTCGCCTTCGCGTCCGGCCTCGCCGCCGAGGACGCCCTGCTGCGCACGCTGCTCACCCCCGGTGACCACGTGGTGATCCCGAACGACGCCTACGGCGGCACGTTCCGGCTCTTCGCCAAGGTCGCCACGCGCTGGGGTGTGGAGTGGTCCGTCGCCGACACCAGCGACCCGGCCGCCGTACGGGCGGCGATCACCCCGAAGACCAAGGCCGTCTGGGTGGAGACCCCCTCCAACCCCCTGCTCGGCATCACCGACATCGCCGCTCTCGCCCAGGTCGCGCACGACGCGGGCGCGAAGCTCGTCGTCGACAACACCTTCGCCACGCCCTACCTGCAGCAGCCGCTGTCGCTCGGCGCGGACATCGTCGTCCACTCCCTCACCAAGTACATGGGCGGTCACTCGGACGTGGTCGGCGGTGCGCTGATCGTCTCCGACCAGGGCCTCGGCGAGGAGCTGGCCTTCCACCAGAACGCGATGGGCGCCGTCGCCGGCCCCTTCGACTCCTGGCTGGTGCTGCGCGGCACCAAGACCCTCGCGGTGCGGATGGACCGGCACAGCGAGAACGCCACGAAGATCGCCGACATGCTGACCCGGCACGCGCGCGTGACCAGCGTGCTCTACCCGGGCCTGCCCGAGCACCCCGGCCACGAGGTCGCAGCGAAGCAGATGCGGGCGTTCGGCGGCATGGTGTCCTTCCGCGTCGAGGGCGGCGAGGAGGCCGCGGTCGAGGTGTGCAACCGGGCCAAGGTGTTCACCCTCGGCGAGTCGCTCGGCGGCGTCGAGTCCCTGATCGAGCACCCCGGCCGGATGACCCACGCCTCCGCGGCCGGTTCCGCACTGGAGGTGCCCGGCGATCTGGTACGCCTGTCCGTGGGCATCGAAAACGTCGACGACCTGCTGGCCGACCTGCAGCAGGCCCTGGGCTAGCGGAATCCCGCCGGCCGGATCGGTCCCTGCTCGTACGCCGCCGGTCCGGGCTCACCAGCCCGTGATCGGCGGAGTCGTCTGGGAGGGCGGCTCCGCCCACGGGTGCACACGGGCCGCCCACACGCTGAACGCGACGGCCGCGGCACACGCCAGCAGCCACAGCGTCCGGCGGAAGAGCAGCCTGCGCCGCAGCAGGCGCTCGCCACGGTGTACCGCGGCCGCGCACAGGTCCGGCGGCACCGGCGCGGGCGCCTGCTCCATGATCCGCCGCGCGGCTGCCTCCCGCTCCGCCCGGTTCACCACACCCTCCGCTCGTCGTAGCCCCTCATGACGGCACCGCCTTCCGGTCCGCCGTACGAGGGTCCCTGGGAGGGTCCGCGGGGCGGGGCGGATGGAGCAGGGTGGCGGTCGCGCGGTCGCAGACGGTGCGGACGCGTTCCTTGGGGAGTCCCAGCAGGGCCGCCGCCTGTTCTTCGGCGACGCCTTCGTAGAGGCGCAGTACGAGGATCAGCCGCTCCTGCGGGGCGAGCGCGGCGAGCGGAGCGCGCGGATCGGGGCGGACGCGGCCGAGGGCGCCGTACCGGTGCCAGGTCGCGCGCGCGAACCGGGTGGCGAGGTACTGGCGGGCGCAGTCGTACGGGTCCTCCCCGTGCAGCCGGTCCCAGCGCGCGTAGGTGTGGGCGAGCGTGCGCGTCAGAAGGCGCCGCGCCCGCGGGTTGGCGTGCGGCGACTCCGCCGTGAGCAGGGTGGCGGCATGCAGCAGACGTCCGGCCGCGCCCGCGACGAACGCCTCGAACTCCCTGGCCCGGAGGGCACCTCGGGACACCTGCCGATCACGCACCGCGCCTCCCCCCTGGAGGGGCCCCGCTGCCCGGTACGGGACAGGTGAACCGCGTACGACACGGGACCCGGTCTCATCTGAGGCCAGCGGCGGCCCGGGGTCAAGACTCCGGAACCGACCGGTGCCGGCGGGAGCCCGGTGGCCCGGTGTCGCCGCCCACCCCCGTCAGGACGCCGGCGACTGTTCCACCGGCGCGGGCCCCTGCACCGTCATCCGCGCGGAGAGCGCGATGTTGAAGCGGGACAGGAGCGTGCAGAACTGCTCGCGCTCCTCCGGTGCCCAGTCGTGTGTCAGGTCTGCCATCAGCTGACGCCGGGAGGAGCGCACCTCCTCAAGCCGGGTGGCCCCGCGCGGGGACAGCTGCAGCACCACCGCACGCCCGTCCTCCGGGTGCGAGGTGCGCTTGACGAGCCCGGTGTCGACCAGCGGAGCCACCTGCCGGGTGACCGTGGAGGAGTCGATGCCCATGCTCGCGGCGAGCGCCTTGACGCCCATCGGCCCTTCCTTGTCGAGGCGGTTGAGCAGCAGATACGCCGCGCGGTCCATGGAGTTGCGCACCTGCCCGACACCGCCGAGCCGCGTCTGTTCGGCACGGCGGGCGAACACCGCCACCTCGTGCTGGAGGGTGTCGAGGAGACCGGTGTCACCGACGGTCGTCATGTCCATCGACAATTCAGGTGTTGTGGGCATGGCCGGGGGCTCGCTTCATGAAGGGCTGCTGGGTTGGGGGACAGGGTACGCGGCCCGGGGCCAAGCCGTACCGGCCCTGCACAAACCGGTCTCGGAGCTTGGTCACCCAAGTCGTGTACGAGCGCGAACTGCGATGCTGGAGTCATGAGCTACCGCACGGATGGCACCTTGCGCTCCGTCACCCTCGACGATGTGCGCGGCGCCCAGAAGATGCTCTCGGGCGTAGCACGCGTGACCGCGATGGAAGGCAGCCGGCACCTGTCCCAGCTGGTCGGGGCGCCGGTGCACCTCAAGTGCGAGAACCTCCAGCGCACCGGCTCGTTCAAGCTGCGCGGCGCCTATGTGCGGATCGCCGGGCTGCTGCCGGAGGAGCGGGCGGCCGGTGTGGTGGCCGCGAGCGCCGGCAACCACGCGCAGGGCGTGGCGCTGGCCTCCGCACTGCTCGGTGTGCACTCCACGGTGTTCATGCCGAAGGGCGCCCCGCTGCCGAAGGTCAGCGCGACCGGGGACTACGGCGCCGAGGTGCGCCTGCACGGCCAGGTGGTCGACGAGACGCTGGCCGCCGCCGAGGAGTACGCGGCCGACACGGGCGCGGTGTTCCTCCACCCCTTCGACCACCCGGACATCATCGCAGGTCAGGGCACGGTCGGCTTGGAGATCCTGGAGCAGTGCCCGGAGGTGCGCACGATCGTCGTCGGTGTCGGCGGCGGCGGACTCGCGGCCGGCATCGCGGTCGCGGTGAAGGCGATACGGCCGGACGTCAGGATCGTCGGTGTGCAGGCGGAGGGCGCGGCGGCCTATCCGCCCTCGCTGGCCGCGGGGCACCCGGTCGCGGTGGAGAACCCGGCGACGATGGCCGACGGCATCAAGGTGGGGCGGCCGGGCCTGGTGCCGTTCGGGATCATCGCGGACCTGGTCGACGAGGTGCGCACGGTCAGCGAGGACCAGTTGTCGGCCGCGCTGCTGCTGTGCCTGGAGCGGGCCAAGCTGGTCGTGGAGCCGGCCGGGGCGAGCCCGGTCGCGGCGCTGCTGGCGGCGCCGGACGCCTTCGAGGGCCCGGTCGTCGCGGTGCTCTCCGGCGGGAACGTGGACCCGGTGCTGATGCAACGCGTGCTGCGCCACGGCATGGCCGCGCAGGGCCGCTACCTGGCCGTCCGGCTCCGGCTGACCGACCGGCCGGGCGCCCTCGCCACGCTCCTCTCGGTGTTGTCCGCGGTCGACGCCAACGTCCTCGACGTGAGTCACGTACGCACCGACCCCCGGCTCGGGCTCACGGAGGCGGAGGTCGAGCTGCACCTGGAGACGAAGGGCCCGGCGCACTGCACCGAGGTCGGCCGGGCCCTGCGGGACGCCGGTTACACGGTCATGGGCTGACGCCCGCGGCACGGCGAAGCCCCCGGTGTCCGGCGCGATGCGGCGGATACCGGGGGCTTCGGGGTCCTGTCGGGGGTGGGTCAGCCCGAGTACGGCTCGGCCTTCAGGATCTTCACCGAGGCCTTCTTGCCGTTCGGCAGCTCGTACTCCGCGTCCTCGCCGACCTTGTGGCCGATGACGCCGGCGCCGAGCGGGGACTGCGGCGAGTACGTCTCGATCTCCGTGCTCGCGTACTCGCGGGAGGCGAGCAGGAACGTCAGTGTGTCGTCCTCGTCACCGTCGAAGGCGATCGTGACGACCATGCCGGGCGCGACGGCACCGTCGGCGGAGACCGGAGCCTCGCCCACCTTGGCGTTCTCAAGGAGCTGGGTCAGCTGCCGCACGCGCAGCTCCTGCTTGCCCTGCTCCTCCTTGGCCGCGTGGTACCCGCCGTTCTCGCGCAGGTCGCCCTCCTCGCGCGCGGCCGCGATCTTGGCGGCGATCTCCGTGCGCGCAGGACCAGTAAGGTACTCAAGCTCGTCCTTGAGCTTGTTGTACGCCTCCTGGGTCAGCCAGGTGACGTTCTCGCTGGTCTGGGTCACAGGGTGCTCCTCGTCGGTACTGGGAATACAAAGCATCGCCCTAGCCAGAAGCATGTTCCCTCTTGGATGGGCGAAACCACGAGCCTAACAATTCAAGGCCGGAAGGGGGAGGACATAAGCCATCAGAATTGCATCAACGCAGCTCAGCGCGCATGTATTCCGGCTCACGGCTGGGGTGTCCGCCGGCCGTCAGCCGCTGTGGCAGCCGAGCAGCTCGGCCGTCGTGCCCCTCGCCGTCGTACGCAGCGTGACGACCCTGTCGATGCGCGTGGCCGACCCGGCGAAGCGGAAGTCGGCGCGGCCCACCTCGGCGCCGTCCGCCGACTGGGAGCGCAGGGTGCAGTAGCCCGAGGCGCCGGAGTCCTTGTGGACCTCCAGATGCACCTTGACGGCGTTGTCCGTGGCGTCGAACGTGATCACCTGGGCGCTGATCTTCGTCTGGACGACGTAGTGGTAGGCGAAGTAACCGACCAGTACGAGCAGCACCCCGCCGAGCACCGCACCGGCGACCTTGAGCTTGCGGTCGGCACGCGCGTCCGAGGAACGGCCGTAGCGGCCCTCGGGCAGCCGTGCGCTCGCCGTACTCATGATCGTCCTCTCGGCAGGAACCGAACCCGGAATTATTCGCCCCCCGATTCGGTCACTATAGAAGCCTGCGATCGCGCCGAAGACACGGGGCGCCGAGTTACCGAGGATTGAGTCTTGACTGACCAGTTGCGACTGATGGCCGTTCACGCACACCCCGACGACGAGTCGAGCAAGGGCGCGGCCACCATGGCGAAGTACGTGTCCGAGGGGGTGGACGTGCTGGTGGTGACCTGCACCGGCGGAGAGCGCGGGTCCATCCTCAATCCCAAGCTGCAGGGCGACGCGTACATCGAGGAGCACATCCACGAGGTGCGCAAGAAGGAGATGGACGAGGCCCGGGAGATCCTCGGCGTCAAGCAGGAGTGGCTCGGCTTCGTCGACTCGGGCCTGCCCGAGGGCGACCCGCTGCCGCCGCTGCCCGAGGGCTGCTTCGCCCTGGAGGACGTCGACAAGGCGGCCGGGGAGCTGGTGCGCCAGATCCGCTCCTTCCGCCCGCAGGTGATCACCACCTACGACGAGAACGGCGGCTACCCGCACCCCGACCACATCATGACCCACAAGATCTCCATGGTGGCGTTCGAGGGCGCGGCGGACACCGAGAAGTACCCGGAGGCCGAGTTCGGCCCCGCCTACCAGCCGCTGAAGCTGTACTACAACCAGGGCTTCAACCGCCCCCGCACCGAGGCACTGCACAACGCCATGCTCGACCGTGGCCTGGAGTCGCCGTACGGGGAGTGGCTCAAGCGCTGGAAGGAGTTCGAGCGCACCGAGCGCACCCTGACCACGCACATTCCCTGCGCGGACTTCTTCGAGATCCGCGACAAGGCGCTGATCGCGCACGCCACCCAGATCGACCCCGACGGCGGCTGGTTCAAGGTGCCGATGGAGCTGCAGAAGGAGGTCTGGCCGACGGAGGAGTACGAACTGGCGAAGTCTCTCGTCGACACCTCCCTCCCCGAGGACGACCTCTTCGCGGGCATCCGCGACAATGCCTGACATGAGCGCAAGCGTGAGCCTGGCAGTGACGCACCTGGTCCCCCTCGCCAAGGAGGTCGACCAGAACAAGGTCACCCCCGGCGTCCTCGGCTTCATCGTCTTCGCGGTGATGGCCCTGGCGGTGTGGGGCCTGATGAAGTCGATGAGCAAGCACATGCGGAAGGTCGACTTCAAGGAGGCCCCGGAGCCCGGGGAGCAGCAGGCCGAGAAGGCCGACTCCACGGCACGCCAGGGCTGACCCCGGGCGTCAGCGCCACGCCGGTACCGCCACCCCCATCACCTCCCGGGCGTGGCGGTCCGGAGTCATGCGCAGCCGCCAGGCCTGCCAGCCGTCCTCCAGGCTGACCCCGCGTTCCAGCAGCAGGGCGTACGCCGGGACGTAGTCGGCGAGCTTGTCGTCCCGCAGGGCATGGCCGGCGCGGGCCAGCTGGGCCAGCTCCTCCTGGGCGACCGCCGTGCCCACCTCCACCCCGCCCGGCGCCGCGTACGGCAGCAGGGTGCAGCGCAGGAAGCGGGCCCAGTCCTCGCCGCGCCGGTCGCCGTAGGAGACGAACAGGTCCAGCGCCTCGTCGCAGAGGGCCAGCGCCGCCTGCGTACGGGCGTTGCCGGCGTCGACCACCGCCAGCTCCAGGCAGGTCCACGCCTCGCCGTGGGCGACGCCGATGCGCTGGAAGTCGGTGCGGGCGTCGACGAGGAGCTGCCGGGCGAAGCCGGAGTTGCGCAGCGAGCCGGTCTGCGCGGCCCGCTGGTCGCGGGTGACCCGGGCCGAGTGGTGCCGGGCGCAGGCGAGGCCGTAGACGTCCCGCATCCGGGAGAACATCGTCCGGGACCGCTCCAGGTCACGGACCGCCGGATCCAGCTCGCCGGTCTCCTCCAGCGCCTGGCCCAGGTAGTACAGCGTCCACGCCTCGCCGCGCGCGTCCTCGTTCTCCCGGTGCCGGGCGGCGGCCTGCCTGAGGCCCTCCACGGCCGGTGCGGCGTCGCCGTCCACCAGACGGGCCCGGGCCAGCTGGGTCAGTGCCCAGGCCTCGCCGCGTGCGTCGTGCGTCCGGCCGTACCGCTCCAGGGCGGCCCGCAGCTCTGTCTCCGCGCGCGGTGCGTTCCCCAGCCGCAGGGCCAGCTGGCCGAGCTGGAAGTGCGCCCAGGCCTCGCCGTGCACCGAGCCGCCCTCGCGGTGCAGGACCAGGGAGCGGGTGAGCAGCTCCAGGGCCTCGGCCAGCCGGGCCCGGTCGCGCTGGACGGCGGCCAGGGCGTGCATCGTCCAGGCCCGGTCCGTCGCCAGCTCCGGCGCAGCCTGCAGCTCCAGTGCCTCTTGCAGCCTGGCGGCGGCCTCGGTGAGGTTGCCCTGGTGGTGCAGGGTGATCCCGAGGGAGCACAGGGCGCGGGCCGCACCGGCCTCGTGGTGCGCCTCCCGGTACAGGTCCACCACCGAGGTCAGCGTGGTGCGCGCCTTGTCCAGCTCGCCCAGCTGCCGGGCCGCGATACCGGTACGCCACTGCACCGAGCGGACCAGCAGCCCCTGGTCCACGGCCTGTGCCAGTTCGCTGATCTCGCCGAGCCGGTACAGGTCGCCGCGCAGCAGGCAGTAGTCGCACAGCGCGCCCAGGAGGTTCAGCACCGCCGACTGGTCCACGCCCTCCGCGTGCCGCAGGGCCGCGGTGATGAAGCTGGACTCGTCGTCCAGCCAGCGCAGCGCCTCGTCCAGCGAGGTGAACCCGTGCGGGCCGAACTGGTGCGCCCGCGTCGACATGTTCCCGTCGACCAGGCGCAGCACCGAGTCCGCCAGCTCGGCGTAGTTCACGATCAGCCGCTCCTGCGCCGCGGTGCGCTCGGCCGGGTCCTCCTCGTCCAGCAGCCGGGCCTGGGCGAAGGTGCGCACCAGGTCGTGCAGCCGGTAGCGGCTGCCGCGCACATGGTCGATGAGGCCGGCCGCGGCGAGGGCGCCGAGGTGGCGTGTGGCCTCCGTCTCGTCCGTGGCGAGCAGGGCGGCCGCCGCCGCGGCGCCCAGCGAGGCCCGGCCCACGAGCGCGAGCCTGCGCAGCAGCCGGCGCGCCGGCTCCGGCTGGTCGGTGTAGCGCAGCCACAGGGCCCGCTCCACCGGCTCCACCGTGCCGTACGCGCCGAGGTCCGCGGCCAGCTGCCGGGGCGAGCGGGGGCCGAGCGCGGAACCCGCGATCCTGAGCGCCAGCGGCAGCCCGGCGCACAGCGCGTGGATCCGCTCGGCGGACTCGGCGTCGTACGGACCCGACGCGTCCTCGGCCGCCGCGCCGAGCAGCTCCTCGGCACCGGCCGCGTCCAGCGCCTCGACCGGCAGGTGGTGCACCCAGGCCGACAGGTCGGCGGGGAGGCCGAGGGCGGTCCGGGCGGTGACCAGGACCAGGCTGTCGGAGTGCTCGGACACCAGCGCCCGCACCTGCTCCGGGTCGGCGGCGTCGTCCAGCACGATCGTCACGGGCAGCCCGGTCAGATGCTGGTGGTACAGCTCGCCGAGCCGCTTGACCTGCTGGTCGGGGGAGGAGCGCTCCCGGAACAGCAGCTGCTCGCGGGGCGCGCCGAGCCGGTTGAGCAGATGCAGCAGGGCGTCCCGGGTCGCGAGCGGCGCCTCCTCGCGGGTGCCGCCGCGCAGATCCACGACCACCGCGCCGCGGAAGTGGTCCCGCAGTTCGTGCGCCGCGCGCACCGCGAGCGTGGTCCGGCCGGAGCCGGGCTCGCCGTGCAGCACGACCACGGTCGGCCGTGTCTCCGTGGCCGCCCTGGCCGCCTGCGCCCACTGCCGGATCCGCGCCAGCTCCGCCCGGCGCCCCGCGAACGGTCCCGCCGGGTCCGGGAGTTGCCCGAAGGACTGCTCCAGCACCCTGCGCCGGCGGGCCGCGGCGCTCTTGCCCGCGCCGCGCAGCGTGGGGCCGCCGGTCTTCTTCGGGCCCGTGGAGGCGCTGATCACCCGCTGCTGGTCGAGGAACGGGCGGATACCGCGCACCTCCAGCGCGGTCAGCCACTGCAGCCGCAGCTGCTCGGGGCCGCCCGGCTGTCCGGCGGCGCCCGCGTGGTGATGCGCGGCGGGCACATGGGCCCCGGCCGCCTTCACCAGGGAGGCGGCGGCCCCGGCCACGCCCGCGGTGACGCCCGCCCCGACGGCCGTACCGGTACCGGTGCCGAGCGACAGGTCGGCCACTGCGGCGGCCACCGCGGCAACGGCCGCCACCAGTAAGGCGGTTCCGGCGCCCTGGCGGGCGTACCGCTGCCCGAAGGTCAGCCGGCCCGCCTCGGCCTCGTCCAGGGCGCGGGTGTAGACCTCGTACTCCTCGCCGGCCGCCCCCGCCATCGCGTCCAGCGCACCGCGCGCCCGGGACAGCAGTACCTGCCCGTCGATCCGCCCGCCCGAGCGCCGGACCTCCTCCTCGACCGCCCGCACCAGCAGCCGCTCGGCCTCCGCCCGATGCCCGTCCCGCATGTCCCGTCCCCCTCCGGCCGCACCGTCCTTGCGTATGAGTGTCCTTCGGCGCGGGCGGAAGCGGGAGGGGCGGTCTTCGGCGGGGAGCCGGGGAGGTGCGGCAGCGTCCGTGCGGACCAACCGCTCGGCCGGCACTCCCTGCGCCGCGCGTCCCCGGGCCGGGCATCTCCGGGCACCTCAGCGGGTGTCCACCGGCCCTCTCCCCTTGCTCAGCGCGAGGCGGACGCACGCCCCCGCCAGCGCCCCCTCCGCCACCGCGCACAGCAGCGCCTCGGCCAGCGGGGCGCCCGTGCCCGCCGTCGTTATGTCGAACCAGGCGTCCAGCACCGCGACCGACGCCGTCGCCGAGGCCGTGAGGCGGGCTCTGGCGTCGCCGCGCAGACCGAGCAGGGCCGTCGCGGCGCACCCCGCCGCCATGAGGACGTCGAGGCCGATCCAGGCCAGCGGCCAGTTGTCCACCTCGGTGCTGCCCGGCAGCGTCAGGGCCAGCACCACCGTCCATGGCATCAGGAGGACCGCCGCCGCCCCCAGCAGGACCCAGGGCCACTTCTTCCGCAGACTCACGTCCTCCGCCTTCCCCTCACGGCATCTCTCCGACTGCCCCCACCGTAGAACGCCGAGAAAATTCTGCAAAGAAATCTCGGCAGACCTCAGGGACTTCTCGGGGTCCTCAGGGTTACGGTGGCCGCATGACCGACGGCATGCCCGAGATGACCAGCCTGGAGCGCACCGCCCTCTACAAGTCCCTCGGCAACCCCCTGCGCCGCCGGATCCTGGAGTACCTCGGCCGGCACGGCGAGGCGAACTCCACCGTCCTCGCCCGCGAACTCGGCGAGAGCTCCGGCACCACCAGCTACCACCTGCGCAAACTCGCCGAGCAGCGGCTCATCGAGGAGATCCCGGAGAAGTCCGGCGGCCGGGAGCGCTGGTGGCGGAGCCTGCCCTTCAACCACACCACCCCCGACCCGGCCGCGATGCCCCCGGAGGAGTACGCGGCCGCCGCCCAGGTCGCCCGCATCAAGATCGAGTTGGACACCGCCCTCTACCACCGCGCCTACCAGGAGTACCGCGGACCCGAGGGCTGGGCCCAGATCCAGCGCCACGGCACCTGGATGACCAGGGACGAACTGCTGGGCTTCATGCGGGAGTACCACGCCCTCCTCGCGCGGTACGGCCACCCGCGCGAGGAGGCCCCGGACGGGGCGCGCCCGGTGTCCATGCGTTTCTACGCGGTACCCGAGCCCGTGGGAGAGTGGAACGGTGAACCGACTGGCCCATGAGACGTCCCCGTATCTGCTCCAGCACGCCGACAACCCCGTCGACTGGTGGCCCTGGTCGGCCGAGGCCTTCGACGAGGCCCGCAGGACCGGCAAACCCGTGCTGCTGAGCGTCGGATACAGCAGCTGTCACTGGTGTCATGTCATGGCTCACGAGTCCTTCGAGGACCAGACCACCGCCGACTACCTCAACGAGCACTTCGTCAGCGTCAAGGTCGACCGCGAAGAGCGGCCCGACGTCGACGCCGTCTACATGGAAGCCGTACAGGCCGCCACCGGGCAGGGCGGCTGGCCCATGACCGTGTTCCTCACCCCGGACGCCGAGCCCTTCTACTTCGGCACCTACTTCCCGCCCGCCCCGCGGCACGGGATGCCCTCCTTCCGGCAGGTGCTGGAGGGGGTCCGGCAGGCCTGGGACACCCGGCGCGACGAGGTCTCCGAGGTCGCCGGGAAGATCGTCCGCGATCTCTCCGAGCGGGAGATCGTCCACCAGGCCCCGCAGCCGCCCGGTGAAGCGGAACTCGCCCAGGCTCTCCTGGGGCTGACCCGCGAGTACGACCCGCAGCGCGGCGGATTCGGCGGCGCCCCGAAGTTCCCGCCGTCCATGGTGCTGGAGTTCCTGCTGCGGCACCACGCGCGCACGGGCGCCGAGGGCGCGCTGCAGATGGCCCAGGACACCTGCGAGCGCATGGCCCGCGGCGGTATCTACGACCAGCTCGGCGGCGGATTCGCCCGCTACTCCGTCGACCGCGACTGGATCGTGCCGCACTTCGAGAAGATGCTGTACGACAACGCCCTGCTGTGCCGGGTGTACGCGCACCTGTGGCGGGCCACCGGCTCGGACCTCGCCCGGCGTGTCGCCCTGGAGACCGCCGACTTCCTCGTGCGTGAACTGCGCACGGAGGAGGGCGGGTTCGCCTCCGCGCTCGACGCCGACAGCGACGACGGCAGCGGGCGGCATGTCGAGGGCGCGTACTACGTGTGGACGCCCGAGCAGCTACGGGCGCTCCTCGGGGACGCGGACGGCGAACTCGCCGCCCGGTACTTCGGTGTGACCGAGGAGGGGACCTTCGAACACGGGCAGTCCGTGCTCCAGCTCCCCCAGGAAGACGTCCTCTCCGACGCCGGGAAGATCGCCTCCATCAGGGAACGCCTGCTGCACCAGCGCGCGCAGCGCCCCGCGCCCGGCCGGGACGACAAGGTCGTCGCCGCCTGGAACGGCCTCGCCGTGGCCGCACTCGCCGAGACCGGCGCCTACTTCGGCCGCCCCGACCTGGTCGAGGCCGCCCTCGGTGCCGCCGACCTCCTCGTCCGCGTCCACCTCGACGACCACGCCCGCCTCGCCCGGACCAGCAAGGACGGCCGTGCCGGCGCCAACGCCGGGGTGCTGGAGGACTACGCCGATGTCGCCGAGGGCTTCCTCGCGCTCGCGTCCGTGACGGGCGAGGGCGTCTGGCTCGACTTCGCCGGGCTGCTCCTCGGCCATGTGCTCGCCCGCTTCACCGATCCGGAGACCGGCGCGCTCTACGACACCGCCTCCGACGCCGAGCGGCTCATCCGCCGGCCGCAGGACCCCACCGACAACGCCACCCCCTCCGGCTGGACCGCCGCGGCCGGTGCCCTGCTGGGGTATGCCGCCCACACCGGATCCGAGGCCCATCGGACCGCCGCCGAGCGCGCGCTGGGGGTCGTGAAGACCCTCGGGCCGCGGGTGCCCCGGTTCATCGGCTGGGGGCTCGCCGTCGCCGAGGCCCTCCTCGACGGACCGAAGGAGGTCGCCGTCGTCGGACCCGGCCTCGCGGACGAGCGGACGACCGCCCTGCACCGTACGGCGCTTCTGGGTACCGCTCCGGGCGCCGTGGTCGCCGTCGGCGCCGTGGAGAGCGACGAGTTCCCGCTCCTCGCCGACCGGCCCCTGCACCAAGGTGAGCCGGCCGCGTACGTCTGCCGTCACTTCACCTGTGACGCGCCGACGACCGACCCGGAGCGGCTGCGGGCCCTGCTCGGGGGAACACCCACGGGGTGAACTGTCCGAATGTGAGCAGGTGTTCGGATACATCCCGCGACATCCCGCTACTCGCACCACTTTCCGAAACAGTGTATTTATCGGAACGGTCTCCCCGCTTCACACTTCCCCCCTAGTCTCTCCACAGCGACGCGACGGGTATGACGCCCCGTCGCGCGCACAGGGGGTATCGGGGATCTGGGGGGATCTTTTTGCTCACGTCTGTCTTCATCGGCGCCGTCTCACTGGCCCTGTTCTGGATGGCAGCCTTCACCCTGTGGTGGCAGATGCACGCGTGGCGCACGCCCGAGGTGCTGGCCTCCACCCGGTTCGGCAGGCCGGACGGCGGCGCACACCTGTCGTTCTCGCTGCTGTTGCCCGCCCGGCACGAGCAGGCGGTGCTGGACCACACCATCCAGCGGTTGCTGGAGTCCACACACACCGACTTCGAGATCATCGTGATCGTCGGGCACGACGACCCCGGGACCACGGCCGTCGCCGAACAGGCCGCCGCCCGCGACCAGCGCGTCCGGGTCGTCGTCGACACCCACGAGAAGAAGAACAAGCCGAAGGCCATGAACACGGCGCTGCCGCACTGCCGCGGCGATGTCGTCGGGGTCTTCGACGCCGAGGACCAGGTCCATCCGGAGCTGCTCGCCCACGTCGACCACGCCTTCCGCACCACCCGGGCGGACGTCGTCCAGGGCGGCGTCCAGCTCATCAACTTCCACTCCAGCTGGTACAGCCTGCGCAACTGCCTGGAGTACTTCTTCTGGTTCCGCTCCCGGCTGCACCTGCACGCGCAGAAGGGGTTCATCCCGCTCGGCGGCAACACCGTGTTCGTGCGGACCGACGTCCTCAGGGAAGCGGACGGCTGGGACCCGAACTGCCTCGCCGAGGACTGCGACCTGGGCGTCCGGCTGTCCAGCGTCGGCAAGAAGGTCGTCGTCGCCTACGACTCCGACATGGTGACCAAGGAGGAGACCCCGGGCTCCCTCATGTCGCTGCTCAAGCAGCGCACCCGGTGGAACCAGGGCTTCCTGCAGGTGTACCGGAAGAAGGACTGGAAGCAACTGCCCGCGTTCGGACAGCGGCTGCTGGCCCGGTACACGCTGATGACGCCGTTCCTGCAGGCCTTCTCCGGCGTGGTCATCCCGCTCGACGCGGCCGCCGCGCTCTTCCTCGACGTGCCCGTCGGCGTCGCCTTCCTCACCTTCCTGCCGCTGGTCACCGCCGCCGTCACCTTCGTCTTCGAGGTGGTCGGGCTGCACGACTTCGGCAAGCAGTACGGCCTGAAGGTCCGCCTCCCCCACTACGTGAAGCTCATCGTGGGCGGCCCCTTCTACCAGGTCCTCCTCGCCGGTGCCGCGATCCGCGCCGTCTGGCGCGAGCAACGCGGCCGCAACGACTGGGAGTTGACCACGCACGTCGGCGCGCACCTCACCGCGGCCGAGCCCACCCGAGAGGACATTCCTGCGTGACCTCCACACTTCCCGCGGTGACCGCAGCGAAGGTCCCCGCGCAGCCCACACCTGCGCCCACAGCCCGTTCGACCGGTCGAACGCAGCCGCCGCCACGACTCCGCTCCTCCCGCCCCGACCTGCTCCTGTGCGGCGTCCTGCTCACGGCGATCCTCGTCGTCCAGGGCTGGAACATCGCCGCCTACCCGACCCTCAGCGACGACGAGGGCACCTACCTCGCCCAGGCCTGGGCCGTCCAGCAGGGCCGGGGCCTGGCCCACTACACCTACTGGTACGACCATCCGCCGCTCGGCTGGATCCAGATAGCCCTGCTCAGCTGGATCCCCTCGGCCCTCAACCCCGGTTCGATGACCGTCGGCACCATGCGGCTCGTCATGCTGCTGGTCAGCGGCGCCAGCGCGGTCCTCGTCTACGTCCTCGGGCGCCGGCTCTCCCTGCCGCGCTGGGCCGCCGGACTCGGCATGGCCCTGTTCGGGCTCTCCCCGCTCGCGGTCGTCCTCAGCCGCGAGATCTTCCTCGACAACATCGCCGTGATGTGGCTGCTGCTGGCCTTCTGCCTCGCCGCCTCGCCCAGCCGGCACCTCTGGCACCACTTCGGCGCGGGCCTCGCCGCCGCCGCGGGCGTCCTCACCAAGGAGACGATGCTCGTCGTCCTGCCCGCCCTGCTCGTCACCATGTGGCGGCACGGCCACCGCGACACCCGCAAGTTCGCCCTCACCGGAGCCGTCACCGCCTGCGCCCTGACGGGCTTCTCCTATCCGCTGTTCGCCCTGCTCAAGGGCGAGTTGCTGCCCGGTTCCGGACACGTCTCGCTCTGGGACGGCATCACCTACCAGATGTCCAGGCCGGGTTCGGGATTCATCCTCGACGCGGGCTCCGGCTCGTACGGCGTCCTGCACTCCTGGCTGTACTACGACCGCGTCCTGCCCCTCGGCGGCCTCGGCGGAGCCCTGCTCCTGCTGCTCACCTGGCGCTGGTCGGTCACCGCCCGCGCGCTCGCCGGACCGGCCCTCGCGGTCGCCGTCCTCGCCGCCGTCGCCCTGCGACCGAACGGCTATCTGCCCGCCATGTACGTCATCGGCGCGCTGCCCTTCCTCGCCCTGGTCCTCGCCGGCGGCGCCGCCTCCGTCGCCCACGTGATCACCAGCAGGTGGCGCGGGGACACCGAGCGCCGCCACGTCACCGGCGGCCGGTACGCGCTCGCCGCCGTCCTCGCCCTCGCCGCCGGCGCCTACGTCGTACCGCACTGGTACGACGGCGACCGCACCGCCGTCACCGCCGACGCCAACCGGCCCTACCGGCAGGCCTCCCACTGGCTCGGCACGAAGGTGGCGGATCCCCAGGACACCCGGGTCCTCGTCGACGACGCCCTCTGGCTGGACCTCGTGCACGCCGGCTACCGGCCCGGGCTCGGCGCCATCTGGTTCTACAAGGCCGACCTCGACCCCGCCGTCACCAGGACCCTGCCGCACGGCTGGCGGGACCTCGACTACGTCGTCGCCTCGCCGACCGTCCGCCGCGACGCCAAGGACCTGCCGAACGTCAGGGCCGCCATCCAGCACTCCACGCCGGTCGCCACCTTCGGCCGCGGAGAGGACCGCATCGAGATCCGGCGGATCCGGCCCGCGGCCACGGGGGGCGCCCGATGAGCGAGTACACCGCACCCGTACCGGGCCTGGACGCCGTAGCGGTCCCCGAACCCGGCGCCGTCACCATCGTCGTACCGACCTTCAACGAGTCCGCGAACATCCGGCGGTTGCTGCAGCAGATCACCCGGTCCGTGCCCGCGCGGCTGCCCTGCGAGGTCGTCTTCGTGGACGACTCCACCGACGACACCCCCGAGGTGATCCGCGAGGCCGCCCGGGACTGCCCGTTCCCGGTGGCCGTACTGCACCGCGCGGAACCCGTCGGCGGGCTCGGCGGCGCGGTCGTCGAGGGACTCAGGGCGGCGACCTCCGAGTGGATCGTCGTCATGGACGGCGACTGCCAGCATCCGCCGTCCCTGGTACCGGAGTTGATCGCCACCGGCGAGCGGGCGAACGCCGGGCTCGTCGTCGCCTCCCGGTACATCGCGGGCGGCAGCCGGGCCGGGCTCGCCGGCGGCTACCGGGTGGCCGTCTCGCGCGGCGCCACCTGGCTCACCAAGGCCCTCTTCCCGCGCCGGCTGCACGGCATCAGCGACCCGATGAGCGGCTTCTTCGCCCTCCGGCGCGGCACCGTCACCGCCGACGTGCTCAAGCCCCTCGGCTACAAGATCCTCCTCGAACTGGCCGTCCGCGGCCGGCCCCGCCGGGTCGCCGAGGTGCCGTTCGTCTTCCAGGACCGGTTCGCCGGCGAGTCCAAGTCCACCGCGCGGGAGGGCTTCCGCTTCCTGCGCCACCTGGCCGGTCTGCGCACCGCGTCCCCGGTCGCCCGCATGATCGGCTTCGGGCTGATCGGAGCGAGCGGCTTCGTACCGAACCTGGTGGGCCTCTACGCCCTCACCGCCCTCGGCATGCACTACCTGCCCGCCGAGGTCCTCGCCAACCAGTCCGGCGTCGCCTGGAACTTCCTGCTCATCGAGCACCTGCTGTTCCGCGACCGGCGCGCACACCGCCGCTGGTGGGACCGGCTCGGCCGGTTCGCGCTGCTGGCCAACGCCGACCTGGTGCTGCGCATCCCGCTGATCGCGCTGCTCGTCGGCCGGTTCGGCATGGGTGCCCTGCCCGCGACCGCGCTGGCGCTGGTGCTGACATTCGTCCTGCGCTTCGTCGGCACCGAAGCGCTGGTCTATCTCCCGCGACGCCGCCGCGGGGGTCGTACGACCGCAAGGAGAGCCGTGTGAGCAAGTACCGCAGACGGACGGCACTGGTCGGGGTGGGCGCCCTGACCGCCGGTCTGCTCCTCACCTCGCCGCAGAGCGCCGAGGCCGCCAACCTGATCAAGAACCCCGGCTTCGAGACCACCGGCACCGGTGACATGCCGTACTGCTGGGAGAAGGCGGGCTGGGGCGACAACGACTTCACCTACGAGACCACCTCCGACGCGCACTCCGGTGCGAAGGCCATGAAGGTCACCCTGACCCGCCGGGTCGACGGCGACCGCAAGGCGATGTTCCTGGAGTCCACCGACTGCGCGCCCGCCGTGAGCGTCGGCAAGCAGTACGACCTGGGGCTCTGGTACAAGACCACGACCCCGGACGCGAACGTCACCCTCTTCCGGCACGACAGCACGACCGGCTGGCAGTACTGGACCGACGTCAAGACCCTGGAGATGGCTTCCAGCTGGACCCGGGCCACGGTCCGCACCCCCGGGATACCGGCCGGCACCGACCGCATCACCTGGGGCGTCTCCGTCTACGGCACCGGCTCGGCGACCACCGACGACTACACCATGGATCAGGTCCCCGACCCGCTCCCGCCCGCCCGGTGCACGGGCACCAGCGACCAGTGCGCCGACGGCAGCTGGTCGGTGCTGCCCACGCAGAACCCGGTCCGCTCCATGCACTCGGTCGTCCTCAACAACGGCAAGGTGCTGCTGATCGCCGGCTCGGGCAACAGCGAGGACGCCTTCAACGCCGGCACGTTCACCTCCGCGGTGTACGACCCGGCGAACGGCACCTACAAGGTCATCCCCACGCCGAAGGACATGTTCTGCGCCGGGCATGTGCAGCTGCAGGACGGCCGGGTGCTGGTGCTGAGCGGCAACAAGGCCTACCCGGTCGCGGGCGGGCACGGCTACGAGGGGTTCAAGGACTCGTACGTCTTCGACCCCGCGACCGAGACGTACACCAAGACCAACGACCTCAACGACGGCCACTGGTACCCGTCGGCCACGGAGCTGGGCAACGGTGACGTCGTCACCTTCGGCGGGCTGCGCGAGGACTCCACGGGCTCGGTGACCGCCGACCGCTGGTCGGACAAGGACCAGCAGTGGCTGCCGGGCTGGAAGGTCAACCAGACCTGGTCCTTCTGGGGCCTGTACCCGGCGATGGTCCTGATGCAGGACGGCCGCCTCTTCTACACGGGCAGCCATGTCTTCGGCAACAACATCCCCGGCACGGGATCGGCGATCTACGACTACGACGCCAACACGATCACCCAGATCCCCGGCCTCCAGAACAAGGACGAGCGCGACCAGTCGGCGTCCGTGCTGCTGCCCCCGGCGCAGGACCAGAAGGTGCTGACCATCGGCGGCGGCAACATCGACTCCAACCCGGACGCGAACCGGCTGACCGACGTGATCGACCTCAAGCAGGCCAACCCGTCGTACGCCGCCGGGCCGCCGCTCCCGCAGGGCACGGTCGACCTCGGAAGCGGCAAGGTCGCCGAGACCGGCAACCAGGGCAAGATGTACGTCTCCGCGGTCCTGCTGCCCGACGGCAAGGTGCTGGAGACCGGCGGCGCCCTGCACAACCGCGCCAACCCGGTGTACGAGTCCTCGCTCTACGACCCCGGCACCAACACCTTCGACCCGGTGGCCGCCGACCCCCAGTCCCGCGGCTACCACTCCACGGCGTTCCTGCTGCCCGACGGCCGGGTGATGGCCACCGGCGACAACCCGGGCAACGGCAGCTGGAACCACAACGTGTCGATCTACACCCCGCCCTACCTCTACAAGGGCACGCGGCCGACGATCACCTCGGTGATCAACCAGGAGTGGAAGTACGGCGACACCCAGCGGATCACCGTCGACCACCCCATCGCCAGGGCCGAGTTGATCCGCCCCGCCGCGGTCACCCACTCCTCGGACCCGAACCAGCGCTTCGTCGACCTGCCGCTGAGCGTGGACGGCAACAACGTCGACCTGAACGTGACCAACAACCCGAACATCGCCCCGCCCGGCTGGTACATGCTCTTCGCGGTCGACGCCAACGGGGTTCCCTCGGTGGCCAAGTGGGTGCACCTGACGGGCCCCGCGGCCCTCAGCCCCACCACCGCCGCCCCGCACGTCCACGCCTTCGCCGACGCCCTGTCCGGCAAGGAGTCCGGCCCGGGCCCGAAGCGCACCTCGCAGGCGGTCAGCCCGACACTCTCCGGCTGCGACCGGCACTACGGCTCGGTCAACGTCTGTGTCCCGACGGTCTTCCCGCCCAAGGTGAGGAAGACGGCGGCGGCGCGCTGCACCTGGCTCAGGCAGAACCACTACGGCCGGCTGAAGGTCAACGGCGGCGACGACCCGCTGGGGCTGGACCGGAACCGGAACGGTGTCGCCTGTGAGAAGGGGGACACGAGCAGGCGCTAACCACGTCCTGCCAGGGCGCGCTCCACGATGGCCTCCAGCTGGTCGTGGTGCGCGCCCTTCCAGTAGGCCCGGCCGCATGCCGTGCACTGGGCGAAGACGTCGTACGAGCGCTGGGTGCCGTGCTTGAGCTGGTGGGCGACCTCGGCCTTCGTGGCCTGCTTCAGCAGGCCGTTGCAGGCGGTGCAGCGCGTCCACGGGTTCAGGTCGGGGGCGAAGCGGTCCAGCACGTCGTGCAGCTGGTCGTCGGGGCGGGTGCTGTAGACGAAGGCCCCGGCCCACAGTTCGCGGCGGCGCAGCAGGCCCCGGTCGCGGCTCAGCATCACCCGCTGCTCGGCCGCCGAGCGTGCGGCGAGCGCCGGATCGCCGATGTCCGTCGACTCGTACGCCGTGTCCACACCGAGCAGGCGCAGCCGGCGGGCCAGGGTGCCGAGGTGGACGTCGAGGAGGAAGCGGAGCGGGGCGCCGGGGACCTGCTGGGGGCGGGTGACGGGGCGGACGGACACCGTCTCGCCCGCCGCCGGGATGTGCGAGACGGGCACCTCGCGGCCGTCCACGACCAGTGCGCCGACCTCGGTCAGCGGGACGCCGAGGGACTCGATGACATGGCCGAGCGTCGAGACGCCGTCGGTGCCGAGCGGCGTGGCGCCGGCCCGTCGGGCGGCGGGCACGAACAGGTGGAGCGCGGGGGCGACTTCGACGTGGATCTCGGCTCGGTTCACCCCGTCAGGATCGCACGGGGGGCCGCCCGGACCTCAGCGGTTTTCGGCGGGCAGGCCGTGTTCCAGGACCGTGAGGGCGCGTTCCATGAGGTCGCCCAGGTCACCCTCCTGGTCGTGCTCGCCCCAGTACATGTTGGCCTCCATGAGCCCGGCGATGACGGACATGGAGTAGACCCGCACCTCAAGGCTGTCCGGGTCGTGGCCCGTGCGGTCCGCGATGGCCCGGCGGAGCAGGACACTGGTGCTCGCCATGCTCTCGAACACCCGGGAGCGGACGGCGGGGACCTCGACCCCGAGACGCGTCCGCAGCCGGAGCACCTCGGGGTCGTCGTGCATCAGGCCGGCGAGCGACGCGCGCATGACGTACCGCAGCGACTCCAGCAGCGGCTCGTCCGCCGGGCGGGCCCGCAGTTCCTCCGCCATGAGGTGGTCGTACTCGTCGGTGAGGACGATGTCCTCCTTGGTCGGGAAGTACCGGAAGACGGTCGACGGCGACACCTCGGCCCGCTCGGCGATCTGGTCGACGGTCGTGGCGTCGTACCCCTGCTCCCTGATCAGTTGGTATGTCGCGGTGCGGATCGCCTCACGAGTCTTGATCTTCTTGCGCTCGCGCAGACCCAGTTGCGGGCGGTCGGCGGGGGAGAGGGGGGAACGTGCGGCCGTCATGGGGGTCATTGTCGGGCATCCTGCAGCGGGGCGACCACGTCGGGGGCGGCGGCGTCCGCGGGTCCGGCGGCCGCCGTCCCGGGCAGGAACGCCGCCGCCAGCAGCGCGGAGACCAGGGCGGCGGCACCGCACACCAGCAGCACGACGGTCATGCCGTGGACGTACGCGCCGTTCGCGGAGGCCGCGAGGTGGGCGGAGTGGGCCTTCTCGGCGACCACATGGGCCGCGACGATCGAGTCCCCGGCGGTGCCGGCGGCCTGCGCGGGCAGCCCGGTGACGTCCAGCCGGTCACGGAAGGCGTTGGCGAGCAGGCTGCCGAGCAGAGCGATGCCGATCGCGGAGCCCACCTGGCGCAGCGTCATCAGCAGTCCGGAGCCGCTGCCGGCCCGGTCCCGGGGCAGGGTGCCGAGCGCGTTGGTCATGGCCGGCACGAGGGCGAGACCGAAGCCCAGTCCGGCGGCGGTGAGCCACAGTGCGGTGAAGCCGTAGCCGGAGCCGGTCGTCGTACGGCTGCCGAGGAAGGCGGCGAAGGCCAGGACCACCAGGCCCGCGCTGACCGAGGCACGCGCGCCGAAGCGGGCGGCGACCGGCGGGGCGAGCTTCGCGGAGACGGACAGGCCGAGGACCATGGGCAGCATCCGGATGCCGGTGCCGAGGGTGTCGTTGCCGAGGACGGCCTGGAGGTAGGCCGGCAGGACGAACATCAGGCCGGACAGCACGAACATCACGAGGGTCGCGGCGACGGCGTTGAGCAGGAAGCCTCGCCGGGCGAGCAGGGTGAGGTCCAGCATGGGGCGCCGGACCCGGCGCGAGCGCAGCACGAGCGCGGTGATGAGGACTGCGGACCCGGCGAACAGGGCGAGGACCAGCGGGTCGTCCCAGCCGCGGTCGGAGGCCTCGGTGGTCGCGTAGACCAGGGCGCCGAGCCCGGTGGTGGTGAACACGGTGGAGAGCCCGTCGACCGTGGGGGAGTGCGGGTCACGGGTCTCGGGGAGCAGCAGGACGCAGGCGAGGATGCCGATGACGACCATCGGGATGTTGATCAGGAAGACCGATCCCCACCAGAAGTGGTCGAGCAGCCAGCCGCCGATGATCGGTCCCAGGGGCATGCCCAGGGCGCTGCCGGTGGAGACGAGACCGATGGCCTTGCCCTGCTCCTGCGGTGCGAACAGCGAGGGCAGCACCGACATCGCCAGCGGAGTGATGAACGCGGCGCCGAGGCCCATGACGGCGCGGGCGGCGATCACCGCGTTCACGTCCCCGGCCAGGGCACCGAGCAGCGAGCCCGCCAGGAAGACCACGAGTCCCCCGATCAGCATCCGGCGTCGCCCGAACCGGTCCCCGAGCAGTCCGGCCGGGAGCATCAAGGCGGCGAAGACGACGACGTACGCGTCCGCCATCCACTGCTGCTGGCCCGTGGTGGCGCCCAGCTGCCCGGCCATCGTCGGCAGCGCCACGTTGAGGATCGTGGTGTCGAAGCCGAGCACCAGCATGCTTGCGACCAGGGCCCCGAGGGCCCACCAGCGGCGGGAGTCGTGCCGAGACCCGTCCACGTTAGTGACAGTAACCATGAAAAGAGAGTAACTATCAAAAACAGGCGACTGTCAATATCGATCCAATGGCAGGCGCACGAAAACGGCCACGGCGGGTGAGCCGTGGCCGGAAATGGAGGCGGGACGGGGGTTACGCGTGCTGGTACGCCACCAGCGAGATGCCGACGTAGTGGACGACGAACGCGGCGAGCGTGAAGGAGTGGAAGACCTCGTGGAAGCCGAACCAGCGCGGGGACGGGTTCGGTCGCTTGATGCCGTAGATCACGCCGCCGGCGCTGTAGAGCAGGCCGCCGACGATCACCAGGACCAGGACGGCTATGCCGCCGGCGCGCATGAAGTCCGGCAGGAAGAAGACGGCCGCCCAGCCCATGGCCAGGTAGCAGGGCGTGTAGAGCCAGCGCGGGGCGCCGACCCAGAAGACGCGGAAGACGATGCCCGCCGCGGCGGCGGCCCAGATGCCCCACAGCAGCCACTCGCCCTTGGCCCCGGGCAGGAGCAGCAGGGTCAGCGGCGTGTAGGTGCCCGCGATGATCAGGAAGATGTTGGCGTGGTCCAGGCGCCGCAGGACGCCGTCCATCCGCGGGCTCCAGTTGCCCCGGTGGTACAGCGCGCTGACGCCGAAGAGCAGGCAGGCCGTCAGGACGTAGATCCCGCAGGCGATGCGGCCTCTGGTGGAGTCGGCGAGGGCGGTGAGTACGAGGCCCGCGATGAGTACGGCCGGGAACATGCCGAGGTGCAGCCAGCCGCGGAGCCTGGGCTTGACCGGATGCGGCAGGGAGAGCGCGACGGGACCGCGGCCGCTGGCCGGCGTCTCCGTGGGCGCGTCGGGGGCGGACGCAGTCATGCGGGGCATGGTACCTACGGCGCCGTAAGTCGGGTATCAGCGCCGCTCTTGGGTCGGTCGAACGCAAAAAGACCTTCAGGTGACGCAAACCTGGACGTAAAGGAAACGTAAACGGGCCTGGAAACCGTGGTCTTCCTCACGTGCTCACCTGTGAGGTCCCCTGGACATATGGGCACTCGTGTCGGATACGATCAAATGAGTGCAGTCGGCACCGGATGAGCAGCACAGAAGCGTCCGGGTCGCAGCCCCCACGGGGCCACAAGGACAAAATCCCTCACTTAGGAGCAACCGTGGCGCGCGACAACTCGGCTTCCAGCGTTCCCACCCACCACCAGGAACTGATCTCGTGGGTCGACGAGATCGCCGAACTGACGCAGCCGGACAGCGTGGTCTGGTGTGACGGCTCCGAGGCCGAGTACGACCGGCTGTGTGCAGAGCTGGTGGCCAAGGGCACCTTCAAGAAGCTCGACCCGATCAAGCGCCCCAACTCCTACTACGCCGCCTCCGACCCGACCGACGTCGCCCGTGTCGAGGACCGGACCTTCATCTGCTCCGAGAAGGAGGAGGACGCCGGCCCGACCAACCACTGGAAGGCCCCCGCCGAGATGCGGGAGATCTTCAGCGGCGAGAAGGGCCTGTTCCGCGGCTCCATGCGGGGCCGCACCATGTACGTCGTCCCGTTCTGCATGGGTCCGCTGGGCTCGCCGCTGTCCGCGATCGGTGTGGAGATCACCGACTCCGCGTACGTCGCCGTCTCCATGCGCACGATGACGCGCATGGGCCAGGCCGTCCTGGACGAACTCGGCGACAGCGGCTTCTTCGTGAAGGCCGTGCACTCCCTGGGCGCCCCGCTGGAGGAGGGCCAGGAGGACGTGCCGTGGCCCTGCAACTCCACCAAGTACATCTCCCACTTCCCCGAGGACCGCGAGATCTGGTCCTACGGCTCCGGCTACGGCGGCAACGCCCTGCTCGGCAAGAAGTGCTACGCCCTGCGCATCGCCTCCGTCATGGCGCGCGACGAGGGCTGGCTGGCCGAGCACATGCTGATCCTCAAGCTCACCCCGCCGCAGGGCGAGTCGAAGTACGTGGCGGCGGCCTTCCCCTCCGCCTGCGGCAAGACCAACCTCGCCATGCTGGAGCCCACGATCTCCGGCTGGACGGTCGAGACCATCGGCGACGACATCGCCTGGATGCGCTTCGGCGAGGACGGCCGCCTGTACGCGATCAACCCCGAGGCCGGCTTCTTCGGCGTCGCGCCCGGCACCGGTGAGCACACCAACGCCAACGCGATGAAGACCCTGTGGGGCAACGCGGTCTTCACCAACGTCGCGCTGACCGACGACGGCGACGTGTGGTGGGAGGGCATGACCGAGGAGGCCCCGGCCCACCTGACCGACTGGAAGGGCAACGACTGGACGCCGGCGTCCGGGACCCCGGCCGCGCACCCCAACGCCCGCTTCACGGTCCCCGCGTCCCAGTGCCCGATCATCGCGCCGGAGTGGGAGGACCCGAAGGGCGTGCCGATCTCGGCGATCCTCTTCGGCGGCCGGCGTGCCAGCGCGGTGCCGCTGGTGACGGAGTCCTTCGACTGGAACCACGGTGTCTTCCTGGGCGCCAACGTGGCCTCCGAGAAGACCGCCGCCGCCGAGGGCAAGGTCGGCGAGCTGCGCCGCGACCCGTTCGCGATGCTGCCGTTCTGCGGCTACAACATGGGCGACTACATGGGCCACTGGGTCGACGTCGCCAAGGGCAGGGACCAGTCCAAGCTGCCGAAGATCTACTACGTCAACTGGTTCCGCAAGAACGACGAGGGCAAGTTCGTCTGGCCGGGCTTCGGCGAGAACTCCCGTGTCCTGAAGTGGATCGTGGAGCGCCTGGACGGCAGGGCCGAGGGCGTCGAGACCCCGATCGGCGTGCTGCCGGCCAAGGGTGCGCTGGACACCAAGGGCCTCGAACTGTCCGAGTCGGACCTGGACTTCCTGCTCACGGTCGACAAGGAGGTCTGGCGCGAGGAGGCCGCCCTGGTCCCCGAGCACCTCAACACCTTCGGCGACCACACCCCGAAGGAGCTGTGGGACCAGTACCGCGCGCTCGTCGAGCGCCTGGGCTAGTCCCGCCCGAGACTCCACGGCCGGTCCGGATGCCCTGACCAGCGATCGTCACGGCCGGCCGTGGTGACCACCCACCGGTGCCCCGCACAAAGGCGTGCGGGGCACCGGCTTGCCGGGTGCCGTGAGGAAGTGGCACCCGGTCCGCGCGTCGCTGCGGGTGCACGCGGACCGGGGCCGAACGTGGGACCCGGGGGCCGGGTCAGGCGGTGGTGCTCAGTTCCTCGGGCTCCGACAGCGCGTCGGCGTGCGCGTCCATCCGCTCGGCTGCCAGGATCGCCGCCGCCGTGTCCGCGCGCGAGGCGGCGACCACGAGCGCCCGCCCGGCGAGGGCGTGGGCGCGCCGGTGCAGCGCCGCGCGGTCACCGGCCGTGGACGCGGTCGCCCGCAGCGGGGCGCGCCCTCCGCACAGCCGGGCCACCTGTTCGGCGAGCCGCTCGGCGGAGGCCTCCAGGTCGGCCGACGGGGTCAGTCCGCGCAGCTCGTCGGTCACGGCGAGCAGGGCCGCGAGGTGTCCGGCGAGCTGGATGTCCAGCTCCTCCTCGCGTGACCGGTGGGGGAAGTCGGAGGTGGTGCCGGCCATCGTGCGGTGGACCGACTTGCTGCGGATCGGTTCGTACATGGGTGATGGCCTCCTGTGCTCTGACAGGAAGCCATCCTAGCTTGGATTTCGTCTAAAGTTGAGTCGTGTCACGGAAAGGAGTCGGTGAAGCCCGCTCCGCTACGGCTGGCCGTATCCGTCCAGGAAGTTCCCGATCCGGGTGATCGCGTCCCGGAGGTCGCCGACCGTCGGGAGGGTCACCACACGGAAGTGGTCCGGCTCCGGCCAGTTGAAGCCCGTGCCCTGGACGACCATGATCTTCTCCTGGCGCAGCAGGTCCAGGACCATCCGCCGGTCGTCCTTGATCTTGAAGACCTGGGGGTCGAGCCGCGGGAAGAGATACAGCGCGCCCTTGGGCCGTACGCAGCTCACGCCCGGGATCTGCGTCAGCAGCTCGTAGGCGGTGTCCAGCTGCTCCTTCAGCCGGCCGCCCGGCAGTACCAGGTCGTTGATCGACTGGCGCCCGCTGAGTGCGGCGACCACCCCGTGCTGGCCCGGCATGTTCGCGCACAGGCGCATGTTCGCCAGGATCGTCAGACCCTCGATGTAGGAGTCGGCGTGGGCGCGCGGGCCGGAGACCGACATCCAGCCGACCCGGTAGCCGGCCACCCGGTACGCCTTCGACATGCCGTTGAAGGTGAGGGTGAGCAGGTCGGGGGCGATTTTGGCGGTCGGGGTGTGGGTGGCGCCGTCGTAGAGGATCTTGTCGTAGATCTCGTCGGAGCACACCAGCAGGTTGTGCCGGCGGGCGATGTCGGTGAGCCCCTTGAGCATCGCCTCGTCGTACACGGCCCCCGTCGGGTTGTTGGGGTTGATGATCACGATCGCCTTGGTGCGGTCGGTGACCTTGCGCTCGACGTCGGCCAGGTCGGGCATCCAGTCGGACTGCTCGTCGCAGCGGTAGTGCACCGCCGTGCCGCCGGAGAGGGAGACGGCCGCCGTCCACAGGGGGTAGTCCGGGGCCGGTACGAGGACCTCGTCCCCGTCGTCCAGCAGCCCCTGCATGGCCATCACGATCAGCTCGGAGACCCCGTTGCCGATGAAGACGTGCTCGACGTCCGTCTCGATGCCGAGGGTCTGGTTGTGCATGACGACCGCGCGGCGGGCGGCCAGCAGGCCCTTGGCGTCGCCGTAGCCGTGCGCGCTGGAGACGTTGCGGAGGATGTCCTCCAGGATCTCCGGGGGGCACTCGAAGCCGAAGGCGGCCGGGTTGCCGGTGTTCAGCTTGAGAATGCGGTGCCCCGCCGCTTCGAGCCGCATGGCCTCTTCGAGAACCGGGCCCCGGATCTCGTAACAGACGTTGGCGAGCTTGGTCGACTGGATCACCTGCATGCCGTGAGCTTACGGCCCGGTAATGCCTCGTGGGTCGTGTTTTCCACCACGTGAGACCGGGGGTTTGCCCGGATATCGCCGAAGGCTGTCTCAGGAGTCACTTGCGTCCCTACAATCCGCTGTCATGTCCACCGAACGGGAGCACCAGGCGGGGGCGTACGGCGCGCAGGGCCCGGGCGGTGAGCACCGGGAGCGGCCGGACGCGACCTCCGCGCAGCCGTCGCCTCCGGCACCGCCGAGCATGTACCTCCGGCAGGCCCCGGCGCCGGCGTACGAGGAGTACGCCGACCCGGCGGCGGCGCACGGCTGGCAGAGTGCCTACGACGAGACACGCGAGCTGCCCCCGCTGACCGAGCCGGATGAGCCGGTCCGGCCGGGTGAGGGGCGGGCCGCGCGGCGTCGTGCCGGGCGGCGCACGGGCAGCCGCCGGCGGGTGGCGGTCGCCGCCGGGGTGCTGGGCGTGGCCGGCGCGGTCGCGGTGATCGCCGCTGTGGCGGGCGGCTCGGATTCCGCGGTCCCCGACGGCTCCCGGCCGGCCGACGACGGGCGGGTCGCCGTCGGGGACTCGGCCACCGCGAGCCCCCACAAGGACAACGGCTCCCCGGCCACCACGGCCTCGACGGCCACCACGGGCACCCCCTCGACCGCACCGCCCGGCGCGACGACCTCCCCACCCGCCCACGCCTCCCACCCAACCGCCACCCCACCGGCCGCCCCCACCACTCCACGCACCCCCACGCCCGCCCCCACCCTCCCGCCCACCACAACGACGGCCGCCCCGGCCGCCTCCACAACGGTCCTCCCGGGCGGCCGGGGCCACGGCCACGGCCCGACAAAACACCCCCGCTGACGGCGGGCACCGCGTTCGCGTCAGTCGTCCGCGTGCCGCCAGGGCCGCCGCCCGGCCCTGCCTTCCGGCCGCGCCCGCCACGGCCTGCCCGGCTGCCTCCGTGTCGGCGCCACCGGGCGGCCGGGGGCACGGTCGCGGGCTCGGCGAAGGCCGCCGTTGACCGGCCGGGCGTCGCGTTCGCGGGCCCGGCGAAACACCCCCGTTGACGGCGGGCGCCGCGTTCGCGTCAGCCGTCCTCGGTGCCGCTGCCCTGCCCTGCGTTCCGGCCGCGCCCGCCACGGTCGACCCCGCCGCCTCCGTGTCGGTGCCGCCGTGCGGCCGGGGGCACGGTCGGGGGTCGACGAAGCGCCCCGCTGGTCGGCGGGCGTCGATTTCGCGTCAACCCTGCTGGCGGGCAGGCCAGTCGGACTGCCTCGGGGTGGTGCGGCGGGTCCCGCGTGCGAGAGTTGCCCGCATGACCGAGCAGCCCTCTCCCGCGGGACGTGTGCCGTCGAGCGGGTGCGGGCCGCCGTGGCCGACGGCCGCCTGCCGCTGGGCGAGTTGGACGACCGGCTGGACCAGGTGCACAGTGCCCGGACGCTCGGCGAGCCGGCGCTCGCCGCACGCAGCCTGCCCGAACCGGGGCCCAGGGACTCCCCGGGGGTGGACCGGGCGCCGCCCGCCTCCCGTTGCGCGCTGGGTGTGTTCGGCGGGTTCCACCGTGACGGCGAGTGGGTCGTTCCGCCCAGGTTCACCGCCTGGTCCATGTGGGGCGGCGGCCGGCTGACCGAGATCCGGGCGGCCGCGCTCTGTTCGGCGTCTTCCGCGGGCACGGCGCCCGCAAGCCCGGTCGGCCCGGTGCCCCGCGCGTCGTCGTCAAGGGTCTCGCCCTGTTTGGGGCTGTTGTCACCAAAGTGCGTGGCGGATAACCGCGTTGGGCCGAGCGGGAGGCAGAGGGAAACCCCTATGACCTGACCAGGCTCCTTGTTCGCACCCCTCCCAGCACTGAGAATGCGCATGACAAATGAAGGGCGGCCGGAAAATGTCCGGTCGCCCAAGTCGTCAGAGGGGACCCCCACATGAACAAGCCTCTCCTTGCCGCACTCTCCTCCGTGGCCCTGGTCGGACTGGGCGCCGCCCCCGCGGTCGCCGCCCCGCACACCGTCGTCAAGCCCAAGGTGACCGTCAACTTCGCCGGCACCGTCGCGCTCAGCAACTGCTCCGGCTCCGTCATCCGCTTCCCCAACTCCGCGGACACCGACCCGGCGCTCGTACTGACCAACGGCCACTGCCTGGAGACCGGCTTCCCCGGACCCGGCGAGGTCATCACCGGCCAGTCCTCCAGCCGTACCTTCGGACTGCTCAACGCCAGCGGCAGCAAGGTCGCCACCCTCCGCGCCAACCAGGTCGTCTACTCGACCATGACGGACACGGACGTCACGATCTACCGCACCACCACGACGTACGCGGCGATCAAGAACTCCTACGGCATCTCCCCGCTCACCCTGCAGGACACGCACCCCACCGCCGGCACCGCCATCAAGGTCGTCTCCGGCTACTGGAAGCGCACCTACAGCTGCAACGTCGACGGGTTCGTGTACCGGCTGAAGGAGGGCGACTGGACCTGGAAGGACTCGCTCCGTTACACCTCCTCCTGCAACACCATCGGCGGCACCTCGGGCTCCCCGGTGATCGACACCGCCACCGGCAAGGTCGTCGCGGTCAACAACACCGGCAACGAGGACGGCGAGCGCTGCACCGAGAACAACCCCTGCGAGGTCGACGAGAGCGGCAACGTCACCGTCCGCCAGGGCATCAACTACGCCGAGGAGACCTACAACATCCCGGCCTGCTTCACCACCGGCAACAAGCTCGACCTCGGCGCGGCCGGCTGCACCCTGCCCAAGCCGTAAGGGCGCTCACACCGGCGTACGGCGGACGGACCGGCCCGCGAGCACGTCCGTCCGCCTCCCGTCCTCGATGACGAACCGGCCGTCGACCAGGACGTACGGGATACCGGTCGGCAGCGTGCGGGGCTCGGCGGAGGTCGCACCGGACGCCACCGTCTCCGGGTCGAACAGCACCAGATCGGCCCGGTAGCCCTCGCGCACCAGCCCCCGGTCCGGCAGTCGCAGCCGGGCCGCGGGCCGGGACGTGAGGTGGGCGACGCACTCCTCCAGCGAGAGCAGCCCCAACTCCCGTACGTAGTGGCCGAGATACCGCGGGAAGGTGCCGTACGCGCGGGGGTGCGGCCGGTCGCCGCGCAGGATGCCGTCGGAGCCGCCCGTGTGCGTGCGGTGCCGCATGATCGTGCGGACGTTCTGCTCATGGCCGACGTGCTGGAGGATCGTCGTACCGAGCCGGTCCTCGATCAGGAGGCGGCGGGCGGTGTCCCAGGGGGCCTCGCCGCGCACCTGGGCCGCCTCCCGGACGGTACGGCCCACGAGGCCCCCGAGCGCGGGCCCGGTGACACCGGAGATCTCGATCGTCGCCCAGTCCACCGGCACGCCGTGGCAGCCGTCCGAGCCGGTCACCTCCAGGTCGTGCCGGATCCGCGCGGCCGTCGCCGGGTCGGTGAGGCGCGCCAGGACCCGCCCCGGGCCGCCCTCGCTCGCCCAGCTCGGCAGCAGCGCGGCCAGGGTGGTGCAGCCGGGGGTGTAGGGGTAGGTGTCGAGGGTGATGTCCGCGCCCGCGTCCAGCGCCCGGTCCAGCAGGGCCAGCAGTTCCGGCGCCCGGCCCCCGTTCACGCCGAAGTTCATCGTGGCGTGGGCCAGGTGGAGCGGACAGCCGGCCTCCCGGGCGACGGCCACCATCTCGGCGTACGCCTCCAGGGCGCCGGCGCCGTAGGAGCGGTGGTGCGGGCAGTAGTAGCCGCCGTACGCCGCCACCACCCGGCACAGTTCGACGAGTTCGGTGCCGGGGGCGTACATGCCGGGCGTGTAGGTGAGCCCGGACGACAGCCCGACCGCGCCCTGCTCCATCCCCTCCGCCACCAACCGCCGCATCCGGCCCAGCTCTTCGGGGGTGGCCGGGCGGTCCTCCCAGCCGACGACGAGGGCGCGGACGGTGCCCTGCGGGATGAGGTAGGCCGCGTTGACGGCGATGCCCTGGTCGAGCCGGTCCAGGTACTCGCCGACCGACCGCCAGTCGAAGCCGATGTCGTCGCCGTACCCGTTCCACCCGGTGATCGCCCGCCGCACCTCCTGAAGGGTGCGGTCGTCCACCGGCGCGTACGACAGCCCGTCCTGGCCGACGACCTCCAGGGTCACCCCCTGCGCCGCCTTCGCGCTGTGGTCGGGGTCCCGCAGCAGGGCGAGGTCGGAGTGGGCGTGCATGTCGATGAAGCCGGGGGACAGGACCAGGCCCTCCGCGTCCAGCTCCCGCATGGCGCGCGGGCGCTGGCAGCCGGCCGCGGCGGCCTCCTTGACGATCGAGACGATCCGGCCGTCGCCGACCACCACATCGGCCCGGTACGACGGCTCGCCGCTGCCGTCGACGACGTCGGCGTCCCGGATGACCAGGTCCTCCACGTCCCGCCTCCCTCTCACCGGCTCCCAGAACAGCGTCTCCTAGAAGAACGTACGGACGTAGTCGACGACCGTCCCGTCCGCCTCGGCCACCGGGATCAGCTGCCACTTGTCGAAGGACGTGCACGGGTGGGAGAGCCCGAGGCCGATCCAGTCGCCGACCTCGACGTCCGCGCCCGGTTCCGTGCGCAGCCAGGTGTGCTGGTCGGACAGGCCGGTCACGGTGATGCCGGTGGCCGGCCGCTCGGCACCGTTCCGGCGCACCACCTGCGCGGTGGGCAGGTCCAGGTCGTGGGCGGCGTCGCGCTTGCCCGCGTTGGCGAAGGCCTGCTCGGGGGCGGGCCGGGAGACGACCTGCGCCCACAGCCGGAACGCGGGCTCCAGCGCGCCCTCCTCGGGCACCCGGGTGAAGGGGGTGAGCCTGCGGTAGTGCCCGTCGTCGTGCGAGACGTACGCCCCCGAGCGCAGCAGCCTCAGCACGGGCGCGGACAGTTCGGGCAGCTCGGCGAGGACGTCGGACACCGCGTCGAACCAGGCGCTGCCGCCCGCGCTGACGATGATCTCCTCGGCCTTGTGGAACCGCCCGCCCTTGTCGAGCTCGACGGCGAGCGCCACCAGCCGCCGCATGTACGACCGCACACGTTCCGGGTCCGCGCGCGGCACCTCGCCCTCGTACCCCGCCACGCCCACGAGCCGCAGCGTCCCGGTCCGGGCCACCGCGGCGGCGACGGCCTGTGCCTCCGCCTCCGTGCGCACACCGGTCCGGGCCCCGTCGCCCGCACCCAGCTCGACCACCACGTCCACGGGGCGGGTGCTGCCGGTGTCGCGCAGGGCGGTGTCCATCAGCTCGACGCCGCGCACGGAGTCGACGTAGCAGACGAACCGGAAGCCGGGGTCGGCGGCGAGTTCCGCGGCGACCCACCGGAGCGCCGGGGCGTCCACCAGCTCATTGGCGAGAAAGACCCGCTGGATGCCGAACTCCCGGGCGACACGGACCTGATGGGGCATCGCGAGTGTGATGCCCCAGGCGCCGTGCTCGATCTGGCGGTGGAAGAGCTGCGGGGCCATGGAGGTCTTGCCGTGCGGGGCGAAGGCGAGGCCGTGCCGGGCGGTGTACGTCTGCATGAGCGCCAGGTTGTGCGCGAGCCGCTCGGCGGAGAGCACGAGGACGGGAGTGGGGAAGCCGCCCGTGAAGAGGTTGCGGCGCTGGGCGGCCAGCTCGCCGACCGTGAGGCCGTCGGCGTCCGGCGGGAGGCCCTTGAAGCGGTGGTCGACGCGGACCTCGGCCAGGCGGGCGAGCGCTTCGGTGCCCATGGAGCCCCTCTCTCGGCTGTTGCATTCTCTGCAACGACCATTGCAAGTCTTGCCAACTGGTGTCTAGCATCTCGCCGACACCGGGTCAACGGAGCCGCTACCCGGTCATCGGACAGGAGTCATCATCAACGACGCTGCTTACGTCTCGTCCGTTGCACACGACCGCGTGGGTCTTGTGGACACCGCGGACACCGTGGACGTCGTGGCGCTCGGCGAGTCCATGGTCACCTTCCTGCCGAGCCGAGCCGGCCGCCTCGCGGACGTGCCCTCCTTCGACCGCGCGATCGGCGGCGCCGAGTCCAACGTGGCCTGTGTGCTGGCCGCCGCCGGGCACTCCGCCCGCTGGGTCGGCCGGCTCGGCGCGGACGGCTTCGGCGACCACGTGGTGGAGCGCATCGCCGGGTACGGCGTCGACGTCTCGTCCGTCGACCGGGACCCGTTCCGGCCCACGGGGGTGTACTTCCGCACGGCGGGCGACCGGGGGACGGGCGCACACGAGGTGGCGTACTACCGGGCCGGTTCGGCGGCGTCGGCGATGTCCGTGGCCAACGTGGACCTGGCGGCGGCGTGGTCCGGTCGGGTGCTGCACCTGTCCGGGATCACGGCGGCGCTCTCCGCCGAGTGCCTGGAGCTGATGTACGCGCTGACGGCACCCCGCACCGGTCGTCCCCTGGTCTCCTTCGACGTCAACTACCGGCCCGCGCTGTGGCGCCACACCCCTGACGGACCGGGCGCGCTACTGGAACTGGCGCGCCGTGCGGACATCGTGTTCCTGGGCGACGACGAGGCACGCGACGCCTGGGGGCTGCACGGTGGACGCGCCGTTGTGGACGCGCTGCCCGAACCGGCGATCGTCGTCGTCAAGCAGGGCGGGGGCGGAGCGACCGCCTTCGGGGGTGGAGAGAAAGGCACCGCCGGTACGGCCGTGTTCGTCCCCGCACCGAAGGTGGACGTCGTCGCCCACGTCGGCGCGGGCGACGCCTTCGCCGCGGGATTCCTCTCCGGCACCCTCCGCGGCCTGCCCCTCAAGGCGCGGCTGAGGTACGGCCACCTCTTCGCCGCCGCGACCCTGACCACCCCCGCCGACCTGGCCGCCCCGCCCGCACGGGACCACGCCGACCGCCTGACCGCCCTGGACGACACCGCATGGGGGAGACTTCGACTCGCCCCCGGCTGGACGCAGGCCGAGTGGGACGAGGAGGAGGCGAACACCCCATGAGCCAGACCGTCGACCGCGCCCTGAGCATCCTGCCCCTGCTCGCGGCGGGCCCCGCCGACCTCGGCCAGGTCGCCGACCGCCTGGGCGTGCACAAATCCACGGCACTCCGCCTGCTGCGCACCCTGCACGAGCACGGCCTGGTCTACCGCCAGTCCGACCAGCGCTACCGCCTCGGCGCCCGCCTCTTCGCCCTCGCCCAGGAGGCGATGGAGAACCTCGACGTCCGCGAGATCGCCCACCCCCACCTCGTACGGCTCAACGAGACCTGCGGTCACACCGTGCACCTCGCCGTCCACGAGGAGGGCGAGGTCCTCTACATCGACAAGGTGGACAGCCGCTACCCCGTCCGCATGTACTCGCGGATCGGCAAGCCCGTCGCCATCACGGTCGCGGCCGTGGCGAAACTCCTCCTCGCCGACCTCCCCGAGCCCGAGCGCCGCGCCCTCGCGGACAAGCTCGACTATCCCCAGTACACGCCCCGTTCGACCCCGAACGCCGAGGCGTTCCTCAAGGAGCTGGCCACGGTACGCGAACAGGGCTGGGCCGCCGACCTCGGTGGCCATGAGGAGTCCATCAACTGCGTCGCCGCCCCGATCCGCGGCGCCGACGGCCGGGTGGTCGCCGCCATGTCGGTGTCCGCGCCGAACGTGGTCGTCACCGCCGAGGAACTCCTCGCCCTGCTCCCGCAGGTCCGCCGTACCGCGGACGCGATCAGCGGCGAATACTCCGGACGAACGCCAGTAAAGGACCCCGAATGACGGACACGACGGAAAAGACCGCCCTCACCCCGAAGACGCACACCACCCCGCCCGCCAAGTTCTCGCACGGCGTGAGGAAGGGCAACATTCTCCAGGTCGCCGGTCAGGTCGGCTTCCTGCCCGCCGAGGACGGCAAGCCCCCGACCCCGGCCGGCCCCTCCCTGCGCGAGCAGACCCTCCAGACCCTCGCCAACGTCAAGGCGATCCTCGAAGAGGGCGGCGCGAGCTGGGACGACGTGATGATGATCCGCGTCTATCTCACGGACGTGGACCACTTCGCCGAGATGAACGACATCTACAACGCCTACTTCGAGGAGCAGGGTCTCACCCAGCCGCCCGCCGCCCGGACCACGGTCTACGTCGGCCTCCCGGCAGGCCTCCTCATCGAGATCGACGCGCTCGCCGTGCTCGGCTGAGCAGCTGACGATCCCCCACCACCCGTACGCCCCTTCACGGTACGGCGGCCCCCGCACCCGGCCCGCCGTACCGCGATCCCCCCTGCCCGAAAGCACCATGTTCCTACGCAGAGGACCCCCGCATGTCCTTCATCTCGATGGCGGCAACCGCTGCTTCCGTGGCGGCGACCGCCCCAGCCACCCCACCACCCCACACCGGAGGCCTGCTCCTCCTCCTCGACGGCACCCCCGGCCTCCTCACCGTCGCCGCCCTGGGCATAGCCCTCCTCCTCTTCCTCATCATCAAGGTCCGGCTCCAGCCCTTCGTGGCGCTCCTCGCCGTCTCCCTGGCCGTGGGCCTGCTCGCCGGACTCCCGGTCACCGAACTCTTCGGCACCGTGCAGCGCTCCGACGCCGTCTCCACCATCGAGTCCGGCATGGGCGGCATCCTCGGCCACGTCGCGATCATCATCGGCCTCGGTACGATGCTCGGCGCGATCCTGGAGGTCAGCGGCGGAGCCGAGGTACTGGCCTCCCGGCTCCTCGGCCTGTTCGGCGAGCGGCGCGCCCCCCTCGCCATGGGCCTGACCGGCCTGGTCTTCGGCATCCCGGTCTTCTTCGACGTGGGCATCTTCGTCCTGGCGCCGCTCGTCTACGCGGCGGCGAAACGCGGCGGCACGTCGATCCTCCTCTTCTGCCTCCCGCTGCTCGCCGGCCTCTCCATGACCCACGCCTTCCTGCCCCCGCACCCCGGCCCGGTCGCCGCCGCCGGCCTGCTGCACGTCCAGCTCGGCTGGATCATCCTCATGGGCATCGTCTGCGGGATCCCGGCCGTACTGGCCGCCTGGGCGTTCTCCGCCTGGATCGGAAACCGGATCTTCGTCGCCGTACCGCAGGACATGGCCGAGGCCGCGGAGGAGGCGAAGCGGGCCGTTGTGGCCGAGCAGCGCGCCCAGGGCATGGAGCCCGGGGAGAGGCCGGTACCGCTCGCCACGGTCCTGGCCGTCATCGGCACACCCCTGACCCTCATCCTCGCGGCCACCTTCTCCTCGATCGCCCTGGACCCGTCCCCCGCCCGCTCGGTCCTGGAGTTCCTCGGCAACCCGTTCGTGGCCCTGACCCTGGCCCTCCTCCTCGCCTACTACCTCCTGGGAATCCGCCGGGGCTGGTCCCGCAAGTCCCTGGAGACGGTGTCCACTTCGTCTTTGAAGCCGGTCGGCAACATCCTGCTGGTGGTCGGTGCGGGCGGGGTCTTCGGCGCCGTACTGAAGGCGAGCGGGGTGGCGCAGGCGCTGTCGGACACCTTCCACGGCGTGGGCCTGCCGGTGATCGTGCTGTCGTACCTGATCTCCCTGGTCCTGCGGGTGGCCCAGGGCTCGGCGACGGTCGCGATCGTGACGACGGCGGGCATCGTCGCGCCCCTCCTGTCGGAGGGCCACCACTCCCAGGCCTTCATCGCCCTGGTCATCATGGCCATTTCGGCCGGCTCGATCTTCGCCTCGCACGTCAACGACGGTGGCTTCTGGATGGTGGCCACGTACTTCGGCATCAGCGAGCGGGACACGCTGCGGACGTGGACGGTCCTGGAGTCGGTGCTGTCGGTGACGGGGTTCGCGGTGGCGGCGGCGGTGAGTGTGTTTGTGTGAGGGCGAGGGCCTGGGTGTGAGTGTGACGTGAGTGAGACCGGGGATGAGCGGGCTGACTGGTTCCGGCACGGGGAAGTCGTCCATACTGCCGCCGTGGAGCAGCGCATAGGAGCGAGCAGCAAGCCGTCCAAGGGCGAGCCGTTGAAGGCCGAGCCCGTGATGGGCGCCGGTTTCGACCCGGCGTTCATCCCTGGCATCACGGCCCCGGCACCGGCACCGGCGAAGTCCGACGAGCCGGAGCCGGAGGACGCGGAAGCGTCGGCAGAGCGGGCAGAGCGGGCAGAGCCGGAGGGCGCGGAAGAACCGGCAGGGCTGGAGGACTCCGAGGCTGCCGGGACGGCCGGGACCGCCGGGGAAGCCTTGGAGTCTGCGGATGACGAAGGCCCGGACGACGGCCCCGTCTTCGAGGCCTCCGACCGCCGCGCGAAGATCGTGGCCGACCGCAGGGGCGTCCGCCTCCGCCTGGACGAGGAGTCCTGCGAGTTCCGCTGGGACGAGATCGCCGCGGTCGAGACGGAGTCCCCCCGCTTCGGCAAGCGCTTCACGATCACGGTCCACACCCCCGACCGCCGCTGGTACCCGATCGAGATCGAGGCGCCGGCCCGCAACCGCTTCAAGGAGTGGGACGAGCAGCTGGACGCGGTACTCGACGCGTACTTCGAGCAGGAGTCCGCCGGCTGAGCCGGCGTCTCCTCAGTGCATGCGGCGGAGGTGGCGGAGTTGTTCGCCAGGGAGTGAGCAGGTGGCCGTTGGGCCGCTCGCTTCTGGGTCAGTGTCGGGCTTCCGCGAGGTGCGTCAAGGGCGCTTCCGTTCCGCTGCGCTCCACTCCCGCGTCGCCTTCGGCGATGGCCCTGCGGGCCACCCTTGACCCACCTCGCTCCAGCCCGGGGAAGAAGCGAGCGAGCGGCCCGGAAGAGCGGTGGCCCCGACCGGTACCGGTCCCTTGGGTCGGCTGCGTGCGTGGCGTCGGCGAGGGTGCGCGGTCGCGCCTCGTAGGGACGCCGGGTGAGTTCGGCGGCCGCGGGGCCGGTGGATGGGGAGCCGGTGGATGGGGAGCCGGTGGCTGGGGGCGCGGGCGCGGCGGGTGCCTCGGCCTCAAGGGTTGGCCGCAGGGGGCGATTGGCAGTTTTGGGCCACGCGGTGGAGTCAGCGGGGACGCAGGCGGGGATGGATGTGCCTGGCGGCGTGGCCCAGAACTGCCAATTTGCCGCAGCGGAGGGATTTAGCCCGGGTGTCGTCCAAGGTGCTGTGTCAGGACAGGGCGCAGACGCAGAACTCGTGGCCCTCCGGGTCGGTCAGACACGTCCACGGGACGTCGCCCTGGCCGACGTCGAGGTCGGTGGCGCCGAGGGCCCGCAACCGGGCCACCTCGGCTGCTTTGTCGTCACCGGGGTAGGGCAGCAGGTCAAGATGGACGCGGTCCGGCACGGTCTTCACGTCGGGCGTGCGGAGGAACTCCAGATAGGGGCCGACGCCCTTGGCGGAGCGCAGCACCGCGTGGTCGTCGGTCACCTCGTGCAGGGTCCAGTCGATCGCCTCACTCCAGAACCGGGCCATGGCCCGCGGATCCACGCAGTCGACCACCACCGCGGCGATCGGCCCGGTGTCGCGGTAGGTCTCCCGAGGCTCCAGCACGCAGAACTCGTTGCCCTCCGGGTCCGCGAGGACCGTCCACGGCACATCGCCCTGGCCCACGTGGGCGGGCGTCGCACCGAGCGCCTTCAGACGCGCGACCAGCTCTGTCTGATGGGCCGCGGAGGTGGTGGCGAGGTCCAGGTGCACCCGGTTCTTTGTTGTCGTCTTGGGTTCCGGGACGGGAACGACGTCGATGCAGACGGCGACCGGGTCCGGCCAGACGGGGCCGCCGGCGGGGCCGACGTAGGTGGTGACGCCGGGGCTGTAGGCGCTCCAGCCGAGCGCCTCCGCCCAGAACCGGCCGACCGTCGGGGCGTCAAGAGCCTTGATGTTCACCTGAACGGGCCGCAGTGCCATGTCCGAGATCCTATGCACCCGCTCTGTGTTGTTTCTTGCCCTTCTCGTCGTTGTTCTTGAAGCAGACGACGAACCACTTCCCGGGGCCCGACTGGGTGAGCGAGCCGGTCGTGCCCGGAACGTCCTCGCACGCGAAGGTGTCGACGACGGCGTTTGCGTTCATCTTCAGGACCTTGTAGTCCGCGTGCGGGTCGGTGCAGTCGAGCTTCTTGGTCTTCGCTTCCTTGTTCGTCCCGAGGTTCTCGAAGCAGTCACCGGCCTTGAGCGTCGCGGACTGGTCCTTCGTGTCGTGCGGGCCGAATGCCCAGAACGCCGTCATAGCCGCGAGGACGAGGATCAGACCGAGGAGGATCAGGCGGTTGCGTCGTATCTGCGCCGGGGTGTACGGGGTGTTCAGGGGCGGCATTTGGGACACGGGCGGTTCCTCAGTCGGTGGGGACGTGCGAAGGCGGTCACGAATCTAGCCCACCTGCTGGTACTCGTTGTTCGCGGCGGAACCCAGGTCACGGCAGGGCGTGCACATGCGCCCCTACCGCACTCGACCACGCGTTCCCCGCCGAGGCGTCCCAGTTCGTCGACCAGGTCATCGCGCCGCGCAGGCCGGGATAGGTCCTGGACGGCTTGAAGGTGCCGCAGCCGGTGCCGGCCGTCAGGCAGTCCAGGGCGTTGTCGACCACCGTCGGCGAGACGTATCCGCTGCCTGCCGCACTCGTGGAGGCCGGGAGGCCCAGGCCCACCTGGGACGGGGCGAGGCCGCCCTGGAGCTGGATGCAGGCCAGGGCCGTGAGGAAGTCGACGGAGCCCTGGCTGTACACCTTGCCGTCGCAGCCCAGCATCGAACCGCTGTTGTAGTACTGCGTGTTGACGACCGTGAGGATGTCCTTGATGTTCAGGGCCGTCTGGAAGTACGCGTTCGACGTCGACTGCATGTCGATCGTCTGCGGTGCCATCGTGATGATCAGGGACGAACCCGCCTTCGATGACAGGGCGCGGAGGGCCTGTGTCATGTAGGTCGCGTTGAGGCCGTTCTCCAGGTCGATGTCCACGCCGTCGAAGCCGTACGTCTGCATCAGCGAGTAGACCGAGTTCGCGAAGTTCGTCGCCGAGGCCGAGTCGCTGATCGACACGGTGCCGTTCTGGCCGCCGATCGAGACGATGACCTTCTTGCCGGCCGCCTGCTTGGCCTTGATGTCCGCCTTGAACTGGTCGGTCGTGTAGCCGCCCAGGCCGGACGAGTCCAGGGTGAAGGTCACGGCTCCCGGCGTCGAGGTCGCGTCCGCGAAGGCCACCGCGATGATGTCGTACGACGACGGGACGTCCGACAGCTTCTGGACCTTCGCGCCGTTGTTGAAGTTCTGCCAGTAGCCGGTCACCGCGTGCCTGGGCAGCGAGCCGCCGTCGCCGCCGCTGCCGCCGGTGGCCGTCGTGGCCGTCACCGGCGTCGACTTCGCCGACTCGCCCGCCGCGTTCGTCGCCGTCACCTGGAAGGAGTACGAGGTCGCGGGGGAGAGGCCCGTCAGCGTCGCCGACGTTCCCGTCACCGCCGTGGTCTTCGTGCCGTCCCGGTAGACGTTGTAGCCCGTCGCGCCCGGCACCGCGGCCCAGGACAACGACACCGACGAGGAGGTCGTGGACGAGACCGTCAGGCCGGCCGGAGCCGCCGGAACGGTCGGGGCCGGGTCGCCGCCCGCGCCGCCGTCGGGGCCGTAGACCGTGACGTCGTCGGCGTAGTACGCCGCCTGGCCGTACCAGCCGTGGGTGTAGAGCGTGACCGATGTCGTCGACGCGCCCGTGGTGAAGGTCGTGGACAGCTGTTTCCAGACGGGCGTGTCCGGCGTCCACGTGGACACGTCCGTCGTGCCCGTGCCCGTCACGCCCAGGTAGGAGTAGCCGCCCTGGACCCATGCGCTCAGCGTGTAGGTCGAGTTGGGCCTGACCGCGACCGTCTGGGTGCACTGGGCGTCGTCCTGGCCGGCGGGGGTCGCCTTCAGTGCGGAGGAGCCGGAGTGTACCGGGGAGGAGACCGTCGTACCGCTGCCGGCCGTGCAGGTCCAGTTGGTCAGGCCCGACTCGAATCCCGCGTTCCTGACGTTGTTGACGTCCGCCGCGGAGGCCGGGGTGGCGGCGGCGAGGCCTGCCGCGGAGAGGGCCAGGGCGGTGGCCGCGGACCACAGGGTGATTCGGCGTCGGCGGGGTCTGGGTATGCCTGGTGCATGGTCCATGGGGGGCCTCCGGTGGGGGAGTCGACGAATTCGGCGCGAGGGAGCCTTGGGGGAGGGGAGAGAAGCGGTGGCCACCGTTCGGCTACAAGTTGGTCCAGACCAATCAGGGTGTCAAGAGGTTCAGACCAAAACTGTTTCCGGGTGCCCGCTCAAGCTGTCCGGATTTGGCGGGAGTTGTGACCGGAGAGTTCCACGCGAGCTTCACCAACGCTGTTCTCCGGCCATACGGCCGTGGATACAGTGCTCAGGTAGTCACGCAGTGAAGTCGTCCCGGCGTACGGGGGTCACCCCGATGGGCCGGCGGGTGTGAAGAGCGGGGAGCTGCGCGTGCCAACTGCCATTGCCGTGACCAGTGCCGACATGGCGCTGCCGGCGCAGGACGAACGGACCATGCCGGCCGTCGTGCTCAGCGGCATCGACCAGCGGCCGCTGGAGCAGGCGCTCACCGAACTCCACACCCTGACCGAGCAGTACGGCTATGTCGTCGTCCTCTGCTCGGCCGCCACTCCGGACCCCGTCGTACGACGCCTGCACACCCTGCGCTCACTGCTGGAGAGCGACCGCATCGCCGTCTTCCGGCCCGAACTGCCCCCGCTGGGAGTCGCCGTGCTCGCCCGGCAGTTGCGCCAGCTAGCCTCCTGCGACCTGAGCCCGGGTGTGCTCGCCTCCGCCGGGCGGCTGCTCACCCACTACCTCCACGCCGGGGCCGTCCTCGGCTCCGTCGCCAAGCTGGACCGGGTCCCGGTCGGGCTGAAGGCGCACGCCAAGTCATGGATGCCCGGAAGTCAGTTCGCCGTGCTCGCCCATCCGGAGCCGCAGCTCGTCAAGGTCGGACCCGGCGTCACCCTCAAGGGGCCCGATTTCCACACGTGGATGCTCGTCGCCAAGGGGCAGCAGGCGCAGGGCGACTGGGTCGCCGGGCTCGCCGGGCAGTGGAGCGTGCACGGACTGCGCGAGGTTCCGCTGCCCGCCGAGTCCACGGCGTGGTGGGGGACCGCCCGGATCACCGAGTTCTGCAGCTACCTCGCCGATCTGTCCGTTCTGTATCAACTCGTCACGTCGGTGCGGCAGGCCGGATGCCACTGGTGCGGCCTGGACGTCATCGGCGACCGCTGCGTCTTCTGCTCCGCCACCCCGCCCGCCCGCGAACCCGCCGCGCCCCGCGCCCTGGAACAGCGCACGCCCGCCTGACCAGCCCAGCACGTCCCTGCCCCGCTCGACCGATTCCCCCAATGAGGTTGCACGGCCCATGAACTCCCGTCAGCGCCGCGGCGTGATACTCCTGATCCTGTCGGTCCTGTGCGCTCTCGGCGCGTTCGCCGGTGTGCTCTCCGTCGTCCATGACGTGAATTCCAAGGTGGGGCCCGAGGTCACGGCCTATCGGGTCCGGTCCGACGTGCAGCCCTACACGGCCCTGGACGCCGGCCAGTTCGAGCGGATCAGGATGCCGAAGCGGTGGCTGTCCGGCACCGCGGTCACGGATCTGCGGCAGGTCCAGGGCAAGATCGCCGTCACCACCCTGCGCGCGGGCTCCCTGCTCCAGACCGACATGATCGTCGACCAGCCCGCCCTCCAGCCCGGACAGCAGGAGGTCGCCATCATGATCGACGCGGCGACCGGCGTGGCCGGGAAGATCACCCCGGGCGCGCGGGTCAACGTCTACGCCACCTTCGCGGGGAAGAAGGACGGCGACCCCGACCAGTCGAAGATCATCGTGACCAACGCGCGCGTCCTCGACGTCGGCCGGATCACCGCCCTCGACCCCGACAGCAGCAAGAACCAGCAGCAGCCCACCCAGGCCGTCCCCATCACCTTCGCGCTGTCCACCCTCGACGCCCAGCGCCTCACCTACGCCGAGTCCTTCGCCCAGCGCGTCCGGCTCGCGCTGGTGGCCCCCGGCGGCGGGACCGGCGTCCCGGACAAGGACCGCAGCTACGAACTCGCGACGGACAAGTGAGAGGCGGCCCGCATGCCCACCAGGATCCTCCCGGCCGGCGCGGACCCGGACGCCGTCCGCTCCCTCGCCACCCTGCTCAGCCAGCTCCCCGACGCCGAACCACAGCCACCGGTGACCGACTCCACCCAGCTGGTGGACACCCTCGCCCGGCTCGCCGCCGAGTCCGTGGACGAACTGCCCGAGGTCGTCGTCGTCCACGAGCGGATCGGTCCGGTCCCGGCCCTGGAGCTGATCCGCGAGGTCGCGCTCCGCTTCCCCGCCGTCGGCGTCATCCTCGTCACCACCGACACGAGCCCCGGCCTGTTCTCCGCCGCGATGGACTCCGGCGCCCGCGGACTGGTCGCGCTCCCGCTGTCGTACGAGGAACTCGCCAGCCGGGTCCAGGCCGTCGCCCAGTGGTCGACGGGGGTACGCCGCCACCTCGGCCACGGCGCGGACGTCCTCGGCGGAGCCGGCGGTACGGCCGTCACGGTCAGCGGCGCCAAGGGCGGCGTGGGAGCGACGCTCACGGCCATCCAGCTGGCCCTCGCCGCGCAGGCCTCCGGCCGGGCGACGGCCCTGGTCGACCTGGACCTGCAGACCGGGGACATCGCCTCCTACCTGGACATCCAGTTCCGCCGGTCCGTGGTCGACCTCGCCGCCATCGCCGACATCTCGCCCCGCGTCCTCGCCGACGCCGTCTTCCGCCACGACACCGGGATCTCCCTGCTCCTCGCCCCCGCCGAGGGCGAACGCGGCGAGGAGGTCACCGACCGCGCCGCCCGCCAGATCGTCAGCGCACTGCGCTCCCGCTACGAGGTGGTCGTGGTGGACTGCGGCGCCCAGTTGAGCGGTGCGGGTGCGGCGGCGGTGGAGATGGCCGACACCGCGCTGCTGGTGACCACCCCGGACGTGATCTCCGTACGCGCCGCCAAGCGGACGGTACGGATGTGGGACCGGCTGCAGATCCGCAAGGCCGAGGAGACCACCGTCGTCGTCAACCGGCACACGCGCAGCACGGAGATCCAGCCCGCGCTGGTGCAGCGCATCACCGGGACCGCCCTGGCGCGTACCGCCGTCCCCGCCAACTTCAAGGAGCTGCAGGGCGTCGTGGACGCGGGGCGGCTGCACGAGCTGGACAGCAGGAGCACGGTGAAGCAGGCGCTGTGGGCGCTCGCCGGGGAGCTGGGACTGGTGAAGGCGGCCGAGCGGGCGCATCGCGGAAGCGGGCGGGGTCCGGCCGGATTCCGGCGGCGGAAGGAGTGAGCGCTCCATGAACTCCATGAACTCCATGAACTCCATGAACTCCGTGAGCTTCATGAACTCCGTGAACGCCGTGAGAAGGAGAAGGCCGGGTGGGGACCGGGGACAGGTGAGTGTCGAGTTCCTGGGCATGACGCCGCTGATCGTCCTGACGCTGGTGCTCCTGTGGCAGGCCGTGCTCGTGGGGTACACCTTCACGCTCGCCGGGAATGCTGCGGACGAGGGGGTGCGGGCGGGGACGGCGGCGCCGCGGGGGGAGCGGCAGGGGGTGTGCGAAGAGGCGGCCCTGAAGCATGTGTCGAAGGCGTGGCGAGGGGGAGCCAAGGTGAGCGGGTGCGACCAGACCGGTTATGTGACCGTGGACGTGCGGCTCAAGGTGCCCGTCCTCTTTCCCGGCCTCATCGACTTCCCCGCCCACGTGACCGGCCACGCCGGTGCCGTCGAGGAGGTGAAGGACTGAGATGCGTCGCCGCAGCAGCGACCGGGGCCAAGTCGCCGTCGAATACCTCGGGTTCATCCCCGTCCTCCTGATCGTGGCCATGGCGGGCATCCAGATCGGGGCGATCGCCTACGCCGCCGAGCAGGCCGGTACGGCGGCGCGGGCGGGGGCCCGGGCGGCCTCGCTTGAGCAGTCGTACACGCAGGCCTGTACGGACGCCGTGAGCGGGCCGCTCACGGTCTCGTGCGTCGCCGGCAAGGGCGCCGACTCGGTCACCGTCACCGCCACCGTCGGCATCCCCCGGATCATCCCCGGCTGGGATTTCGGCCACGCCGTCAAGTCCGCCACCATGCCGCTCGACCACTAAGCGAGGAGTCGCCGACATGAGCCTGCGGGCACGCATCAGCACCCCGGAGGAGCACGGCAGCCGGGGCGAGGACGGGCATCTGGTCGCCTCCTACCGGGCCAAGCTGCTGGAGGAGATCGACCTCGCGGAGATGAGCTCGCTGGCCGCCGCCGATCGCCGGGCCCGGCTGGAGCGGGTGCTCGGGCACATCATCAGCCGGGAGGGCCCGGTGCTGTCGACGGTCGAGCGTGCGCAGCTGATCCGCCGGGTGGTGGACGAGGCACTGGGCCTCGGCATCCTGGAGCCGCTGCTGGAGGACGCGTCGATCACCGAGATCATGGTGAACGGCCCCGACGCGGTCTTCGTCGAGCGAGGCGGCCGCGTCGAGCAGTTGCCCCTCCGGTTCGTCTCGGCCGACCAGCTGATGCAGACCATCGAGCGGATCGTCTCCACGGTGAACCGCAGGGTCGACGAGTCGAACCCGATGGTGGACGCCCGCCTGCCCTCCGGCGAGCGCGTCAACGTCATCATCCCGCCGCTGTCGCTGACCGGCCCGATCCTCACCATCCGCCGCTTCCCGCGCTCCTTCACCCTCCAGGAGCTGATCGCCTTCGGCTCACTGGACGAGCACATGGTGTATCTGCTGGCGGGGCTGGTGCAGGCGAAGTTCAACATCATCGTGTCGGGCGCCACGGGCACCGGGAAGACGACCCTGCTCAACGCCCTCTCCGGGCTCATCCCACCCCACGAACGCATCATCACCATCGAGGACTCCGCCGAACTCCAGCTCCAGCAGGCGCACGTGGTCCGCCTGGAGTCCCGGCCGCCGAACGTCGAGGGCAAGGGCCAGGTCACCATCCGCGACCTGGTCCGCAACTCCCTCCGCATGCGCCCGGACCGGATCGTGGTCGGCGAGGTCCGCGGCGGCGAGTCCCTCGACATGCTCCAGGCGATGTCGACGGGCCATGACGGATCGCTCGCGACGGTGCACGCGAACAGCGCGGAGGACGCGCTCACCCGGCTCCAGACCCTCGCCTCCATGAGCGACGTGGAGGTGCCCTTCGTAGCGTTGCACGACCAGATCAACAGCGCGGTCGACGTCATCGTCCAGCTCACCCGGTTCGCCGACGGCGCCCGCCGGATCACCGAGATCGCGCTCCTCGACAGCCACGGCGGGGAGCCGTACCGGCTCGCGACCGTCGCCCGGTTCGACGCCCGGCCCATGACCCCCGACGGGCGCGTGTACGGCACCTTCCAGTACTTCCCGCTGCCCCGCCGTACCGCCGACCGCCTCTACATGGCGAGCCAGCCCATCCCGCAGGCCTTCGGAGTCGCCCACTCCACGGACCAGCTCGCCACCCGAGAAGCCAGGTAGGCCCCATGGAACTCCACACCCTCGTCCAGCTCACCACCGGCGTGACGCTGCTGGCCTGCGTCCTGGCGGTGGCCGGTGTGCACGCCTACGCCTCGGGCCGGGCCCGGCGCGCCGCCCTCGTGGACCGGCTCAGCCACACCGGCCCGCTCCCGGCGACCGGCCGCAGGCGCCGCTTCCGCGACCTCGACCGGCGGCTGCGCCGTACCCGGTTCGGCCGCTGGCTGGAGCTGCGCCTGGCGGCGACCGGACTGGACGTCACCCCGGGCGAGTTCTTCGTCTACATGCTCGGCACGGTCGCCGCGCTCTGGCTGGTCGGCCAGGCCGCCCTGGCCCCCTTCTTCGGCCCGCTCGCCGGCCTGCTCGGCATCTGGGCGGCGGTCCAGTTCCTCAACTGGCAGCGCCAGAAACGCATCGAGCGTTTCATCGGCCAACTCCCCGAGCTGGCCCGCATCCTGGCCAACGCCACCCAGGCGGGCCTGGCCCTGCGCACCGCGATCGGCATGGCGGCGGAGGAACTGGAGGCCCCGGCCGGCGAGGAACTGGGCAAGGTGGCCGACCAGCTGGCCATCGGCCACTCCCTCGACGACGCGCTGGGCGAGCTGGCCGACCGCCTGCCGTCCCGCGAGCTGGTCGTCCTGGTCACCACCCTGGTCCTCTCGAACCGCGCCGGCGGCCAGGTCGTGTCCGCCCTGCGGAACCTCACCGAGACCCTGGAGGAACGCAAGGAGACCCGGCGCGAGATCCGCACCCAGCTGAGCCAGGTGACGATGACGTCGTACGCCGTGCCCGTCCTGGGCGTCGGCGCGCTCTTCCTGATGAACGGCGTCAAGGACGGCGCGCTGGCCCGCATGACCGGCTCACCGGCCGGCCAGGCCTGTGTGCTCATCGCCTTCGCGATGTACGCGGTCGGATTCGTCCTCATCCGGCGCCTGAGCCGGATCGACGTGTGAGGGGAGGGCCGGCCTGATGGTGGGATTCCTGCTGGCACTGCTGCTGGGGCTCGGTGTCTGGGGCGCCTTCGCGGGCATCCGCATGTACCGCGCGGACGCGAAACTCCCCGGTGACCTGGCGGTGGCCCTGGAGGTGGGCGCCACCCGCACCGGCGCGGTGGACTCGGTCATCGACCGGATGGGCATGCGCTACGCCCCCGCCGTGCTGCGCCTGATGGGCCCGCGCCTGGTCGCCAGGTACCGCCGCAAGATCGACCTCGCCGGCAACCCCGGAGGCCTGACCATCGACCGCTACGCGGCCCGCCGCGCGGTCTACGGCGCACTGGGCGGCCTTGGCTTCCTCGTCTTCCTGCTCCGCGGCCAGTGGTTCGTGGCCCTCCTCCTCCTGCTCTTCGGGGCGTTCTGGACGGAGGTCGGCATCTGGTCGGCGATCCGGGTCCGCAAGGAAGTCATCGAGCGCACCCTGCCGGACTTCCTGGACGTCCTGGCGGTGGTCGTCAGCGCGGGCCTCGGCTTCCGCCAGGCCCTGGACCGGGTGGCCTCCCGCTACGAGGGCCCCTGGGCGGACGAACTGCGCATCACCCTCCGCCAGATGGACCTGGGGATGAGCCGCCGCCAGGCCTTCGCGGAACTGAGGCGGCGCAACGACTCGGAACAGGTGGCGATGTTCGTGACGGCACTCCAGCAGGGGGAGGAGCTGGGCGCGCCCATCGTGGACACCCTGGTCTCCCTGGCCAAGGACATGCGCCGCACCGACGCGCAGAACGCCCGCCGCAAGGCCGCCCGCGCGGTGCCCAAGGCCACGCTGATGATCACCACGTTCATGGTCCCGGCCACCATGCTCCTGCTGGGGGCGGGCCTGATCCTCGGCTCCGGAGTGGACTTCGGCTCCCTCACGGGGAAGTGAGGCGGACATGACGGTGGCCGGGTGGACGGGGCGTGGCGGGAGTTCGGTCTTCGAGGGCCGCCTGAGCCGCCTGAAGGGGATCGGCGCCCGGTTCTCACGGCGCCGGACGACGGCCACCGGGACCCCGCATCCCGCCGCTGCCGCCACCGAACCCTCGGAGAAGATCCAGGTGAGCGCGCTGCAGGCGATGTGCCGGCAGGTCTTCGGCTTCCGCCTGGCCATGATCGCCCTGGCCGCCCCCGCCGCCCTGCTCAACGCGGCCCCCGGCCTGGGCGTACGCCTGGTCGGCGCGGCCGTGGTCGTCACCTTCATGGTGTCCTATGTCCTCTTCCGCGACTGGGAACGCTTCGGCCCCCTCCTCCTGCGCCACCCGAGCCTCCTGGCCGCCGACACCCTCTTCGGCTCGCTCCTCCTGGTCTCGGCCGGCCCCGACACCACCCTGGCCTACGTCAGCGTCTGCACCCCGCTCCTGGCGGGCCTGGTCTACAGCTGGCGTGGCGCGGCGTTCTTCGCCTCGCTCCAATCCCTGATCCTGCTGCTGGTCCACGCCACGCTGCGGGCCGACCGCCACGCCCCGGTCGCGGAGGCGCTCCTCCTGCCCGGCCTGTGCGTCATCGCCGGCGCCATGGGCTCGACCCTGCGCAACCTGATGCTCCGCTTCGGTGCGGCGACCCAGGCCCTGACGACGGTCCAGGCACGCCTGGCGGCGACCGAGGCGGTGAGCGCGGAACGCGCCCGGCTGGCCCGCGAGATGCACGACTCCGTGGCCAAGACGCTCTACGGCGTGGCCCTCGCGGCGGACGGCCTGGCGGCGACGGCCTCGGCGGACGCTCCCGACCCCGACCGGATCCGGCAACAGGCGGAACTGGTGTCCCGCTCGGCACGCAGGGCGGCGGCCGAGTCGAGAGAACTGCTGACGGACCTACGGCGAGAGCACCCGGACCTCCCGGGTGAGACCACCCCCTGGTCCGAACTGACCTGCCTGGTCGGTGACTTCGCGCAACGCACGCACCTCCGGGTCACCTGCTCCTGGCCACGCACGCCGGACGCGGACCCGAGGCTTCCCCCGTTGCCCGCGCCCGTGGCCCGCAACCTCTTCTCCATCGCCACGGAAGCGCTGGAGAACGCCCACCGTCACGCGGACGCGACCCGCGTCGACGTCCGCGCGGCGGTGTACGGCAACCTGCTGCGCCTCACGATCCACGACGACGGCCGGGGCCTGCCGCCCGACACGACACTCGAACGACTCCGCGACCGTGGCCACTACGGCCTGCTCGGCATGGTGGAACGGGCCACGCAGGCGGGCGCCCGGATCCGTATCGGCCGAGGCGGCCACGAACGGGGCACGGAGGTCCGCGTGGAACTCCCGCTGCCGGCCCTGCCCCACCGTCCCGGCCCATCCCCCGAGAGCCCCTGAAAACCCCGAGGAACCTTTGAGAGCCCCCGAGAGGAGGCAGACCATGCAGCACAGTCCCCCCTGGCCGGAGCCCCCCGCGCCGCCGCCTCCGCCGCTGCGGCTGTTGGTGGCCGACGACAACCCCGTGGTCCGGGCGGGCCTGACGGCCCTGCTCTCGGGCCGCGAGGACACCACGGTCGTGGCGGAGGCCGCGGACGGCCGCGAGGCCTACGAGGCCGCCGTGCGACACCGCCCCGACGTGATCCTCCTCGACGTCCGCATGCCCGAAGTCGACGGAATCTCGGCATTGCCGCACCTGGTACGGCTGGCGCCGGTCATGATGCTGACCTACAGCCACGAGACGGAGACCGTGCGGGAGGCGTTGCGGCTGGGGGCCGGGGGATACCTGGTGCACGGCGAGTTCACGACGGAGCAGTTGGTACGGGCGGTGCGGGATGTCGCGGAGGGACGGCCGCATGTGACACCGGGGGCGGCGAGGGCGTTGCTGGATGGGTTACGGGTGAGTGCACCTGCACACGACGACTCCCAAGTACCCGGCAAATTAGGGAAAACTCGCGGCCACAGCCTTTCGCAACTGCAATCCCCTGTGGGAGACTCGGTCCGTTCGCGTTTCCGGCTGAGTGCGAGGGAGGCGGAGATCATGGACCTCATCGCGTCCGGCATGACCAACCAGCAGATCGCCGCCGCCTGCTTCATCTCCGAGAAGACGGTCAAGAACCACATCAACCGCATCTTCGCCAAGCTCCAGACCACCACCCGGTCACAGGCGGCCGCGAAGTGGTTGGGGGTGGTCTGAGGTGGTGGTGCGGGGGCGTGGCGAGGGCCGTGAATGGGTCCGGGGTTGGGCCCTGGGGCCCTCTGGCGGGGGCCGGCACCCGGCATACGTTTTCCGGATCGGAGGCGAACCCGGAGGGGACCACCATGAGCAACTGGTTCAACACCACCGTCGCGTATCTGCAGGCCCGTGTTGCTCGCAGCGACAAGGGGCAGACGGCGGTGGAGTATCTGGGCATCATCGCGGTGGTGGTGGCGATCGTGTTGGCGATCACGGGGACGAGTATCGGGCAGACGATCTTCGACGCGATCAGGAACAAGATCAGCGAGGTAACCGGCGGCTGATCCCTCCACATCGCGACGAGGGGCAGGCCTTCCCCATCTACATCACGGTGGTGGCAGGCCTGCTCCTTCTTGCATTGGCCTACCTCGCCGTCGGACAGGCGGCGGTGAACCGGAGCGGGGCTCAGACGGCGGCGGACGCGGCAGCGCTCGCAGCGGCCCAGGACGAGCGTGTCCAACTCACGGATCAGTGGGGCAAGGTGCTGCGCGACCCTGAGAAGTGGCAGGACATCTTCGATGGCAGCGTGCCGCTCGACCACCCCGGCACCCCATGTCGACGGGCCGGCCAACTCGCCGTACTGAATGACGCCTCGCTGAACAACTGCTCTCCGTCGGGCTTGCTGAAGTACCGGGTCGACGTGCAGACGAACAAGAGCGTTGGCCGATCTGTCGTACCCGGCAGTGAGAACCACAAGTCCACGGCTTCCGCCGTCGCCGAGGTGCAACACCTCTGCACGTTCACCCCTCCCGACGAGGGTGCCAAGGGTGATGAGCTGCCCGCACTCACCTGCAAGGGCGGCAAGGTCTGGCATCTGAAGCCGGACGACACCACAGGGCTCCCGAAGCCTGAAGACCTCTTCGACGTCCACCTGGCCAACTCACCAGCGAACGATCAATGACGAAGGAAGCGGAGCGATGAGCATTCGGTTCACTGCGAAGGCCCGCAGGGGGATGGTCGCATTGACCGTTGCGGCTGGTCTGGCCGTGGGTGTGGCTGGTTGTGGTGGAGGTGGCGGCGACGACAAGAAGCCGGAGAGTCCAGCGTCCGCTTCCCGGACGTCCGGCTCCGACCCGAGTGCTCAGGAGGGGCAGTCGGACCAGCCGCTGGCCGAACTGAAGGGTTCGGACGGCCTGCTGCTCCAGATCAGCTCCGCGCAACGGGACTCCGGCGGCTTCATCACGGTGAACGGCACCCTGAAGAACGACGGCGCAAAGGATCTGCTCATCCCGGCTGCCCTCAGCGGCAACGAAACCGAGATCACCAAGAACGGCCCGTCCCTGGGTGGAGCCACCCTCGTCGACTCGAAGGGCAAGAAGCGCTACTACGTACTGCGCGACACAGAAGGCCGCCCGCTCACCACAACGGGCCTGGGCACCCTCAAAGGGGGCCAGTCGCTGCCGGTCTTCATGCAGTTCCCTTCACCACCCGCGGACACCCCTGAGGTGACCCTCCAACTGCCCACCCTCTCCAGCGCCACGATCAAGATCTCCGGGTGAGGCCAAAGTGACCACCACCCCCCGCCTCCCCGTCGTCACCTTCGCCCTCACCGCCACCCTCCTCCTGACCGCCACCCCGGTCCACGCGGACGACACGGACCCGAGTCAGCCCCCCGGCACCGCACCCTCCGCCACCGCCCCCGTCAAGATCGACCCCACCGACCCCGACCTCAAGCTCCCCGAGGGCGCCACCCTCGCCGCGCCCAAGGTGCTGGACATCAAGTCGGTCGTCGAAGACCAGAGCGGGGACGAGCGCCGCGAGGACACCAACGTCGACGTCACCTTCGCGCTCCAGGCCGAAGTCCTCTTCAGCAAGGACAGCGCCAAGCTCGGCGACGAGGCGAAGGCCCGGATCGCCACCATCGCCGTGGAGATCAAGAAGCAGAACGCGACCCAGGTCCGCGTCTTCGGCTTCACCGACAACCTCGGTTCCTCCGCCCACGGCGACATCCTGTCCAGGCAGCGCGCCAACGCCGTCCAGGCCGTCCTGGACCAGGACCTGAACGACCCGCACATCACCTTCGAGGTCCGCGGCTACGGCGAGCAGTACCCGATCGCCGACAACTCCACGGAGGAGGGCCGGAGGAAGAACCGACGGGTCGAGGTGTCCTTCCCCCGAAGCGGGTAGACGCGGGGCGCGGGCTGCGGCAGAGCTCTAAACGGCCCCGCTCAGATACACCTGGTCGTGCTGCGCGTCCATGGGATGCAGGGCGATGTTCAGCCAGTTCAGGTCTCCGTCACAGACCGTGCACACCGGCCCTTCAGTGACGTCGGCGAGTGTCTCCGGTTCCTTCAGGCCGAGGTGGGCGAAGGGGGTGGTCGGCGACTGCCCCTTCCCCGAGGCAACCGGGGTGTTCCGATGCAGCAGGGGGCTCTCGGGACGCAGCTTTCGAATGAATGCCTTGGTGTCGGCGTCGGGCAGCGTGAAGGCGAGCAGCACGCCGTCGTCCTGGAACCCTCGCTGGTACGCGGCTCTGAGATCCGCGGCCCGCGCCGGAATCGTCACCTTCATGAGTTTCGCGACCTGCGCAGGGGTCTTGCCTTCGACCCAGTACGGGATGCGGCGTCCGCCTTCAGACCCCTCGCGCACCGATGTCCGTGGCGCAGGCGACGATGAACAGGCAGCCAGCGAGCAGGCCAGGGCCGCACACAGGGTGCCGAGGACCACCCGGTTCCGGCGTGCGGAGCGGATCGGAGGAGAGGGCGTGTTCCTCATCGGGCGTCCCCGTTGCGCCCGATGTCCGTGCGCGTCCCGTCCCGTCCGGGATCGGCGGGGGCAGGCAGTGAACCCGATTCGGCGCCCAAGTCGTAGTGCCGCACCGTTCCACTGCCTCTCATGTCGTACTCCTTCGCCAGTCCCGTCCTGTGCAGACGAGCCATGTCCGCATCGGTCACGGTCGTCGGTCCGATCGGGGTGGCCTTTCCCGGGTCCCAGTTGTAGCGGTCCCAGACGTTCACCTGGTAGTCGAGGCCGATCTTCGGCTTGCCGTCGGCTCCCGGTACCACGGTGACCACACCGGTGGTGTTCGTCTGGGCGCTGCCGACCGCCAGATACCAGTTGCGATCGGTGTGCGTGTATCCGGTACCGGCGGATTCCACTGGAATCGCCACGGGCTTGCCGCCGGACTTCCGGTAGGCGTCCAGGGCCTCTTGCCGCCAGCGGTCCTGGTTCTCCGTGATGGATGTCTGGGCCGCGTTACGCAGTGCGGCGTCGTCGTGCATCATCCTGTCCACGTCGAGGTCGAGAGGTGTCCCGGTGCCCCGGAGGTAGTGGTCCATATTGCGGGCGGCGTCGGTGTGGCCGATGAAGTCGCCCGCGTTCGAAATGCCTGTCGCTTCCGCCAGGATCCAGTAGTCGTGCGCGGTCGGGTCTTCGACGTCGTACGGCCCGGAGCCGTCGTCGGGGGATATCTGCTTGACCGTGACGCCGAGGATTCCGGCGGACATCAGGTCGTCCTTGTGCTGGGACCACAGTTCGGCCCGCGCCTGGGGACTCAGTGATTCCCAGAGCCGTCGCAGTTCCGCTCTCTGCTGCGGCTTGGCGTCATCACCGAGTTCCGCGAGCTTTTGGGCCCGAGGCAGCATGTCCTCGTCGAGGGAGGTGTACGTGGCGTGGCCGGCGTTGTAGGGATCGTTGCCGTGGCTGCGGCTGAGTGCCCGGACGACGGCGGCGTCGATCTCCGCAGCGTGGCGGAGGAGGTCCGCCAGGGCGTCGGCGTACCACTGCATCAGCTCCTTGGACTTCTCCCCCTCTTCCTTCCCGTCGACGGTGCACATGGCGGGCATGACCTTCACGGTGCCGTTCTCATCGGGGACGACCACGTAGCCCTTCTGCCGCGCTTCGCCTTCCAGGTTCTTCGCCCTGCCTTGCAGGCCGACGAGTTCCTGGTGGGCGTCGTCCAGGACACTCCAGATGCTCTTGGCCTCGCTGTGCAGGTCGGCGCACTCCTTGGCCGTCTTGTCCACGAACTCACGGGTCACGGTCGCGTTGACCCCGGCCCAACGGGCGGTGTCGGCCTTGCCCTTCAGCCCGTCCTGGGCGTCCTTGGACAGCGTCTCGAGGTGTTTGACCGCCTGTGCCCAGGTGCCCACGGCGGTACCGAGTTTGCCCAGGTCCACGTCCAGCAGATCGCGGTAGTTCACGTCCCCGCTCCCGTCACTTGAAGTAGCTGTTCAGAACGGACGCGGAGACCGCGGACCCATCCCGGCCGCGCAGGTCGGCGGCGATGGTCTCGTCATCACGTGCGTGCAGCTTCTTCGAGTAGTCAAGGTGGTTCGAGATATGGGCGAACGCCTGCAGCACCGCTTTTACCTGAGAGGTCCAGACGGAAACAGTCGTCTCGAGACCCGCTCCCATCGCGAAATGGTGACTCTTCAGCGCAGCCGCGGCCTGCATCGTCGTGCCCGCGCCGTGGTCGTCAGCTCCCGCTCCCGCGATGTCGACCTGATCGTGAAGGCGAGCGTGGAGCTGGAATGCCTCGTGGCCGACGGCGCCGAGGTCGTCCTGATGGACGACGAGGTCAGCACCGCCCGTGCCGCCGGCGGTGTCGGCTGCGCTGTTCAGTCGCAGACGCGTCGATTGCTTGTCAGCAGCTCGGCTTTTCAGCTGCTCCCATTCGTCCCATGCCATGAGTCACGAACCCCCGTTGTGATGACCCGGCGATCTTGACTGACAGTTTACTTGCACACAACTAGACGTGGAAACATGGCTGTTCGGTCGTCGGCAGGTCCTCTCCGGCAAGGCTGGCCCCGGTCCTGATCGACACCGGCGCGGCAACCGGTACCTGCTCGCACGCCTGTCACTCGTGCTACGCCGCTTCGACGGCCACTCGCATCCCCGCTCGCAACCCCCACCCAGCCATGGAACCGGCCTCCGCCTCCAGCACATGCCGAGCCCTGAGGCGGGGCAGGCCCAAGCGGCCGGGGGACATCGTGCGGACCGCGAGGACGGTCAGGTGGCGGTCCAGGTAGGCGACGTCGATCGGGATGCGCATGCCGAAGGTGTGGACTCCGCTCGCCGGGGACAGCAGCATCGCCCCGGCGATGGAGTCCCGTCCCAGCAGTCCCTTCGTCCGGGCCCGGTAGGAAGTCGAGATCTCCAGCGGAACCGTCACCGCAGCCCCGTGGCCATTGCTCCCGTGCATGACCAGCCGGCCCCGCCCGTCCCGCCACCGTGCCATCCGAAGGCCACCTCCGCCGTGACCGTACCCACAGCACTGCGGGCCACTCCCGTGTGCCGCGTTCCGGGACCCGGGTGGGGGAAGGCGCCCAGGGAACAAGGGAGTTGCCCGGGCGACCGCCTCCCGCTAGGAAGAGGCCCATGACTGCACTCGGTGTCGTGTTCCGTCCCCAGCTTCCACCCGAGCGTCTGCGGGCCGTCGCCCGTGTCGCGGACGACGTGGGGCTCGAAGAGCTGTGGTTGTGGGAGGACTGCTTCCTGGAGGGCGGGATCTCGACGGCCGCCGCGGCGCTCGCGTGGACGGAGCGCGTGCGCGTGGGCGTCGGGCTGCTGCCCGTGCCCCTCAGGAACGTCGCCGTGACCGCGATGGAGACGGCGTCGCTGCACCGGATGTTCCCCGGCCGCGCGACCGTCGTCGTCGGGCACGGCGTGCAGGACTGGATGGGGCAGGTCGGGGCACGGGCCGCCTCGCCGCTCACCCTCCTCGGCGAGCATCTCGACGCCCTGCGCACCCTGCTGGCGGGAAAGCGGCTCACCGTGCGCGGGCGGTACGTCTCCCTCGACGACGTCGGCCTCGACTGGCCGCCGGAGCGCGCCGTGCCGGTCTTCGCCGGTGCCACCGGGCCACGCACGCTCCGCCTCTCCGGCGCCAAGGCCGACGGCACACTCCTCACCGCCGCCACCTCCCCGGACGGCGTACGACAGGCCCGGCGGCTCATCGAGGAGGGGCGGCGGGAAGCGGGGCGCGGCGAGCCGCACAAGGTCGTCGTCTATCTGCTGGCCGCCACCGGGCCCGGTGCCGGCGCCCGGCTGCGGACCGAACTCGCCGCCGAAGGACTGGAGTCGGCGGCGGGCGTGGGCGTCGCGGGGGACGCGGGTGCCGTCGCCGCGGCCGTACGACGGCTCGCCGAGGCCGGTGCCGACACCGTCGTGCTACAGCCGACCGGGGACGAGCCCGACCCGGAGGGCTTCGTGCGGTTCGCCGCCGAGGAGGTCCGGCCGCTGGTGCCGTAACCGCAGGTGGCGGGGTGTTGTCAGGGGCGGCTGCCACACTTCCCCGCATGACCGACGAGCGCGACGAGCAGCACGGCGAAGCGTCCCTGCGGGCTGTCACGGACGAGGACCTGTTCGTCTTCCTCGCCGATGAGCACGACCCGGAAGCGCTCAGGCGGTCGAGGTTCACGCCCCGGCCCCGGGACGCCTTCCTCAGCCGGCGTCCGTCACCGGGGATGGTCGCCGGTCGCGCCGTCGATCAGTTCCCGCAGGATGTCCATGTGGCCGGCGTGCCGCGCGGTCTCCTCGATCATGTGGACCAGCGTCCAGCGCAGGCTGACGGTGATGTCCTGCCAGGCGGGGCTGCCCTGGGCGGCCAGGGGCAGTGCGGTGATCATGGCGTCGGCGGCGGCGCGGGCGCGGCCGTAGAAGGCGGTGATCCGTTCCGTCGTCTCCCTAGGGGTGACCCGCATGTCGTCGTAGGGGTCGAACCACAGGGGCTCCGCCTCGCCGCCGAAGGTTCCCACGAACCAGCCGTACTCGACGCTGGCCAGGTGCTTCACCAGGCCCAGCAGGTTGGTGCCGGTCGGTGTCATCGGGCGGCGCAGCTGCTCGTCGTCGAGGCCGGTCAGCTTCCACAGCACGGCGTCCCGGTGCCGGTCGAGGCTCGCGTGCAGCGTCTGCTTCTCTCCGGCGGTGTAAGTCGTCATGCGGGCGGAAGGTAACAGGCCGCGCCGACAGCGTCCTGTGCGCGGTGCCTGGTACCTCTTCGACATCCGCAAGCCGACCCGCTGAGGCAGTTTCCACATTGTTATCGGCTCAGGTTCACATCTGCCCCACCCGTCACGTAAGTTCAGACCAAGGTTATTCGCGCAAGCAAAGCTGCGCGGGCGGCACCGCGCAGTGGAGGGGGCTGTGCGGTGCCGTGAAACCGGATGATCTTCCCCGCCGTCCGTAGCGGAACCGTCAAGTCGGGATTCGCTGACCGGGTAGCCCGTCGGAGGGACCCCGGCTGCGATCCGCCGATCTGCCCCAAGATGGCGCAAAGCTTACGGAATCCCTCTGAATTATTTCGTATCACGCCGATTTTCCCTGGGATTCCGCTGTGAATCGGCCATGAGACGCCCTAGAATCCACCGTTCCGCGCCCAGCGGGGCGTCGCTGGGCGACTCCGGAGAGTAGTTGTGGCCCGCCGATGCACCCACCATCCCTCACGAAGGGTTATGGTGGAAACCCCCCCTCGGGCCGGTCCGTCTCCCCCCCACGGACCGGCCCGTTTTTCGTCCCCGGCAGACGGTGGGTTCGTCCGGAACTCCGGAACACCAAGGACTCCGGAACAACAAGAACTCCGGAACTCCGGGAACCCCCGGGCGGGCGAGGGGCGTCCCCCCTCAGGGGCGCGGGACTGTACTCGTGGGTGACGGCGAGGTCGCACCCGCACCAGCCCCCGTCCTCCAACCCGGGCCGGAACCAAGCCCCCAGCGGGGGTAGGCTCAGCGGCTCGGGCAACCGTACGCACCGAACCCCCACGCCACACCCCCGGAGGGCCACGTGAACCTGCGCGACAACCTGCGCAGCCTGCTCGTCAGGCTCTACGCACGCCGGGTGGAGGGCCACCTCGACCACGATCAGGTGCCCAAGCACATCGGCGTCATCATGGACGGCAACCGCCGCTGGGCGAAGGCGGCCGGCTCCACCACCGTCCACGGCCACCGGGCCGGTGCCGAGAAGATCGAGGAGTTCCTCGGCTGGTGCACCGAGACCGACGTCGAGGTCGTCACCCTGTGGCTGCTGTCCACGGACAACTTCGACCGGCCGCAGGACGAACTCGGCCCGCTGCTCGGCATCATCGAGGACGTCGTCCGCACCCTCGCCGCCGACGGCCGCTGGCGGGTGCACCACGTCGGCACGATGGACCTGCTGCCGGCCGGGATGCAGCGCACCCTGAAGGAGGCCGAGGAGTCGACCGCCACCGTCGACGGCATACTCGTCAATGTCGCGATCGGGTACGGCGGGCGGCAGGAGATCGCCGACGCCGTGCGCTCCATGCTCCTCGACGCCCGGGACAAGGGCGTGTCGATGGAGGACCTCGCCGAGTCCGTCGACATCGACATGATCGGCCGTCACCTCTACACCGGCGCCCAGCCCGACCCGGACCTCGTCATCCGCACCAGCGGCGAACAGCGGCTGTCCGGATTCATGCTGTGGCAGACCGCGCACTCCGAGTACTACTTCTGCGAGGTCTTCTGGCCCGCCTTCCGCAAGGTCGACTTCCTGCGTGCCCTGCGCGACTACGCCGCACGTCACCGACGTTACGGCGGCTGAGCAGACTTGACGCCCCGCTGACCGCCACGGCAGCGGGGCGCTCCGTATACCCCGGTTCCGGTGGACTTAACAAGGAGTTCACCGGCACGCCGATGGCCGCTTTTGCATGGCGGCGCATGTTCGAGGGCATAAGCCAAACAGGTCGACACCCGAACCACGGGTGTCGGATCTCAGCGGGCGGCTCGGGGTCGTCCGCCCGGGAGGCCCTTTGCACCAGCCCGATCGTGCGGTCACTGCACGGAAGCAGCCGCGGAGGGCCGGTTCACGGCCCGCCGTTCGCGGGGGCCAGACACCGGTCCAGCTCAGCCTCGTCGCTCCCCGACCTCATCCGAGGGGGTACGTCCTTCCGTGGTGACCAGCACAAAGCGCCACAAGCCAGACCGGCGCACCTATGTTCTCGACACCAGCGTCCTGCTGGCCGACCCGAACGCCCTGACCCGCTTCGACGAGCACGAGGTCGTGCTCCCCATCGTGGTGGTCACGGAACTGGAGGCCAAGCGGCACCATCCGGAGCTCGGCTACTTCGCCCGCCAGGCCCTGCGCCTGCTGGACGACTACCGGGTGAAGAACGGTCGCCTCGACGCCCCCATCCCGATCGGGGAGCTGGGCGGGACCGTCCGTGTCGAGCTCAACCACTCGGACCCCAGCGTGCTGCCCACCGGCTACCGCCTGGGGGACAACGACTCCCGCATCCTGGCGGTGGCCCGCAATCTGCAGGCCGAGGGGTACGACGTCACGGTCGTGTCGAAGGACCTGCCGCTGAGGATCAAGGCGTCCTCCGTGGGACTGCTCGCCGAGGAGTACCGCGCCGAACTCGCCATCACGGAGAATTCCGGCTGGACCGGAATGTCCGAACTGACGCTGCCCGGCGAACAGGTGGACATCCTCTTCGAGGAAGGCCATGTGTATGTCCCGGAGGCCGCTGACCTGCCCGTGCACACCGGCCTGACCATCCAGTCCGAGCGCGGCAAGGCGCTCGGCCGGGTCACCGCCGAGGGCAACGTCCGCCTGGTGCGCGGCGACCGGGAGGCGTTCGGCATCAAGGGCCGCAGCGCGGAGCAGCGCATCGCGCTCGATCTGCTGCTCGACCCGGACGTCGGGATCGTCTCGATGGGCGGCCGGGCCGGCACCGGCAAGTCGGCGCTGGCGCTGTGCGCGGGCCTGGAGGCGGTCCTGGAGCGCCGTCAGCACCAGAAGGTGATGGTCTTCCGGCCGCTGTACGCGGTCGGCGGGCAGGAGCTGGGCTATCTGCCGGGCAGCGAGGCCGAGAAGATGAGCCCGTGGGCGCAGGCCGTCTTCGACACGCTGTCCGCGGTCACCAGCCGCGAGGTCATCGAGGAGGTCACCGCGCGCGGGATGCTGGAGGTGCTCCCGCTCACCCACATCCGCGGCCGCTCGCTGCACGACGCGTTCGTGATCGTGGACGAGGCGCAGTCGCTCGAACGGAACGTCCTGCTCACCGTTCTGTCCCGCATCGGCGCGAATTCACGGGTGGTTCTCACCCATGACGTGGCACAGCGGGACAATCTGCGCGTCGGTCGCTACGACGGTGTGGTCGCCGTCGTGGAGAAGCTGAAGGGGCACCCGCTCTTCGCGCACGTCACGCTGACCCGGTCCGAGAGGTCCCAGATCGCCGCGCTGGTGACCGAAATGCTGGAGGACGGTCACATCTGACCCGGTACGCCCGGTAGTTGGCGCCGCCCGGCAAAGGCATCAGAGCCTAGCCGGGCGGCGCCTTGGTGTGTGGAGCTTTCCGAAAATCCCGGGGGCCAAACGAGATGTGAGCTTTCACACTCAACGCAGAATTGCCACCCGGCGTCCGGTTACGGCAGAGTCTCAGTCCTGTCAGGCCCCGCATACGACACACCTGTACCCCCAGCGGTGCAGCACCACAGAAGCAACACCAACTCCATAGAGTTCGTCGTATGCCGCCCGCGCACCACGCGGCGCTCCCCGAGAGGGAGTTGCCCACCGGGCCCGTGCCTCCCGTGACCCCGCAGTTGGGAGGCCAGTGTCAGGGGCACGATTGCGTCCGCCAGGGTCACCGAAGCGGGCGATGCTGGAAGGAAACCGTGTGAGCCGGATTTCGGTCCGGGGATTCGCAGTGGCCTCGGCCACCGCGGTCACCGCCGTCGGAAGCGTCGTCGGAGTTGCCTCGGGCAGCGTCGCGCAGCAGAACAACAACGACGCCGAGGCGACGGCAGCCGACACCACGCTCCTCGCGGACATACCCGCGGGACAGCAGGCCCAGGTGCAGTCCGCGTCCCTGACGCAGCAGGCTGACGCCCAGGCCATCGCCGCGGACACGAGCGCCAAGAAGGACGCCGAGGAGGCGGCCCGCAAGGCAGCCGCCGAGACCGCGATCGCCAAGAAGGCCGCGGCCGAGCAGGCGGCCAAGCAGGCCAAGGAGCGCGCCGAGGCCAAGAAGGCGGCCAGCCGCGACAGCGCCCGGGACTCCTCCAGCTTCCCCGTCCAGAGCAGCTACTCCGTCGCGCAGATCCAGGCGATGGCGCGTCAGATGGTGGCGGGCGACCAGTTCCAGTGCTTCAGCAACATCGTGGACCACGAGTCCAGCTGGAACTACCAGGCGGTCAACGCCTCCTCCGGTGCCTACGGCCTCTTCCAGGCCCTGCCCGCCGGTAAGTACTCCTCCGCGGGTGCCGACTGGCAGACCAACCCGGCCACCCAGATCAAGTGGGGCCTCAACTACATGAACAGCCGGTACGGAAGCCCGTGCCAGGCCTGGTCGTTCTGGTCGGCCAACCACTGGTACTGACCCACCGGCCCCGCTCGACCTCGCGCAGCCCCTCCCCGTCCTCAGGTGAGGGGCTTTCGCCCTGTACGGTCGTACCCGGCATGCCTCCAGGGGGAGGAGAGGTGGCGAGCACGCGGGGACGCGGGGGAAGAGGACGGAACATGTCGCGAGTGCCAGGGTGGCTCGGCCGGCTGGGTGCCGGTCTCACCGAGATCAGCGAGCGCCTGGACGAGCGCCGCGCGGAGGTGGAGCAGGACAGCGAGCCGCTCGCCGCGTCCGAACCTCCCGCCCCGGCCGCCGCCGAGACCCCGCCCCCCGTCCGCCGGTCCGCACCCCCGGCCGGCGGCCACCGCCCCGACCCCGCCGAGGCCGTCCCGTGGGGCGTGCGGGTGGCGGCCGAGGCCGGCTGGCGGCTGCTGGTCCTGGCCGGCACCGTCTGGGTCCTGATGCGTGTCATCAGCGCCGTCCAGCTGGTGGTGTTCGCCTTCGTCATCGCCCTGCTCGTCACCGCGCTGCTGCAGCCGACGGTCGCCCGGCTCACCCGCCGCGGAGTGCCGCGCGGCCCGGCCACCGCGCTCACCGCGATCAGCGGGTTCGTCGTCATCGGGCTGATGGGCTGGTTCGTGACCTGGCAGGTCATGGAGAACATCGACACGCTCTCCACCCAGATCCAGTCCGGCATCGACGATCTGCGCGACTGGCTGCTGAAGAGCCCCTTCCACGTCACCGACAAGCAGATCAACCAGATCGCGAAGAACCTCCGCGAGGCGATCGGCGCCAACGCCGACCAGATAACGTCGGCGGGCCTGGAGGGCGTTCAGGTCATCATCGAGACCCTCACCAGCATCCTGCTGGTGTTCTTCTCGACGCTGTTCCTGCTCTACGACGGCAAGCGCATCTGGGAGTGGTTCCTGAGGCTGGTGCCCGCCGCGGCCCGCCCGGGCGTGGCCGGTGCCGGCCCGCGCGCCTGGAGCACCCTGACCGCCTATGTCCGCGGCACGGTCCTGGTCGCCCTGATCGACGCCATCTTCATCGGCATCGGCATCTACTTCCTGAACGTGCCGATGGCCGTGCCGCTGGCCGTCTTCATCTTCCTGTTCTCCTTCATCCCGCTGGTCGGCGCGGTCGCCTCCGGCGCGCTCGCGGTGATCGTGGCGCTGGTCACCCAGGGGGTCTTCACGGCGGTCATGACCCTGGTGGTCGTCCTCGCGGTGCAGCAGATCGAGGGCCATGTGCTGCAGCCGTTCATCCTCGGCCGCGCGGTCCGCGTCCACCCGCTGGCGGTCGTCCTCACGGTCGCGACCGGCGGCATGGTGGCCGGCATCGGCGGCGCGGTGGTGGCCGTACCGCTGGTGGCGGTGACGAACACGGTCGTGGGGTCCCTGCGGCAGTACTCGGAGGAAGTGCAGCAGCGCAAGGCCGCCGCCGTGGCCGCGGACGAGGTCGCGGCGGAGAACGCCGAAGGCCCCGCCCACCAGGGGTGAGCGGGGCCTTCGCGGAACCGTTTACTCGGCCAGCACGGCCTCGGTGTCGAGGGTGACGCCGACCGCCTGGATCACCGAGGCGATCTTGAACGCCTCCTGGATGACCTCGCGCTCCACGCCGGCCTTGCGCAGCACCTGCTCGTGCGAGTCCAGGCACATGCCGCAGCCGTTGATCGCGGAGACCGCGAACGACCACAGCTCGAAGTCGACCTTCTCCACGCCCGGGTTGCCGATGACGTTCATCCGCAGACCGGCGCGCAGGGTGCCGTACTCGTGGTCCGACAGCAGGTGACGCGTCCGGTAGAAGACGTTGTTCATCGCCATGATCGCGGCGGCCGACTTGGCGGCCGTGTACGCCTCCGGCGTCAGGTTCGCCTTCGCCTCCGGCTCCAGCTCACGCAGCACGATCGGGGAACGGGAGGCGATGGCGGTCGCCAGCACCGTGCCCCACAGCTGCTGCGCGGGCAGGTCGGAGTTGCCGATGACCGAGCCCAGGTTGAGCTTCAGGTCCTTGGCGTAGTCCGGGACGCGGGACTTCAGCGAGTCGAGCGACATGGGTCACTCACCGGCCAGCAGCGCGACCGGGTCCAGGGTGTCCTCGCCCTTGCTCCAGTTGCACGGGCACAGCTCGTCGGTCTGCAGGGCGTCCAGGACCCGCAGGACCTCCTTGGGGTTACGGCCCACGGAACCGGCGGTGACCATGGTGAACTGGATCTCGCGGTTCGGGTCGACGATGAAGACGGCGCGCTGCGCGAAGCCGTCCTCGCCCTCGATGCCCAGGTCGCGCATCAGCTCGTGCTTGGAGTCGGCCATCATCGGGAACGGCAGGTCGGTCAGGTCCGGGTGGTCCTTGCGCCAGGCGTGGTGGACGAACTCGGAGTCACCGGAGAAGCCGAGGATCTGGGCGTCGCGGTCGGCGAACTCGTCGTTCAGCTTCCCGAACGCGGCGATCTCGGTCGGGCAGACGAAGGTGAAGTCCTTCGGCCATGCGAACACGACCAGCCACTTGCCCTCGTAGGACTTGTGGTGGATCTGCTCGAACTCCTTGCCCTTCTCCAGCGAGACGCAGGCGGTCAGTTCGAACTCGGGGAACTTGTCACCGACAGTGAGCACATGCTCTCCTTGCAGCGAAGAAAGACCCCTTTTGAGGATCTTTCCCATGGGTTGGACTTTCTCGATGTTGGCACAGGGTGCATTGATTAGTGAAATAGCTACACTCGGTCATGTTGATCGGAGGTGGTTATCAGTGACCGGGAGTAATGGCAAACGGAGGCAGCCGAGCCTCGCCCAGCTGCGCGCCTTCGCCGCCGTCGCCGAGTACCTGCACTTCAGGGACGCGGCAGCCGCGATCGGAATGAGCCAGCCCGCCCTGTCCGGCGCGGTCTCGGCGCTGGAGGAGACCCTGGGCGTGACCCTCCTTGAGCGTACGACGCGCAAGGTGCTGCTCTCGCCCGCGGGCGAGCGTCTCGCCGTACGGGCGAAGGCGGTGCTGGACGCGGTCGGGGTGCTGCTGGAGGAGGCCGAGGCGGTCCGGGCGCCCTTCACCGGAGTCCTGCGCCTCGGGGTGATCCCCACGGTCGCGCCGTATCTGCTGCCGACGGTGCTGCGGCTCGTCCACGACCGCTATCCGCACCTCGACCTCCAGGTCCACGAGGAGCAGACGGCCAGCCTGATCGACGGCCTGGGCTCCGGCCGTCTCGACCTGTTGTTGCTGGCGGTCCCGCTCGGTGTGCCGGGGGTCGTCGAACTCCCCCTGTTCGACGAGGACTTCGTGCTCGTCACCCCGCTCGACCACTGGCTCGGCGGCCGTGAGGGCATTCCGCGCGAGGCGCTGAAGGAGCTGAACCTGCTGCTCCTGGACGAGGGCCACTGCCTGCGTGACCAGGCCCTGGACATCTGCCGGGAGGCGGGGCGCGAGGACGCCCCGGTGACGACGACGGCCGCCGGCCTCTCGACGCTGGTCCAGCTGGTGGCAGGAGGGCTCGGCTGCACGCTGCTGCCGCGTACGGCCCTGAAGCTGGAGACGACGCGGAGCAGCCAGCTCCTCACCGGGTACTTCGCCGAGCCGGCCCCCAGTCGCCGCGTCGCCCTGGCGATGCGGGCGGGGGCGGCGCGCTCCGCGGAGTACGAGGAGCTGGCCGCCGCGTTGCGCGAGGCGATGGGGGCGCTGCCGGTGCGGGTGCTGCAGGCGCCCTGACGCGGGCAGGGCGCCTGCAGCCCGTGAACTACTCCGTACGCAGCCCCTCCGGCCGCATCAACCGCACCAGCGGCGGCAGGCTCAGCACAGTGACCGTGAGGACCACCGCCGCACCCGCGCCGATCATCGACAGCAGGCTCGGCCAGTCCACGCCCACCGTCGCGCCCACCATCTTCAGCAGCACCGCGCCCAGCGTCATTCCGACGGTCGAGGCGAGCAGCAGGCCGAGGGCGATGGGGATCGCCGTCTGCCACAGCACCGACAGGCTCAGCGTGCGCCGCCGGGTGCCGAAGGCGACCAGCGACGACAGCAGCTTGCGCCGCTCGCGCAGCTGCTCCAGCTGGGACACCAGCAGGCTCGCGCCGATCAGGACCAGCACACACACGGCGCCGGCGAACGTACCGGTGCGGATGGAGGTGAACTGCGCCGAGCGCTCGGTGGACGACCACACCATCGCGTCCGCCAGCGGGTCGATCCGCGCCGCGGTGTTGCGGACGTATTCGTGCGCGTCCGGCAGTGACTCGTCCAGCGCGAGGAACACCGATCCGGCCAGCGTGGCGCTCATCCGCCGGGACACGGCGCCCGGGGTCACCAGCACACCGCTCTCCTTGAAGCCGACCGGCCCGGTGAGCGCGCGGCCCCGCTTCAGGTCGCCGGGCACGGTCCACAGGACGTCCGGGCCGCCGCCCGAGCGGTCGCTCGTGTCGACATGGAGGGTGCGGCCGGGCCGGGCGAGCTTCGCCACGTCGGCGTCCCGGTCCCCGCCGGTCACCGCGAAGACGTCGCCGTCGTGGCAGTTCGGCAGGTCGGCCATCTCCCGCAGCGAGGCGCAGGTGCCGACGGTGAGGCCGACGGTGTTCGCCGGCCCCTTGTCGGAACTCCAGCGACCGTCGCCCAGCTGGGAGCTGCCCACCGAGGTGGCCTTCCGTACGCCCTTGGTGGCGGCGAACTGCCGGGCGGCCGGGAGGAAGGGGACACCCCGCGACAGGTTGACCTGCATCTGCACCCGGCCGGTGTCCTTCGCGTTGACCTTGGTGTAGTCGTCCTGGACCCCCGCGAACAGCATCTGCAGCGCGATCGCCCCGGCCACCGCGACCGCGATGCCGTTGACCAGGCGGGCCGCCGAGCCGCTGCTCAACTGCAGCCGTCGTACGGCCAGTTGCCAGGACAGCCCGCCGTGCCCGAGCCGGGCCACGACCGCCTCGACGACCCATGGCAGCAGCGCGGTGACACCGACGAGCAGCAGCAGGACGCCGCCGATCACCAGGTACTCGTTGAAGGTGCCGTTGTCGCGGCCCTGTCCGATCATCGGCGCGAGGCAGGCGAGGCCGCCCAGCGGCAGCAGCAGCCGCCACCACAGTCGGCGGCGCGTGGGCTTGGCCGTACGGACCACGCCCAGCGGCTCGATGACCACCCCGCGCAACGCGAACAGCGTGACCAGCACCGCCGCCGCCGGAACGGCGAGGGCGACCAGGGCGGCAAGCGCCGGGGAGGGATCGAGATAGCTGGGGAACACGCTGACGCCCACGATCTCGACCGAGCCCGCGAGCTGCCGGCCGAGCAGGAAGAAGACGGTGCCGAAGACCAGCCCGAGCAGCGAGCCGGCGAGCGCCTCGCCCGCCGCGATCCGCCGGGTCATCCGGCTGTCGGAGCCCACCAGCCGCAGCGCGGCCAGCCTGCGGTCGCGCCGCTCGCCGCCGAACCGTACGGCCGTGGCGATGAACACGGCGACCGGCATCAGCAGCACCACGAAGACGACCAGCACCAGCAGGATCAGCACCGGGTCGGCCTTGTCCGCCTTGGACGCCTGCTGGGGACCGAAGTGGTCGATCCGGGCCGTCCGCCAGCCGTCGATGCGGGGGGCGAGGGCCTTCGCGCCGGCGTAGTAGGCGAGTTCGTGCGAGCCGATCAGTCCGGGCTCGGCGATCGTCCCGACGATCCGGTACGGCAGCCGCTCGCGCAGCAGCTTCCCGTCCGCCGAGCCGAGGAGGTGCTTCAGCGCGGGGGAGACGACCATCTCGCCGGGCGCCGGGTACGTCGTGAGGCCCGGTGCGAGCGGTGCCCGCGGACCCTCGGGCTCCACCAGCCGGCCACGCACGTCGCTGCCGCGGAAGGTGCTGTCGATGTCGGAGATCACCAGGGTGTTCGCGGCCTTCGGCCGGGACGGACCGTAGGTGTAGTCCAGTCGGTCCTGGTTGCGCTGGTCCCGTACCGCCAGCGCGTTCGGGATCGCGGTCGTCAGCAGCAGCAGCGCCACGCCGAGGCCGACGCCGACCGCCGTCAGCAGCATCCGGACCCAGCCCTCGCGCCCGCCGGTGAAGGCGAACCGGACGCCCATGCCGAGGTCTCTGGACCATTGGCGGGCACTCATATGGCGCGCTCCATGTCCCGGGACCTGCCGTCGCGTACGACGATCTCGCGGTCGGAGTAGGCGGCCACCCGGGCCTCGTGCGTGACCAGGACGACGGCCGCGTTGGTGGAGCGGGCCGCGTCGGTCAGCAGCTCCATCACGCGTTCGCCGTTGAGGGAGTCGAGTGCGCCGGTCGGCTCGTCGGCGAAGATCACCCGGGGTTCGGTGACCAGCGCCCGCGCCACCGCGACGCGCTGCCCCTGGCCGCCGGAGACCTCGCCGGGCCGCTTGCCCTTGAGGTCGTCCACCTCCAGCCGTTCCATCCAGCCGAGCGCGGCCCGCTCGGCCTCCTTGCGGGAGGTGCCGTTCAGCCGCAGCGGCAGTGCCACGTTCTCCACGCAGGTCAGCTCCGGGACGAGCTGGCCGAACTGGAAGACGAAGCCGAACTCGCCGCGCCGCAGCGCACTGCGTTCGGTGTCGCTCATGCCGGTCAGTTCCCGGCCGTCGTAGGTGATGGACCCGGAGTCGGGCGGCACGATGCCGGCGAGGCAGTGCAGCAGTGTCGACTTGCCGGAGCCGGAGGGGCCCATCACGGCGACGACCTCGCCGGGGTGGACGGAGAACTCGGCGCCGTCGAGCGCGACCGTCGGGCCGTAGGCCTTGCGCAGGTTGTCGGCGGTGAGCAGGGAGCCGGGGGGAGGGGTCATCGGGCCACCGCCGCACGGAGCTTGTCCAGGCGGGCCGCGGTCAGCTCCAGCCAGCGCAGGTCGGCCTCCAGGTGGAACAGCGCGTGGTCGCAGATCAGCTGGTCCGCGAGGTCGCCCTTGCGCTTGCGGTCGGTCAGGATCCGCATGCTGCGCAGGTGCTCGGCACGCTGGGTGTCGAGGATGAGGGAGGCGTCGCGGTGGGTGAGGAGGGCGAGGACGACCTTGGTGTACAGGGTCGACTGCAGGTACTCCTCGGGCTTCTCGGGGGTGCCGAGCCACCGGTCGACGTCGGTGATGCCCGCGTCGGTGATGGCGTACCGCTTGCGCTCGGGGCCGTCGCCCGCCTCGATGCCGTCGACTTCCACGAGGCCGTGCTTCAGCAGCCGGGACATCGTGGAGTAGACCTGGCCGTAGTGCAGCGGCCGGTCGTGACCGAACTTCTCGTCGAAGGCCCGCTTGAGGTCGTAGCCGTGGCGCGGGCCGGACTCCAGGAGCCCCAGAAGGGTGTGACCGATGGACATGCGGAGCACTCTACACACGGTGTATACCCCGCATGTATACGCCGAGTGCAGTGATCATGGCGGGCAGTACGGCGGTGCAGGTGGCGGCCCATTGTCACGGTTATGACACAGGCGGCCTGCCCCTGCGCGGCAGCGGGCCGGTGTCCTTCGGCAGTCGTCCCGCCTCCGCCAGCGCCTTCCTGAGGAGGAACTCGATCTGCGCGTTGGCCGACCGCAGCTCGTCACCGGCCCAGCGGGCCAGCGCCTCGTAGACCGACGGGTCCAGCCGCAGCAGTACCTGCTTGCGCTGCTGCGGCCGTCGCTTCGAAGTCCGTGAAGGGTCCGTCACCGGTGGAGGGTCCCGGTGCTGAGGACCGGCTGCGGGGCCCGGTCCCCGCACAGCCCGACCATCAGGGTGGACACCATCGCCGCCTCCCGCTCCTCGTCCAGTTCCACGATGTCCGCCTCGGCGATCCGGCCGAGCGCCGTCTCGACCAAGCCGACCGCCCCGTCGACGATCTGGCGCCGTGCGGCCACCACCGCGCCCGCCTCGGCGTTGCCGCGCAGCGACAGGCCGTCGTCCACCTCGAAGGTGGCCTGGGCGGTGTCCTGGACCTTCCGGACCACGACCGCGGCCGGCTCGATCGGGCTGCCGTACGCGTCGTGCACGGACATGGCGGTCCCCGTTTCTCGGGAAGCCTGCGCCCCGCGGGTCTGGCTTTCTTCTATCAAAGCGATATCACTTTAACGGGTCGAAGCAACCCCCCGGCCTCCGAAACCGTCGGTTCCCACGGGGCAGGTGCTCATTCTCACGTCCGTAAAAGAACGGATCGGACGCCCTTTGTCATATAGGCGAGTGTTAGCTTTCGGAGCTGACCCCAAGACGGAAGTGAGCGTAGGGACCCATGGGACGAGCGGAAGAGAGACGAGCGCGACAGCGCGGTGGCCGCCGCGCGGCGCCCAAACGCCGCCCCTCCGTGCCCATGGCGGCAGCCCCGGCCGACGCCAAGCCGCCCAAGGGCCGCATACGCAGGCTGTTCACCTGGAAGAAGGTGCTCGGCACGTTCTTCGGGCTGTGCCTGCTGGTGATCGCGGCCTTCATCGGGCTGTACATGTACGTGGACATCCCGCAGGGCAACGCCGCCGCCCAGTTGCAGAGCAACATCTACAAGTACAGCGACGGCACGATGCTCGCCCGCACCGGCCAGCTCAACCGTGAGAGCGTCGACCTCTCCGAGGTCCCCAAGGACGTCCAGCGCACCTTCGTCGCGGCCGAGAACAAGAGCTTCTACCACGACTCCGGCGTCGATCTGAAGGGCACCGCCCGCGGTGTGCTCAACACCGTGATGGGGCGCGGCACCCAGGGCGGTTCGACGATCACCCAGCAGTACGTCAAGAACTACTACCTGGACCAGAACCAGACCGTCTCGCGCAAGCTGAAGGAACTGGTCATCTCGCTGAAGCTGGACCGCCAGAAGTCCAAGGAGTACATCCTCGCGGGATACATCAACACCAGCTACTACGGCCGCGGCGCCTACGGCATCCAGGCCGCGGCGCAGGCGTACTACCACAAGGACGCCAAGGACCTCAAGGTGGAGGAGGGCGCCTACCTCGCCGCGCTGCTCCAGGCGCCGAACCAGTACGACTGGGCCCTCGCGACCGACACCGGCAAGAAGCTGGCGAAGGCCCGCTGGAACTACGTCCTGGACAACATGGTCAAGCAGCACTGGCTGGACGCGGGCAAGCGCCAGACCATGCGGTTCCCGGAGCCGAAGGCGCCCAAGGCGGCGCCCGGCATGAAGGGACAGACCGGCTACCTGGTGGACGCGGCCAACGCGGCACTGGAGCGGCGACTGGTCGCCCAGGGCCAGGCCGCCACCATCGGTGACGCCGAGGCGCTGGTGAAAAAGGGCGGCTGGACCATCACGCTCAACATCGACAAGAAGAAGCAGCACCAGCTGGAGCAGGCCGTCAAGGACCAGCTGACCGGCCGGCTCGACCCGAAGAAGCGCCCCGTCGACGCCAACGTCCAGCCCGGCGCCGTGTCCGTCGACCCGAAGACGGGCAAGGTCCTCGCCATGTACGGCGGCGCGGACTACTTCAAGCACTACCGCAACAACGCGACCCGCACCGACTACCAGCCCGCCTCCACCTTCAAGCCGGTGATCCTGGCCGCCGCGCTGGCCGAGGGCGCCACGACGCAGGACGGCCAGCCCATCACGGCGAGCACGGTCTACGACGGCACCAGCGGCCGCCAGGCCGTGGACCACGGCAGAAAGGTCGGCTTCGGCCCGCCCAACGAGGACGACAAGAGCTACGGCCCCATCACCGTCCAGACGGCCATGAACCAGTCCGTCAACTCGGTCTTCGCCCAGATGGGCATCGACGTGGGCATGGAAAAGGTGATGGAGGTCGCCGGCAAGCTCGGCATGGACACCCAGGGCATGGAGCCGGTTCCCGCGCAGACGCTGGGCTCCATGGGTGCGAGCCCGCTGGAGATGGCCGGCATCTACGCGACCCTCGACAACCACGGCAAGAAGGTCACCCCGACGATCATCAAGTCGGCCGACCACAAGGACCGCACCGTCACCATCCCGGACCCGATCGGCGACCAGGTGATCCCCCCGCAGGCCGCCGACACCGTGACCTCCGTGCTCACCGGCGTGGTCGACGACGGTACGGCCAGCCAGTCGGTGGCGGCCAACCCGGCGCGCGACGGCCAGCAGGTCGCCGGCAAGACCGGTACGTCCGACAAGAACAGGTCGGCCTGGTTCACCGGCTACACGCCCGGCCTCGTCACCTCGGTCGGCCTGTTCGGCGAGGACTCCAAGACCCACGCGCAGGTGCCGCTGACCGGCGCGGCCGGCCTGCTCGACGACCTGGGCCGCCCCGCCCGCATCAACGGCGGCGCCATCCCGGCGAAGATCTGGGCCGCCTACACCTTCGAGGCGATGGACGGCGTCACCAAGTTCGAACTCGACACCACACAGGGCGCGGCGATCCAGCCGACCGTGCCGCCGTCGCACTCCCAGTCGCCGTCCAGCACGCCGTCGCACACGCCGACCAGCAAGGCGCCCAAGCCGTCGCACTCGCCGCACCCGAAGCACTCGCACAAGCCGACCGAGCCGCCGACGACCCAGCCGCCCACACAGCCCACGACCGAGCCGCCGACGACCCAGCCGCCGACGGCCCCCACCACACCCGAGGACCCGCTCGACCCCGGCAACCAGTAGAAGACATGAGGGAGGGGCGCCCGGCATCCGCCGGGCGGCCCCCCCCCCAGTTCGGGGCGCGCCCCCCCCCGGAAGCGAGCAACACACCACCCATGCGCGTGGAAGCCCGGGGGGGCCCCCCCCCCCCGCCCCCGGG